>DASXZO010000035.1:0-7050 GCA_036501845.1 Acidimicrobiia bacterium | reverse complement strand
TCGGGGTCCCAGGACGCCCGTGGTGCTTGGGTGTCACAGAGTGGGTTGGTACCTCGTCTGGTGGTTGAGTACGCATGCGAGAGGAGCATCCGATGAGCGAACGCAGGGTCGCAGTGATCGGCGGCGGGCTGGCCGGCATGGCCGCCGCCGCGACAGCCGCCGGTACCGGTGCCGACGTCACGATGTTCGAGGCGCGGCCCCACGAGGGCGGGCGCGCCCGCACCAGCGCCGTGGAAGGTGGGTTCCTGTTCAACCAGGGACCGCACGCGCTCTACGCGGGCTGCCTCGGCATCGAGGTGCTCCGCGGTTTCGGCATCGAGCCGCGCGGCAAGAAGCCACCGTTGCGCGGTTACGGGCGCCTGCGCGGGCAGCTGGGACTCCTTCCCGGCACGCCAGCCGACCTGTTCAAGTCGAAGCTCGTGGGCGTGCGCTCGAAGGTGCAGCTCGGGCTCGCGGTGGGCAACCCCAAGCGCATGGCTCGCCACGACGCGCGCGGCAAGTCGATGGCGCAGTGGATCGACGAACAGGTGTCGAACCCCGACGCCCGCGCCCTGTTCACGATGGTCACACGCGTCGCCACCTACTGCGCCGACCTCGACAACTTCGCGGCTGAAGCCGCCGTACCTCAGGTGGTGTCGGCGCTCTCCGACGGTGTGCTCTACCTCGACGGTGGCTGGCAACAGCTCGTCGACGGTCTTCGTGTCGCGGCCGAACGGGCGGGCGTGAAGATCGTTGCGGGCGCCAAGGTCAGCGCGGTCGAGCGCACGCCGTCGGGATCGCTGCGGATCACCACCGCTGACGCGCCGCACGACGCAGACGCGGTGGTGATCGCGGCAGGGGGGTCCACGCATGCCGACGAGCTGCTCAATGGCGCGAGCGCGGCCGTGCACGGCTGGGCGGTCACCGAGCAGCCGATCCACGCGGCCACGCTCGACCTCGGCATGCGCGCGTTACCGGTGCCCGAGCGTCGCGTGGTGTTCGGTGTCGAGGACCCCCTGTACCTCTCGGTGCACACCCCCTCGGCCGCGCTCGCGCCCGAGGGTGGCGAGGTGCTGCACGTGATGCGCTACGGAGTCGACGCCAGCGAGGATCCGGCCGCGCTGCGCGCCGAGCTCGAAGGCCTGCTCGACGATGCGCAGCCGGGCTGGCGCGACGAGGTGGTGGCCGAGCACTTCAATCGCAGCCTGGTGGTGTCGTACGGCCGTCCGCTTCCCGGTGTTGCGCGACCGACTTCGCGCGTGCCCGACCTCGACGGCGTGTTCGTGGCCGGCGACTGGGTTGGGCCCGACGGCCTCCTCGCCGACGCCGCGCTCGCGAGTGCTCGCACTGCCGGCCTGAGCGCCGCACGCGTTGCATCATCTGCTGCGTCCGCAGCGCGCGCATGACTGCGAACACCGACGACGCGGTGTTCGTGAGCGCGCGGCCGCGCTTGTTCGACGTGGCCTACCGCATGACCGGCAGCGTCGCCGACGCCGAAGACCTCTGCCAGGAGGCGTGGCTGCGGTGGCAGCGTGCGCCGCGCGACCACATCGAGAGCCCCGAGGCGTGGCTCGTGCGCACGATCACCAACCTCGCGATCGACCGCGCCCGCTCGGCCCAGGCGCGGCGCGAGCACTACGTGGGCCCGTACCTGCCCGAGCCGCTGGTGACGGGCGCGCTCGGTGACGCACCGACCGCCGCCGCGAGCGGCGATCCCGAACAGCGCGCCGAGCTCGCCGACTCGCTGACGTTCGCGTTCCTCGTGATGCTCGACGCGCTCGACCCCACCGCGCGCGCCGTGCTGCTGCTGCACGACGTGTTCGGGTTCGACTTCGACGAAGTGGCCGCAGCAGTCGACAAGTCGCCGTCGGCGTGCCGCCAGATCGCGAGCCGCACTCGCCGCAAGCTGCACAGCGAGACGGCCGCGCCCGCGACCGGCCAACGGCGCGCGACGGTCGAGGAAGAACAAGCCATGTTCGTGCGGCTCCTCCCCGCTCTCACCGAAGGCGACATTCCCGCCGTGATGGCGCTGCTCGCGCCCGACGTGGTGCAACTCGACGACGGTGGACCGGCACGCCACGCAGGACGGCGCCCAGTGGTGGGCCCGCATCGCGTGTCGCGCCTCCTCGTGAACATCACCAAGCGCATGGACCCGCGCTCCGAGCTCGAGTTCGTGCGCGTGAACACCAGTCCGGGCGTGGTGTTGCGCATCGACGGCCGCCCCGACATCGTGCTGCTCATGGAGCTCGGCGCGGACGGGCTGATCCACCGCATCTGGTCGGTGCTCAACCCCGAGAAGCTCAAGCACCTGCAGTGACGAGCTCCGGCGGCGCGACCTCGTCGCCGGCGTGCGGCCTGCCATCACGTTCGGCATGCCGCGCGTACGCCCAACCGGGTCCGCGCACCACGAACGACACGCGATCGCGCCATGTGGTGCTGTGCGCCACGTCGCGCAACATCTCCACGTGCTCATGGGAGGCCACGCGCCACGGCGAATACGTGCCGAGGTTCTTGGTGAGCCCGTACACCACGGGCTCCTCCTCGCGCTGGAACGTGCCGAACAACTTGTCCCAGATGATGAGGATGCTGCCGTGGTTGCGGTCGATGTACTTCCGGTTGCTGCCGTGATGCACACGGTGGTGCGACGGCGTGTTCAAGGCTTCTTCGAAGGGCCCGATGCTGCGCACCGTGTCAGTGTGGATCCAGTATTGGTAGAGCAAGTTGACGTCGCGCGCGAACTTGACGAGCTCCGGGCGCACGCCGAACAGCGACAGCAGCCCGTACGGCGCGTACGTGCCGAGCGGGTCGGCGACCGGCTGACGCAACGCGGTCGACAGGTTGTAGTGCTCGCTCGAATGGTGCACCACGTGCACCGCCCACAGGTACCGGCTCTCGTGCATGAACCGATGGTTCCAGTAGTAGATGAAGTCCCATCCGAGGATCGCGGCACCCACGGCCAGCGGTCCCGAGCCGAGATCGCGCACGAATCGCCGCTTCCACAGCGCGTCGATCTGCGTGAGCGACGCCCACGCGGTGGTGATCGCCAGACCGCCGCTCGCTACCGCCACCACGCCACCCACTGACGCAACCTGTTCTGCGGCCTCGACGGCGCGGCCGCGGCGCCCGCGCCGGCGCGCCCGGCGCACCACCACGTCGGCCGCAGTGGTGACCGCGGCGGCACCGACCGCGGTGCGCAGGAGCGCCTTGCCGAAACGACCCTTGCCCGGCACGAACGGCTCGAGCACCTTCGCGAGCAGCATCGGCGCCACAAGGCTGCCCACACCCATGCTCAGGCTGGCGAGCGTGTCGGGCTTGGTGTAATCGGCCGGCGTCGACCCGATCGGCACGCCATTGCGCGCGTCGCGGCGGCGCAGCCACAGGTGCTCGGCGCCCATCGTCGCGAAGTAGCCAGGCGTCGCGGCGACGGTGAGATCGACAACCACGACACTGATAATGCCGCAGAACGCGAACTCGGCGCAGCAGCCCCGCCGGGACGGGCCTACTGCACCGAGAATCGAGCGCGGACGACAAGCCGCGCGGCGTTACACCAGGGCGCTGCAGATCGTGTCGACCATGAGGCGCGTCACCACGTAGGGGTCGCAGTTGGCGTTGGGGCGCCGGTCCTCGAGGTAACCCTTCTTGTCGATCTCGCACTGCCACGGGATACGCACCGACGCACCGCGGTCGCTCACGCCGTAGCTGAACTGGTCGTAGCGCTGGGTCTCGTGCTCACCGGTGAGGCGGCTCTCGATGTCGTAGCCGTAGTTCGCGATGTGCAGCGCGGTCTTCTTCCCGAGCGCCTCGCAGCCGGCGATGATCTTGTCCCAACCACCGTCTTCGCGCATCGCCTTGGTGGAGAAGTTCGTGTGGCAGCCGGCGCCGTTCCAATCGCCCTTCACGGGCTTGGCCGCGAGCGTGACCATCACGTCGTAGTCCTCGCCGATGCGGTAGAGCAGCCAGCGCGACACGCACAACTGGTCGGCCACCGCGAGCGGAGCGAGTGGGCCCACCTGGAACTCCCACTGACCGATCATCACCTCGGCATTGGTGCCCGAGATCGCGATGCCCGATTCGATACACGCGTCGGTGTGGGCCTCCACGATGTCGCGCCCGAAGATCTCGTCGGCGCCGACACCGCAGTAGTAGCCGCCCTGCGGCGACGGGAAGCCCGACGTGGGGAAGCCGTAGGGGCGACCGTCCTTGAAGAACGTGTACTCCTGCTCCAGGCCGAACAACGGTTCTTGGTCGGCGTACTTCTTGGCGACGGCCTCACACGCGGCGCGTGTGTTGCTCGGGTGCGGCGTCATGTCGACGAAGAGCACCTCGGCCATCACGAGCACGTCGTCGCCACCGCGGATCGGGTCGGGACACGACCACACCGGGCGCAACACGCAGTCGGACTTGTCGCCCGTTGCCTGGTTCGTGGAGCTCCCGTCGAAGCCCCAGATCGGCAGCTCCGCGCCGTCAGGCAGGATCTTGGTCTTGCTGCGAAGCTTGGCGGTCGGCTCGGTGCCGTCCATCCAGATGTACTCAGCGCGGTACACCACCGTGTTGTCTCCTTCGATACATCAGCCGTTGCGACGACGACGTGACAGGGAAAGACGGATAACGACGGATGCGGTGGATCTGCCCGCCCTCCGTCGTCGGGAGCCTAAGCCGCACCCATCCCTGCGTGTCGAGGCGGAGCCGTCGCCGCCACCACCCCGATTCAGCGATTTCAGGCTCGCGACCAGGCATGTCGCGCCCGTTGCTTGATTGTGAACGCACTGTGAACCAGCGCCGGACGCCCGATTTCGACCCTTGCGCGCATGCCGCGGGTCCGTATCGTGGCGAGATGGAACGCCAGTCTGAATACGTGCTGCGGACGGTGGAAGAGCGCGGCGTGCGCTTCGTGCGCCTGTGGTTCACCGATGTGCTCGGCAAGCTGAAGTCGTTCTCGATCACTCCGGCCGAGCTCGAGACCGCGCTCGAAGAGGGCATGACGTTCGACGGCTCGGCGATCGAGGGCTACACCCGCGTGCAGGAATCCGACATGCTGGCCCGGCCCGACGCCAACACCTTCGAGCTGCTTCCGTGGCGCGGCAACGAGAACGCCGTCGGCCGCATGTTCTGCGACATCACGCACTTCGACGGCACGCCGTTCGCCGGCGACCCGCGGCAGGTGCTGAAGCGCAACCTGGCCAAGGCTCACGAGCGCGGGTTCACGTTCTTCGTGTCGCCCGAGATGGAGTACTTCTACTTCCGCAGCGAAACCGAGGTCACGCCGCTCGATCAAGGCGGCTTCTTCGACCTCACCACGCAAGACATCGCGAGTGAGCTGCGCAAGCAGACGATCATCACGCTCGAGCAAATGGGCATCCCCGTCGAGTATTCGTTCCACGAGAACGGTCCGAGCCAGCACGAGATCGACCTGCGCTACAAGGACGCGCTCTCGATGGCCGACGACGTGATGACGTTCCGGCTCGTGGTACGCGAAGTCGCGCGGCTGCACGGCGTGCACGCCACCTTCATGCCCAAGCCGATCGCGGGCGCGTTCGGATCGGGCATGCACACTCACCTGTCGCTGTTCGACGGCGAGGCCAACGCGTTCCACGAACCGAACACCGAATACGGGCTGTCGAAGGTGGGCGAGTCGTTCATCGCCGGCCTGCTGCGGCACGGCCGCGAGATGACCGCGATCACGAACCAGTGGGTGAACAGCTACAAGCGGCTCGTCACCGGTTACGAAGCGCCCGTGTTCGTGTGCTGGGCGCGCAACAACCGTTCGGCACTCGTGCGCGTGCCGCCCGCGAAGCAGGAGCACGCGGGCGACGCCACGCGCATCGAGTACCGCGCGCCGGATCCAGCGTGCAATCCGTACCTCGCGTTCTCGGCGATGCTCGCCGCAGGAATACGCGGCATCGAGCAGAACTATCAACTGCCGCCCGAGGCCACGAACAACATCTACGAGATGACGCCCGACGAGCGCGCGGCAGAAGGCATCGGCGAACTGCCGACATCGCTCGACGAAGCCATCGAGGCGATGGCCGACTCCGAGCTCATGGCCGAGACGCTCGGTGACCACGTGTTCGAATACTTCCTGCGCAACAAACGCGCCGAGTGGGACGAGTACAAGCTGCAGATCACGCCGTGGGAGCTGACCCGCTTCCTGCGGGAGCTCTAGGGCCATGAACACGTTCCCGGTGGGCGGGACGAGTGCCGCAGTGCGGCCTCTCCTCGTGTATCCCGATCCGCCCCCGCCCCACCTCGCGCAAACACTCGACCTCGCAGGAACACCGTGGAAGGCCGTGGCCAACTCGTCGGTGGCCATGGCCGAAGAACCGGCCGACGGCTGGGCCGGCGCGGTGGTGGTGGCCGTCGACGATCCCGAAGGCGCATTCGGCCTGTGCCGATCGCTGCGCCGCGGCGACGCCAAGCTCGAGGCCGTGCTGCTGCTCATCAGCGGCGGGCAGCTACTCGAGCTCGAACACCGCGAAGACCTCTTCGACGACTTCTGCCTCGACCCCTTTCAGCCGCGCGAGCTCGAGGCGCGACTGCGGCACTTGCGTTTTCGCGCCGGGCACGGCACCGACCCGCAGCTCGGCGCCTATGGCGAGGTCGTGCTCAACTTCGAGACGTACCAGGCGATGATCAGCGATCGCCCGCTCGACCTCACCTACATGGAGTACGAGCTCCTCAAGTTCTTCGTGACCCATCCGGGCAAGGTGTTCACGCGTGAGCAACTGCTCTCACGAGTGTGGGGTTACGAGTACTACGGCGGCGCGCGCACCGTCGACGTGCACGTGCGGCGGTTACGAGCGAAGCTGGGCGAAGAGCACGCCAGCCTCATCCAGACCGTGCGCTCGGTGGGCTATCTGTTCGGAGCGACGCGTCGAGCCGCCGCGGCTACGCCGTAGTCGCGCTCGCGTCGTCGGCCGGCGTCACGCTGTCGCCCACTGCCCAGCCGAACAGCGCGCTCCAGATCGCGCCGCCGAGGAACACCGCGATCGGTCCGATCAAGAACATTGCGAGCAGGACCAGCACCACACCGAGCATCGCTTCCCACCTTAGACACGGGCGTCCTGCGACCCC
>DASXZO010000034.1:0-1704 GCA_036501845.1 Acidimicrobiia bacterium | reverse complement strand
GTCAGACGACGCCCGTGGCTCAGAGTGCGCTTGGGGGGATGGTGTCGTCGCTGTCGCGTCACGAGCACGCGGTCGCGGTTGCGAGCGTGATCGAGCACTTGCGCGCGGGCGACTGCTACCAGGTGAATCTCACGCGGCGGTTGAGCACGCGCCGGCGCGCCGATCCGCGCGCGTTGTTCGCGGCGCTTTTGGATCGAAATCCCGCGCCGCACGCCGCGCTCGTCGAGCTCGACGGCGTCACCCTGGTGAGCGCGTCGCCTGAGCGCTTCCTGCGCGTCGACAACGGCGGCGTCGAGACCCGTCCCATCAAAGGCACACACGCCTCGGCCGAGCGCCTCATGGCGAGCAGCAAAGACCTGGCCGAGCACGTGATGATCGTCGACATGGCGCGCAACGACCTCGGCCGCGTGTGCGACCTCGGAAGCGTGCGCGTGGCCGAGCTGGTCGCGCTGGAACACCATCCCGGGCTCGCGCACCTCGTGAGCACCGTGCGCGGCCGATTGCGCGACACCGCCTCGCTCGGCGATGTGGTGCGAGCCACGTTTCCGCCCGCGTCGATCACTGGTGCGCCGAAGCCCCGCGTGATGCAGATCATCGACGCGCTCGAGCCGGTGCGCCGCGGCTACTACTGCGGAGCGATCGGGTGGATCGACAGCGCGGCTGCACGCGCCGATCTCGCAGTGGGCATCCGCACGTTCGTGGTGTCGGAGCACGGCACCGATCTCGGCGTGGGCGGCGGGATCGTCGCCGACTCCACGGCTGCGGGCGAGTGGCACGAGAGCTGCCTCAAGGCGGCGCGATTGCTCGACGCGGCAGGCGCGTACGAGACGTCGGGCGAGATGATCGGCGCATCGCGATGATCGTGTGGCTCGACGGCGAACTGGTGCCGATCGAGGCGGCGCGCGTGTCGCCGCTCGACCGCGGCCTCACCGTCGGCGACGGTGTGTTCGAGACCCTGCGCGTGTACAGCGGTACGCCGTTCGCGTTCACACGCCACTACGAACGGCTCGCCACGTCGGCGCGCGCGCTCGGGATCGAGCCGCCCTCGTATGACGTGGTGCGCAAGGCGGGCCACGCGGTGCTCGACGCCAACAAGCTCTCCGACGCCCGATTGCGCATCACGGTCACTGCGGGCGAGGGGCCACCCGGATCGAGCCGCGTTCCTGCGTCGCCCACCATCGTGGTGGTGGTCGTGCCGTTCACTCCTGCGGCGCCCACCGCCGAAGCCGTCGTGTGCCCATGGACGCGCAACGAGCACTCCGCCACTGCGGGGTTGAAGACACTGTCGTACGCGGCCAACGTGCGCGCGCTCGCGTACGCCGAGGCGCGCGGCGCGTCCGAAGCCCTGTTCGCCAACACGAGTGGCAATCTGTGTGAAGCGACCGGGTCAAATGTGTTCGCCGTGTTCGACGGCGAACTCGTCACGCCCCCGCCGTCGGCCGGCTGCCTGCTCGGCGTGACGCGCGGCATCGTGCTCGACGTGGCGCGCGATGCCGGCATGCGCGTCGACGAACGCGACGTGCCGATCGACGCGCTCGCACGCGCCGACGAAGCCTTCCTCTCGTCGTCAACACGCGAGGTGCAGGCGATCACCAAGCTCGACGGCAAGGCGCTGCCGGCCGCACCCGGCCCGGTGAGCACGCAGGTAGCCAACCTGTTCCGCGACCTCGTCGCCCGCGACCTCAACCCGTAAGTGCGTCGTGT
>DASXZO010000033.1:0-73112 GCA_036501845.1 Acidimicrobiia bacterium | reverse complement strand
GGGGGTTCAACTGGCACCTGTTCGCTGACGACGGCCGTCCGTCGGTGACGTTCTCCGGGCCGACGCCGTCGCACTGGTACAACACCGATCAGCTCGCGGGCATTGCGGTCGCCGACACCGGTGGCGGTCGTCCGCCGAGCGGGATCGCAGGATTCAGTGACGCCTGGAACTCCAATCCTGGCGATCCCACGAGCGAGTCGACGCCGGGGGCGGGGAACTCGTTCTACAGCGGACCGGAGTTCGTGAACGCCACCTTCGGCTCGGTCTACCTGTCCGATGTGGGACAAGGATGTGGCACGCTGAACGTGCAGGCGTGGGACAACATGGGTCTGCAATCGGGCGACGTCACCGACGGCCCACTGTGTTACGACACGGTCGCGCCCACGATCACCGCGGCACCCACGATGAAGCTCACGAACCACGCGGGTCCGATCAGCGCCAAGATCCCGGTGACGGTCCAGTGGAGCGGAACCGACGCCACCAGCGGCGTCAACCACTACGTGCTCGGCCAGAGCACCGACGGCGGCGCATTCACCAGGGTCACCACCACGGCGGCGACGGCCGTGGCCCTCCAACTCGCGCCCGGCCACAGCTACAAGTACAGGGTGACGGCGACCGACAACGCCGGAAACTCGAGCCTCATCAAGGCGGGCCCCAGCTACAAGCTGTCGGTGGTGCAGGAGAACGCGAGCACCGTGAAGTACTCGGCCGGTTGGACGCGCCAAGCCGTCTCGGGCGCCAACGGCGGAAATGTCGACTACGCGAACGTGGCCGGCAAGACCGCGACGTTCACATTCACCGGCGCGCAGGTTGCATGGGTGTCGACGCTCGGCACCACGCGCGGCACGGCCACCGTACAACTCGACTCCGGCGCACCGGTAAGCGTGAGTACCAACGCCGCCGCCACGAAGACCGCGGAGGTGGTTGATGTCGTGCAGGTGGCGTCGGGCGCGCACAAGCTCGTGATCAAGGTGCTGGCGACCGCCAAGCACCCGCGGGTCGACGTCGACGCCTTCATCGTCCTCGCCACCACCTGACGCGCGACGCCACACGCGCCTCGCGGCGCCGCGGAAGCTCGGGCGGCCGATCGCCACCCCGTCTGTCATTCGAGCCACTCGCTGGCGCGGCCGGTCCAGCGGGGCGGGCGCCGCTCGAGGAACGCCATCACGCCTTCGCGCGCGTCAGGGTGCTCCATCAGCACGTGGTGATCGGCGGTTTCGCGCGCCTCGACCTCGGCCGGGCTGAGCTTCCAGCTGTCCCACAGCAATCGCTTGCTCGCGGCGACCGACAGCGGCGCAGTATTCAGCGCGATATCGGTCGCGATCTCCAGCGCCGCGGGCAACACGTAGGTGTTCGGCAACACGCGGCTGCAGAGGCCGAGATTGAGCGCCTCCTTGCCGTCGAACATGCGCCCCGTGAGCAGGATGTCGGCCGCGGCAGCCGTCCCTGCGAGACGGGGCAACGTGTAGTGCGAGTACGCGTCGCCCATCACGCCGCGCCGCACTTGCACCACTCCGTACTTGGCCTTGGCCGCGAAGATCCGGATGTCGCACTGCAGCGCGAGCGTCAACCCCACTCCGATGGCGTGACCGTTCACCGCCGCGATCACCGGCTTGCGCACCTCCCACGCCGGCATCCTCACTGCGGCGGCACTGAACCCGCCCTCCTCGTGCTGGGCGAACGTCTCGCCACCGCTCGACATGTCGGCACCTGCGCAGAACGCGGGAGGCGTGCCGGTGAGCACCACCGCGCGAATCGCGTCGGTGGTGTCGCAGTGCCAGTACGCCTCGGCCAGCGCCTCCCCCATCCCGGCACCGAACGCGTTGCGCACGTCGGGACGGTGCAACGTGATCGTGGCCACGCCGTCGGCCACGTCGAGCAGCACGCACGCATCTCCAGCCATCGGGCGAGCGTAATCAGCAAACGATCAGCCGAGTACGGTGCGCCCATGACCGACGTGCGCGAGGAGCTCGGCTTCTACACGCTGGCCGGTCAGCCGCAATCGTCGCGGGAGTTGGTCGACGAGGTGCGCCGAGGCGAGGCGCTCGGCTTCGGGACCGTGTTCATCTCGGAGCGCTACAACAAGAAGGAAGCGGGCGCGCTGAGCGGGGCGGCCGGCGCAGTGAGCGAGCGCATCCGTATCGCCACCGCGGCAACCAACCACAACACGCGCCATCCAATCGTGACTGCGGGACTCGCTCGCACGATGCAGAGCCTCACGAACGGCCGTTTCGTGCTCGGGATCGGGCGGGGTATCACGCCGTTGCAGGACGCGTTCGGCATCCCGCGCATCACCACCGCGCAGATGGAGGACTTCGCGGGTCTGATGCGCCGCCTGTTCCGCGGCGAGGTGATCTTCGGGCACGACGGCCCGGCCGGGAAGTTCCCAGTGCTGCATCTCGACACCACGCTCGACGAGTACCTACCGATGTGCCTCGTCGCCTTCGGCCCGCACTCGCTCGCGCTCGGAGGCCGTTGCTTCGACGACGTGGTGTTGCACACCTACTTCACCGACGAGACGACGGCGCGCGCGGTCAACACAGTGGAGGAAGCCGCCGAGCGTGCCGGCCGCGATCCCGCGTCGGTGCGCGTGTGGTCGTGCTTCGCGACCGTTGGCGACCATTTGCCCGAAGACGCGCGCTTGATGAAGACGGTTGGCCGGCTCGGCACGTATCTCCAGGGCTACGGCGACCTCCTCGTGCGCACGAACGGCTGGGATCCGGCAGCGCTCGCCCGCTTCCTCGCCGACGACGTGGTGAAGTCGGTTCCCGGTCTCGACACGGCCGCCACCGCGAGTCAGCTCGAGCACGTGGCCGAGCTGATTCCCGACGAGTGGCTCGCGCCGTCGGCCACCGGCACGCCCGAGCAGTGCGCCGCAGCCGTACGCCACCAGCTCGATCTCGGTTGCGACGCGGTGATCATGCACGGCTGCACACCCGACGAGCTGGCGCCCGTGATGGAGGCCTACAAGGCCCGCGGCTGATTCCGCAACGCGCCTCCCGGCTGAGTAGAAATTGCCAGCCGAGCGTGAACGAACCATCAAGGTCCGACAGCGAGCGCGCAGCGAGGGAAGGCCCACCGGCCCGTGAGCGAAGCGAACAAGAGGTAAGAGATGAAAATCGATGGAAAGAAAGCTGTCGTCGTGGGCGGCGCGTCGGGAATGGCCAGGGCCACGGCCGAGATGCTGCACGAGCGCGGCGCGTCGGTGGCGATCCTCGACCTTGCTGCGTCGGCGGGCACCGAGGTGGCCGAAGCGCTCGGCGGCACGTTCCACCCGGTCGACGTCACCGACTTCGAAGGCGCCGAACTCGCCCTGCAGGAAGCCGTCGACACGCTCGGCGGCCTGCACATCGCGGTGAACACTGCCGGCGGCGGCATCGCCAAGCGCACGCTCACCAAAGAGGGTCCGCACCCGCTCGACGACTTCCGCCGCGTGATCGACCTGAACCTGATCGCCACGTTCAACCTCAACCGGTTGCAGGCCGCGCACATGGCGCGCAACGAGCCCGAAGACGACGAGCGCGGCGTGATGATCAACACCGCGTCGATCGCCGCGTTCGAAGGCCAGATCGGCCAAGTGGCGTACACCGCGGCCAAGGCCGGCATCGTGGGTATGGCTCTCACCATGGCGCGCGACCTCGGCGGTGTGGGTGTGCGCGTGATGGCGATCGCGCCGAGCCTGTTCGGCACCGGTCTCACCAAGGGCATCCCCGACGAGTTCGCGGCCGCGCTCACCAAGGACGCGGCGTTCCCGAAGCGCATGGGCCGGCCCGAGGAGTACGCGCGGCTCGCGGTTGCCATCGTCGAGACGCCGATGCTCAACGGTTCGTGCATCCGCCTCGACGCGGGCCAGCACTTCGCACCGAAATAGACCCGCAATACCGGAATCGAGGTTCGTTCATGACAGCCAGGCTCGACGCACTGCGATCATCGGTCGAACGTTTGGCGGCACTCGTGCGCCCGCTCGGTGCCGATGTGCGCCGCCACGCCTACCCAACTGAGTGGACGATCGCCGACGTGCTCTCACACCTCGGTTCCGGCGCGGTGATCATGACGCGCAACGTCGACGACGCCGTCGCAGGGCAGAGCGCGCCCGATGGCTTCAACCAGAGCGTGTGGGACGAGTGGAACGCCAAGTCGCCCGAAGATCAAGCATCGGATTCGCTGAGCGTCGATGCCGTATGCGTCGAACGGCTTGAAGCACTGACACCCGAGCAGCGCGGTTCCATCCAGGTTGCGCTCGGGCCGATGCAGCTCGGCTTCGACCAGATCGTGGGCATGCGGCTCAACGAACACCTGCTCCACGAATGGGACATCGCCGTCGCGCTCGACCCCAGTGCGACGCTGGCGGCCGACGGCACCGAGCAGGTGGTCGACAACCTGGAGCTGATCGGCCGCTTCGCGGCGAAGCCCGCTGGCTCACCTCGCACGGTGACCGTCGCAACCACTGCGCCGTCGCGCACCTTCACCGTCACTGTGGATGCCGCCGCCGCCTCTTTGTCCGCAGGCGCCGAGGGAACGCCCGACATCACGCTTCCCGCGGAAGCCTTCATCAGGCTCGTGTACGGCCGCCTCGACCCCGACCACACGCCCAGCGACGTGCAAGGCGATCGATCCGCGCTCGACGGCCTGCGCGCCGTGTTCCCCGGAATCTGACCTCGAAGGTTTACGCGGCGGTCGCGCAGCTCGCGGTGGTCGCGGGTCCGTTCGATTGAGTCGAGCGCATCGTGGGGCTCGGCGCGCTCGTGATCGCCGGGGTGTGCGCAAGGTTGAGGTTGTTCGTCTCGGCGGTGAAGCCTTCCTTCACGCACTTCGGCGCGGCCTTGCTCGCGCCCGTGAGCGCGACCTGGGCCGAGAGCGACGACTTGGCGCTGAGGTTCGCCTGGCCACCGCCGCCGTCACCGAAGATGTCGAACTCCGCGGTGTTCCATTTCAGGGCAAGGTTCACCACGCTGTCGAGCCCGCTCACCGCGGTGGCGTGCCCCTTGTTCGAGAACTGCAACATGTCCTTGCCGTTCTTCACCGCCGATCCGGTGAGCTTCACCGTGGCGAGGTCGGCCGCTTTGAGCGAGGCACCCGAGAACGGCACCGCGCTGCTGTTGCGGTAGCAGTCGACGCCGAAGGTCATCCAGCCGCCGGTGGGGCACTTGGCGTTGTAGTCGATGAGCCAGTACTGCATGAACACGTAGTTGGCCGCGGAGTCGTACACGAATTGCTGCCAGCCGAGGCACTTCGACGGCGTGCCGCTCTTGGCGCAGGTGGGCGTGGTGAAGAACTGCGTGTTCAGCTGCAGCGAGAACACGTTCGCGAGCTGCGAGCCTTGGTGGTTGTACTGCCCCGTCTCGGTGAGCTTCGGGCTCACACCCACGAACGAACCCGTCGCCTTGCTCACCAGCCCCGACGACACAGCCGAGTAGTCGTGACCATCGCCCACCGCGTGCGGCCCAGGCGCGAACGGAATGTTCGGCGCCGTCGCGCATGGCGTCGCGTGCCAGGCGAGCGACGGGTACGACGCGCTGAAGCAGCCGCCCCCCGGAAGCGGCACGCTCGCGATCGAGGCTTGCCAGCGCGCCGCGGCCGCGGCACCGCCGGTCTCGCCGGCGCCCGCGGCGGGCCCGATGGCCATCGCCAATGTGCCCACGAGCAGCACCAGTCCCAGCCCGATCTGCACCCGTTTCATCGCAACCGCCCCTATGTCCGAAAGGTCCGCCGCCCAAGAAGGTAGGCGGCCGGCGTGGTTCCATCAACTCCGGGAATTCCCGGAGTAGATGGGACCACCGGCGAAGTCAGTTGGCGAAGGGGTCGAGCGAGCTGGCGACGATCCACATCGCGAAGTACTGCGCGGCCGCGCCGTAGGCCTGCGCGATCGCGACCTTGGCTCCGTCGACCTGGTGTTCCCCCGCCGTGCCGCGCACCTGCATGGCCGCCTCGGCGAAGCGGAGCAGGCCCGACGCGCCGATCGGGTTCGACGACAGCACGCCGCCCGACATGTTCACCGGGAAGTCGCCGTCGAGCGCGGTCTCGCCGCTCTCCACCATCTTCCACCCGCCGTTGACCTCGGCGATGCCGTGCGCTTCGAGCCACATCGGCTCGTACCAGCTGAACGGCACGTAGAGCTCGGCGCAGTCGAGTTGCTCACGCGGGTTGGTGATGCCGGCCTGGCTGTAGATGTCGGCCGCGCAGTCCACCGCGCCTTGGGGCCGCACCGGGTCGCGGCCGGGGAACTGCGAAGGCTCCGAGCGCACCGCGCTGGCGAGGATCCACGCAGGCGCGCGCCCGGCAGCAGCCGCGGCACGACCGCCGGCTTCGTCGGTGAACACGACCGCGGCGGCACCGTCGGACGACGGGCACGACTCGAGGTAGCGCACCGGATCCCACATCATCGGTGAGCTCTTCACCTTCTCGAGCGAGATGTCCTCGATGCGAAGGTGCGCGTACGGGTTCTTCAGCGCGTTCTTGCGGTCCTTCACCGCAACCATCGGACCGACGTCGAGCGGCGAACCGCTGCGCTGGATGTAGCCGCGCATGTAGGGCGCGAACGCACCACCTGCACCGAGCGACGCGCCCTTGCCCGAGCCGAGCGCGAACTGGGCGTTGCCCTCCGACTGCTTCTGGTAGCCGACGGCCAGCACGCGCGTGTGGCGGCCCGACTCCACAAGGTGCGACGCGACGATGCCCGTGGTGCCGCCGACCGAACCGGCGGTGTGCACGCGGAACATCGGCTTGCCCGTGGCACCGAGCGCGTCGGTGAGATACAGCTCGGGCTTCATCACGCCCTCGAAGAGGTCGGGCGCCTTGCCGATGACGACGGCGTCGATGTCCGACCAGTCCATCTCGGCGTCGTCGAGCGCGCGCCGTGCGGCCTCGCGCACCATGCCGCCGAGCGACACGTCCCAGCGCCGACTCTTGTGCTGCGTCTGGCCGATGCCGACGATCGCGCAGGGTTGATGAGCCATCAGTCGCTGCCTTCCATCACGCACACGATGTTCTGTTGCAGGCACGGTCCCGATGTGGAGTGCGCGAGCGTGCGGTGCTTGCCGCCGTCGCGCACCGCCCGCGCCGCCTCGGCGACGCGAACGAGTCCGGTGGCCATGATCGGGTTCGCCGCAAGCGGGCCACCCGACGGGTTGATCGCGGTATCGGCGCCGAGGCCCAACGCGCTCGACACCAGCGGTTCCTCGTGCGTGAACGCAGTCTGGATCTCAGCCACCTCCACCGGCGCCTCTTCGACACCAGCGGCTTTGGCCGCGCTGGTGATCGCGTCGGCGCGTCGCAGGTCGCGCATGCCCGGGTAGTGCAGCTCGGAACAGTGCGCGAAGCCGGTGATCCACACCGGGTTCTCGCACAGCTCACGCGCCTTGTCGGCCCGGGCGATCACCACCGCGCAGGCGCCGTCGGTGATCGGCGGCAGGTCGTGTTTGCGCAGCGGTGCGCGCACGTAGTCGGTGGCGAGCAGCGCGTCGGCGTCGAAGTCGCCCGACACTTGCGCGTAGTCGCTGCCCTTGGCGTCGCGGCGCGCCCGCACTGCGATGTCGGCCATCTGCCGCTCGGTCACTGCCCCACTGTCGATGAGGGCGCGCGCCTGCAGCGCCGCGAAGCTCATCGCATCGGTGCCGAGCGGGGCGAGGTAGTAGGGATCCATCTCGGCCGGGTAGATGAGGTTCGGGTCGGCGGTCGACGACCGGCCCGACCCCGTGGCCAGCGCTACGTCGATGTCGCCGAGCAGCAACCGCACCCACGCTTCGTAGAGCGCCCACGTGCCGTCCATCTCCACGTGCGAGTCGCGCTTCGGCGGCCATGCACCTACCGCGTCGATGTTCTGCACGAACGAGAACGCCTGGCCGGCCACGTAGTCGCAGCTGCCGGCGCAGGTGAAGTCGACCTCCCGGCGGGTGATGCCGGCGTCGCCGACCGCGCCCGTGATCGCCTCGAGGAGCATCTGCGCCTCGGTCTTGTCGGTCTTGCGCACCATCGGCGAGATGTTCCAGCCGATGATCGCGATGTCGTCGCTCGTACGCGCGCGTGCAGCCATCAGCAGATCCTGTTCGCGAGGTTCGGGTCGTCGTCATCGGGCTCGCCCGTGGGCATCCAGCCTTCGAGGTTCACCGCAGTCCAACCTGACGACTGCGGTTGGTCGCCCCACATCGCCGCCACTCGCATGCCGATGCGCACGTCGCCGACGGGCACGTCGAGCAGTGCCTGGTACGGCACCACCACCTCCACGCCGTCGAGCAGCACGTGCACGCGAGCGAACGGGTCGGTCTCGGTCTGGCCGGGATACTGGATCGGCGTGATGATCGTGAAGTTCGTGACCGTTCCACGCTGCGGCAGGTCGACCTCGTGCTCCTCGCCGAGCGGCAACGAGTCAACCGGGCAATAGCCGCGGCCACCGAGGTAGATGCGCTCACAGGTCGGGCAACGCAACCCGAGGAAACGTCCTTCCGCGTTCGCCGCCGCGGCCCGTACCTCGTTCGGCGTGATCGGCGTGGTGTAGGTGATCGCGGCGTTGTACTCCATCATCGTCACCGGCTCGGCGGCACTCTCACCTCCGCCGCCCTCGGCCGACTCGCCAGGAACGAACGCCTCGACATCGGTGATGTGGCCCTTGCGCTCGCCTCGCCAGCGCGGCGCCACCCGCATGCCTGTGCTCATCGCGTCGATCGAGCCGGCGTCCACTGCATGCAGCAACCCGGTGTCGGCGCCGTCGAGCTTGATCGTGGCGAACGCAAATGGATGGTCGAGTGGATGCTGGCTGCTCGGCGTGGCCACCCAGCACCACGACTCGACGGTGCCGGCCGGGCCGACCTCCACGAGATCGGTGTCGCTCAGGTCGGCCGCGGTATCAGGGTCCCATTCGCGCGGCGGGCAGATCACGCGGTCGCCGCTGCGGATGCCGAGCAGTCGCTGCTCGGTGAGCGCCGTCATGAACGCGCTCATCACCGGACCGAGCGACCGCTTGTAAGGGAACGTGATCGTCGCGCTCGTCGACGTAACGCTGTCACTCATAGGTCACGCAACCTAGGGCGTGACACCGCACGGGGCCCAGCCCGTCAATGCAGGCCGAGGCGGGCGTACTGCTCGTCGGGTGCGTGCACCTCGTCGAGCGCGGCGCGCAAGAGCTCGATCATCTCGTCCTCGACGCGGGTGCCGACCAGGTCTTCGTCCTCGGAGGGATCCACAGCAACGTCGTAGAGATGGTGCGCGTCGACGCACCCCGAACCCACCCAGAACGGCAGGCGATCACCGGGCGCGAACGGCTGGCGGATCACCGGGATCTCGGAGCCGGGCATGAAGTCGAGGCGCGCCCGCCGGTCGGGGCGCGGCAGCAGCAGCGCCTCGTCGATCCCGTGGACCGGCATCGTCGACCAACGGTTCGACCACATCGACAGTGGGAAGTTGTCGACGGCCGCGCCCCGCGCGTACTTGCGGCGGCCGTCGGTGACCTGCACCCAGTTGCCGTACACGCCACCGAGCGCCCATTCGCGCACGCTTGTGCGTTCGCCGGTGAGCAGCGGTTGCAGTGAACGCCCATGCAACGGCGACGCGTGCGCATCTGGCACGGGCGCCGAGGGATCCACGCCGAACGCGTCGGCGATGGTCGCGTGCAGGTCGACAGCCGTGCTCAGCGCGTCGCAGGTGGTGCCACCGGCAACGCCTGGCCAGTGGACAAGCAGCGGGGTGTGCCCGAGCGTCTCGTACTGCATCACTCCAGGCTTGCCCCAGATGTCCTTCTCGCCGAGGTAGTGACCGTGATCGGTGCACACGATCACCGCGGTCGAGTCCCACAGGTCGCCGTCGTCGAGGGCCGCCACGATCTCGCCGAACCAGTGGTCGATCATGCTGAGCTTGGAGCCGTAGTTCGCGCGAATGTGGCGGCCTTCGCGCTCGCTCAATCGGCCCGACCCCACTGCGCCGACGTCGTAGGGCGGCCAGATCAGCCGCTCCCCATCCTGCGCGTCGTCCCATTCGTGGTCGTAGCGATCGGCCCACGGGCGCGGCGTGTCGAACGGTTCGTGCGGGTCGAACTCGTCGACGAACAGCAGCCAACGGTCGTGATGTGGCGTGGCGCGGCGCAACCAGTCGGCCGCCGCGGTCATCGTCTTCGGCCCGGGAAAGTCGGCTTCGGCGCGGAAGAACGTGCGCGACCGGTCGTAGGCGCGCTCCGGGAACTCGCGCGCACCCGAACGCTCCCAGAACCACCCACCATTGCTCGCCGGGAGCGCGGGCGCACCGATCCACGACGGGTCGGGGAACGTGCGCCACGGATCGCCTTCGTGCCCGCGCACGTAGTCCCACCCGGTGAACTCGCAGTGGTAGTTCTCACCGCCCGCTTCGAACAGGTGCGGATGATCCGACACGAGCATCGTGGTCACACCGGCACGCCGCAGGCTCGCGGTGATCGGCTCGTCCCAGAGTTCGATCGATCCCCACGGGCGCCACAAAAAATCGAGCGAGCCGCACAGGATGTCGTGGCGCGCCGGCATGCACGGCAACGAACCCGTGACGTGACGCGTGAAGCGCACCGCGCGCTCGCGCGCGAAGCGGTCGAGGTTCGGCGTGTCGAACTCGGTGCCGCCGTAGCTGCCGAGCATGTGCCGGTTCAGACTGTCGAGCAGCACCACGACCACATTCACCTTCGCCGCTCCCCTCTCTGTGTCACGTTGTCACGCGGTCACCCGGTCACGCCGGCGCAGTCCAGTCGAACAGCACACCCATCGTCTCGGCCCGCGCCGCGCCACCGAGCAGCGCGTACGCCGCCTCGCAATCGGCAGGCGAGAACGTGTGCGTGTGCAGACCGTCGAGCGCGAAGCGTCCTCGCCGACGAGTTCGAAGAACAACTCGTGCAGCGCTCGGTCGCCGTCCCAGCGCCGCGTCCACATGCTGTGGTTGTCGTGGGCGCCGTGCACCTGCACTCCGCGCGTGATCACATCGGGTGTGAGGCGCTGCTCGCCGGGGTGGCCGGTGTCGCCCAGCAGCACCACACGCCCACGATCCGCGGCGAGCGGCAGCGCGTGCTGCAACACGCCGGCGTGGCCGGTGCAGTCGATCACCACGCGCGGCCGCGAGCCGCCGCATGCCGCTACCACCGCGTCGTGGCCCTCCGGCAATGCCGCGTCGACCACCGCGGTCGCGCCACCGCGACTGGCGTGCTCCAGCCGAGGAGCGTCGCCGTCGATGGCAACCACGTGTCGCGCGCCCGCGGCGACTGCCCAACGCACCGACATCTGACCGACGGGTCCGGCGCCGATGATCGCCACGCTGTCGCCGATCCGGTAGTTGGCCGCGCGCTGGCCCATCAACGCGATCTTGGCGAGCGCAAACCAGCAGGCATTGTCAGCCGCAATCGCGTCGGGTACCCGCGTACACAACGCTGCCGGCACCACGTGCTCAGACGCGTGACCGACGCGCGCGGCCACCCGCTCGCCGACGGCGAGATCCTCCACGCCGTCGCCCAGTTCGGTGATCGTGCCCACGGCCGCGTAGCCGGGCGTGAACGGATAGCGCACGTAGTCGGCCCAGTGGGTGCCGGGTGCGAACAGTTGATGCAGCGCGATGCCTTCGGTGCCCGTGCTGATCAGCGACCACTCGGTGCGTACGCGCACGCTGCCGCGATCGAGGGGGTCGCACTCGAACTCCTCGAGTGCGACACGATGCGGTTCGGGGAACACCACCCGCTGCGCCACCGCCGCGTCACATCTCCCTTGCGACCGTGAGGATCGAGCCGAGATCCACGCCGAGCTCGGCCGCCACCGACGCGCCCTGCTCCACGTCCTTCTCCATCCACCGGCGCGCGGCGTCGGCGAGCCGCACGGCCGAGCCGGCCATCGTGCTCACGCCGAGCGCATAGCTGTTGCCGCTGCACGCGCTGATCGCCTGCATCACCGGCACCGGTTCCATCCCGAACGCGATCGCGCAACGCTCGATGCCTACTGCGAAGGCCACCTGCGCGGCGAACAGCACGTTGTTGAGCAGCTTCACCTTCTGCGCGTCGCCCACGCCGGCCACGTGCACGATCGGCGTGCTGTAGCTCGCAAACACGGGCCGCACCGTCTCGAGCGTGTCGGCGTCGCCACCCACGAGCAGCACGAGCCGGCCTGCGGCGATGTCGTCGGGGCCGCCACTCATGGCACAGTCGAGCAGCGCGATGCCGCGCGGTCGCGTGGCCGCCGCGATCGCGTCCATTGTCGCCGGTCGCACCGTCGCGTGGTTCACGAGCACCGCACCGGGTAGCATGTGAGCAACCAGCCCGTCGCCCAGCGTCACCTCGCGCAGCTGGTCGTCGTCGAACACGTTGACGATCACCACGTCGGATGCCTGGGCGAGCGCGGCAAGCGAGTCGGCCGTCGAGGCACCGAGATCGCGCGCCTCGGCAATCACCTCGGGTCGGCGCGCGAACGCGTGCAGACCGAAGCCCGCCGCGGCAATGCGCCGCGCGATCGGCATGCCCATGTTGCCGAGGCCGACGAGGCCGACCGCGATCGTGGGCGCGGCCGTGCGCGCTTCGGCGTCGTCTACTCCCACGGTTCGAAGAGTCCCTCGAACTCGAGCTTGCCGTTGTGCACCCGTCCGTAGAGGAGCCAGTCGCCACGAAACATGCCGTGTTCATAGGGCGCGCAGGCGATGTGGGTGCGAGCGCCACCCGTCGCGCTCGGTAGGAAGCGGATCGACTCGAGCCCCGTCTTCAGCCCCGGTCCGCTGAGGATCGGCGCGCGGAACAGCCCTTCGGTGAGCACACGCGCGGTGTCGTACGCCAGCACCGGGATCGCGTTCGGCCACATCGGCGGCGGGCTGCCGTGCTTGGCCACGAAGCGATCGAGGAACTTCTGCACCAACGCGTTCGACGGATCGAGCTGGTCGATGCCCACCCATCCCTCGAAGAGTTCGAAGCCCATCAAATAGAACATGAACGACGTACCCATGATGCGCGGCGGATCCCAGGCCAGCGCGTCGAGCGCTTGTTTCAGCAGCCCCCTCGCCGCCAGCATCCCGTAACCCATGTACACGAGCGCGTCGGGATTCACCTGCCGCAGGTTGTCGAGGTTCTCGGTGAGGTTCTCGGGAGTCTGGCTCACGGTCTCCACCGCGGCGATGCTCACGCCGCGACGGCGACACGCCTGGCGGAAGAAACGGAAGTACTCCTCGCCGTTGGGCGAGATCTCGCTCAACACCGCGACGCGCTTGTAGCCGTGCTTGACGAGCCAGCCGACGACGAGCGTGGCATCGCCGCCGCAGTCGCCATTGCCGAGTCGGAAGCAGTAGTCGCCGTACAACCGCTCGGTACCTGCCCACGAGATCAGCGGTACCTGCAGCTCGTTGGCGAGTGGCGCCACCGTGATCGCGTTGTCGGAGCTGTAGGCGCCGGCCACGCCGATGCAGCCCTCGTCGACGAGATACTTGAAACCGTCGGTGGCGTTCTTGGCCGAGCCGTTCGGCAAGCCGTTCTCGCCGTGCAACACGAACTCGTACGGACGATCGAGCAGGCCCGACTCCACCGCCTCGTCGAACGCCAACCGGTGGATCTTGTCGTAGCCGCCGCCAGGCCCGTCGAGGCACGAGCCGAGCCAGCCGATCTTGATGGGGTCCAATGCGTTGCTCCTTCGAGCGGATGGGGTGGCGAAGCAGTGGAAGCTGGAGCCCATCATGGCGCGAACCCGCACGACACGTACGAGTGGCTGCAACGCTGCGATCGACCGACTTTTCGCCATCCAGCTCCCTCTACGGGAACTCACGGGCGAAAAGTCGCCGTCGGAAGCCGTCAGTCGGGTTACACGCCCCACTTCGGGGCGGCGGAGGCGAGGTCGAGCTCGCTCCATGGCCGCGCTTCGCCGGTCACTGCGCCCTGCGCGTGATCGCAGTTCAGCGCGATCACGGCGGCGAGCTGCTCGGGAGTGTCCACACCCTTGGCGACCGTTGCGATCCCGAGCGGACGCGTCATCCCCGTGATGCTGCGCACTTCGGCCGCCGCACGCGGGTCTCTTCCCAGCTGGGCCATGAAGTCGCGATGCAGCTTCACGGTGTGGGGCACGATCGCATGGAGCTGACGGACGGTGAGCTGGCCGGCGAAATTGTCGAGCGCGATCAGCACCTTGTGGTGCGCCAACTCCACGAGCGCATTCGCAGCGTTGGCGTAGTTCGACTGCAGGGACGCCTCGTCGATCTCGATCCCCACACTGTGCTGTTCGGCGTTGGCCGCCTCGAGGATCGAGCCGATGCGGTCGGCGCCGTCCACACCGATCAGCAGACGGGTCGAGAGCGTCACCCACCCGATGAGGCCAGGATTCGAAACGCGCCAGCGCGCCATGTCGGTGGCCGCCGTGGAGAGAATCCATTCGTCGAGATGTTCGATCAAACCGGTGGCGTAGGCGATGGGTAGGAACACGTCCGGCCCGAGCATGCCTCGCGTGGGATGGTTCCAACGCAGGCTCGCCTCGACGCTCGCGACCTGGCCGTCGTCGAGCGACACCACCGGCCGGTACAACAGCACGAGCTGACCGTCGTCCAGGGCGCGCCGCAGATCGCTGCTCAGTTCGCGCCGATCACTGAGGCGTCGATCCAGGTCGCGACCGAACTGCGCGACGCGATGCTTGCCCGCCCGCTTGGCCTCGTACATCGCGGCGTCGGCTCGCGCGATCAGCTCGTCACTCGACGCCGTCTCTTGCGACGAGTCGGCCACGCCGATGCTGATGCCTACCGACGCGACACAGTCTCCAAAGATGATCGGGGATGACATCTCGTCGACCAGGCGCTGCGCGATCACCGGCGCGTCGCTCGAGCTGTGCTGGCCTTCGAGCAGGATCACGAATTCGTCGCCGCCGAACCGGGCGACGGTGTCGTACGGCCGCACCGTGCGTTCGAGCCGCGCCGATACCTCCACCAACACCGCGTCGCCGACCTCGTGGCCGTACAAGTCGTTCACGAACTTGAAGCCATCGAGGTCGCAGAACAGGAGCGCGAAGTGTTCCTCTGTACGCCGGCTGCGAGCGATGCAATGGTCGAGACGCTCGACGAGAACGTCCCGAGTGGCCAGACCCGTGAGCGGATCGGCGCGCGGTGCACTGGGCGGCGCCGCAGCGGCTGCACCTACATCGGCGCGCGACTGATCGGCGTTTCGATCGAGCTCGTACTCCAGGAACGAGACTCGCTCGCGGAGCCGATCATTCTGCGCGCGCAGCTCCGCAACCTCAGCCGCGTCGCCCTCACAGACGCGCGTCTCAGCCTTGCGGTCGCCGCCCAGGACCGTCATTGCGTCTGCTCATCGGCCACGGGCCGCGCGGGCTGAAGCCATCGCGCTTCCACCGCGATCGACCACACCGGCTTTCGTCATCGTGTCGTCGGATCGCTCGAAAATTCTCGACCTCGCTACGCGGTTCGCCTCAGGTTCTGGCAGCCGTTGTGCCGATAGAGGGACAGGAACGGGCGCACGAGTCGCTCACGACGGCATACCGAACGGGCAATCTCATGGAATCAGGGCCTCTGCCGCGCTTCGTCGCGGGTCTACGGGCAGTGCCGACCCGCGTGGTCGGCGTCAAGGTCGGCGGTCGCGACAGCGCCGTCACCATCACGGGCCAGGGCGCGCGGCACCTTGCGCGCCTCCTCGGTGGCGATCATTTCGACGACACGTCGGCGCCCGACGAAGCACTCCAATACGCGCTCGGTCGGCGCGGCTTCGGTGATGTCGCGACCGTGAGCGACGGCGACAACGTGCGGATCAGCCGGATCACGCTGGCAGCTGCCGAGGCCCTGGCTCGCGCGGTGGCCGACCAAAGGTCGTAGCCGGCGCTGACTCGTCGGGTGGCAGCGTGGTCGCCGGCGCAGACGAGTTCATCGCTTTCCGAACACTCGCGAGGCAACGCCTGAACGGGTAGTACGCGCGGTATGCCTTTTGGCTATCTGTTCAGCACCGCCGTGGCCGCGGTCGCGCCGATGCTCGCGCTCTGGCCCCGCCCGAGCCGCGGCCCACGCGCCACACCGGCCTTCGTCGTGGAGTCGATCGCCAACGAACTGCCGTTTCCGGTGGTGTATTGGCTCGCGGCCACGACACTTCTCGCCGTCGCTCAAGGCGACATCGGTACACCGGTGGGCTGGTTCGGGTTGGCCATCGCCGCCGGCGCAGTGGTCGCGGAGGCTGCGGTGGTGCGGCGTGCGCTCGCAGCGCGGCCTGCGCTCGACGCGGCCCTCACATCGGGCTTGGGACTCGGTGTGCCGCGCCCGGCGGCCGCACGCGTCCGGCGCGCGGCCGAGGTTCTGATTGCGCCGCTACGCATCACGCCGCGCGCGGTGCAACGCAACCGCGACATCTCCTACGGTCCCGAGGGCCGCTTCAACCTTCTTGACATCTACCGCAACCGATCGCACAGCGGTGCGAGCCCGGTGTTTCTCTACTTCCACCCCGGCGGTTTTTTCAGTGGCCGGAAGAGCCGCGAGGCCCGGCCGCTCATCGACCGCCTTGTGGCCGGCGGCTGGATCTGCGTGAGCGCGAACTACCGCCTGAGCCGCGCCGGCAAGTACCCCGACCCGCTCGTCGACGCCAAGCGCGCGATTGCCTGGATCCGTGGCCACGCCGACGAGCTCGGCGTGGATCGCCACATGGTGTTCGTGGCCGGCGGCTCGGCCGGCGCGCACCTCGCCGCGATGTGCGCCCTCACCCCGAACGACGCGCGCTTCCAGCCCGGCTTCGAGTCGGCCGACACGTCGGTGGCCGCGGCGATCACGCTGTACGGCTACTACGGCCCCGCACCGGCCGCGGCCGAAACGCCGTCGTCGCCCTGCGACTTCGTGCACACCGGCGCGCCGCCGTTCCTCGTGGTCCACGGCACTCACGACGCGATGACCCATGTGAACGGAGCGCGCGAATTCGTCGCGGCGTTGCGAACCCACACTCGGGCACCCGTGGTGTACGCCGAGCTGCCGGGTGCGCAGCACAACTTCGATCGGTTCCCGTCGATCCGGTTCGCAGCCGTCGTCGACGCCATCGTGGTGTTCACGTCATGGGTGCGCTCGACGAGCTGACCGCGACGGCACTCGGCCCCGTCTTGCCACACCACCGCCCATTCACGCGAGGCTCAATGGATGGCAGACACCGATGTATCCGCGAACACTGTGACCGCAGGCATCGACCTGAGCGGCCGCGTCGCCCTGGTCACGGGCGCCGCACGCGGGCAAGGGCGAGCGATCGCCACGCGGTTGGCCGCGGCCGGAGCCCGCATCATCGCGGGCGACGTGCTCGACGACGTCGCCGAGCTCCAGACCGAACTGCCCGACACCGTGCACGCGTGCACGCTCGACATCACGAGCCACGACTCGTGGCGCGCTGCCGTCGAGGGCGGTGTCGAACGCTTCGGCCGCCTCGACATCCTCGTGAACAACGCCGGCATCCTGCGGTTCTCGAGCATCGCCGACGAGGACGAAGCCGACTTCGAACGAGTGTGGCGCGTCAACTGCCTCGGTGCGTTTCTCGGCATGAAGGCAGCACTCCCCCACCTGCGCGCCGCGCGAGCGGGTGCGATCGTGAACACGCTGTCGACCGCCGCCGTCACCGCCTACGCCGGCATCGGTTCCTACGGATCGTCGAAGTGGGCGTTGCGCGGACTCACTCGCGTTGCCGCGCTCGAACTCTCGAACGACGGCATACGTGTGAACGCGGTACTGCCGGGTCCGGTGATCACACCGATGACCGTGCAGGACGACGATCCGGCGATGTTGGACCGCCTCGCCCGCACGCCACTCGGCCGCGCCGGGCTGCCCTCCGACATCGCCGAGCTCGTGCTGTTCCTCGTGTCCGATCACGCGTCGTTCATCACCGGCGGTGAATTCGTGATCGACGGCGGTCAGACCGCGGGCTCGGCGCCGCCGGCCCGCACGAGCCGGCGCCGCTGAGCGTCGTTACTTCGACCGCATCGCGTCACGCACGCGATCGACGATCGAAAGGAACGGGCCGGCCATCAGGTTGCCGGGCGCGCTTTCGCTACCGGGCGCATGCGGGTGCGGATGGGTGGGCGCCGCGGCCTCGGCTCGCTGGAGCGCCTTGCCCATCGTCGCAAGCGTCTCGGGCGACGCCGCGGCCCGAATTCGGGGGAACACCTCGCGCTCTTCGGCCTCGGCGTGCGCAGTGGCGGCTTTGCCGAGCGCCTGAATCTGCGCCGCGAAAGCCGCGTCCTTCGGATCGATCGACTCGAGCTTCTGCAGCGCTTCCTTGGCCTCGGCTTCTTCGGCGAGCCGAGCGTCGGCGACGCGTTCGCCGTCGGTGCCCGTCTTCCTCAGGGCGGGGTACACCACTTCTTCCTCGGCGGTCTCGTGCACCGCGAGCATGCGGCGGAGCTCGCAGAAGTCGTCAGCCGCGTTGGCCCCTCTCCCGTCGCCGATCTTGGCGAACAATGCCTTCACCTGCTCGTGCTGGCTCTCGAGCAACTGCGTGACGTCGGTGGGCTCGGTGGATGTGGTCATGATTTCGTCCAATCGTGTCGGGAGCGATCGTTCGGCGCGCGCAACTCGCTGGGCCGGTTCACGCGGCGCGCATTTCGGGCTTGAGCAACACCTTCGTGTAGCCGTCGATCCGCCGGTCGAACTTCTCGTAGGCGTCCGGCGCCGCTTCGAGCGGCAGGCGATGGCTCACGATGAGGCTCGGCCGCGCCCGACCCGTGGTGATCACGCTGCGCAGGTACTCGTTGTATTGCTTCACGCGCGCCTGGCCCATCCCGATCGACAGGCCCTTGTTCCAGGCCAGGCCGAGCGGCAGGGTGAAGCGGCCATGCTTGGCGTTTTCGTCGACGCCGCCAGGGTCCTCGGGGAAGTACACGCCGATGAGGCTGACGCTGCCGGTGGGATTCGTGATGTTGACGACGTCCTCGAACACGCGCGCCGGGTTCTGGCGCTCGCCGATCGCGTCGCGGTCCCACCCTTCGTAACCGACGGCGTCGATGCCGCACATCACGCCGGGCATCTTGTCGCCATTGCCCGGGCGCAGGTTCTGCAACGCGCGGTACGGCGCGCGCAGATCGAGAATCTGCTCGACGGGATCACCGTCGTGCAGGTCGACGGGCGTGACGCCGTCGATCTTGGCAGCCAGGTCCAAGCGATCGCCGACGGCGTCGACGACGTAGATCTCCGATGCGCCGCGCAACTGCGCGCTCAGCGCCGCGAGCAGACCGACAGGACCCGCACCGAAGATCGCGACGCTGTCACCCGTGCGCACGTTCGCCTGCACCGTCGCCTCATAGCCGGTGGGAAAAATGTCGGCGAGGAGCACGAAGTCGTCTTCGAGGTTGTCGTTGGGCTCGCCGGGGAGCTTCAGGCAGTTGAAATCGGCGTATGGGACGCGCACGTACTCCGCCTGACCGCCACGGTGGCCACCCATACCGCTGTAGCCGTAGCCACCGGAGTGGCTGTGCGGGTTCGTGGTGAGACAGGCGCTGGTGTAGCCGCGCTCGCAGTTGAAGCAGTAGCCGCACGCGATGTTGAACGGCAGCACCACGCGATCGCCCGCTTTGATGGTGCGCACCGCGGGCCCGACCTCCTCGATCACGCCGAGGTTCTCGTGCCCGAAGATCGTTCCGGACTCCCCTGGTGCGCGGCCTTCGTACATGTGGAGATCGCTGCCACAGATTGCCGTAGTCGTGAGCCGCAACACGGCGTCGGTGGGCTCGTCCATGCGAACGTCCTCGACCTCTTCGACATCCATGTCGTGAGGCCCATTCCAGACGACTGCGCGCATCCCTGCGCTCCTCTCCTCGGCGACGAAGGCCGCACGCCAGGCGGCAGCTTCGGTATCCCACGCACCTACCCGTCGCCGACCGCCGGAAACCGAGGCTGCACGGGTACTGAAGATGCGTTCAGCCCGCGAGCTCGGCGATGCGGGCGAGGTCGTCGACCAGTTCGGTGTACATCTCGCGCCGCCGTTCCCGGGCGCGCAGCACTGCGGATGGGTGAAAGGTTGCGACGACTGTGGCGTCGCCGACGAGAATCGGCTCACCGCGGTGTTGCGTGAGCTTGAACGCGCTGCCGTGCACCGCCTGGGCAGCCACGGCGCCGAGCGCACCCACCACACTCGGACGCACGACGTCCAACTCGCTGCGCCACCAGTGCTCGCACGCTGCGGCCTCGCGCCGGTTCGGCTTGGCGTGGATGCGTACCTTGTCGGAACGCGGTGACGGTGTCCACTTGAAGTGCTTCACCACGTTGCTGAGGTAGATCGCGCTTCGGTCGAGACCGGCGTCGCCGAGCGCCTGGTCGAGAAGGTGACCGGCCGGACCGATGAACACGTGACCTTCACGGTCTTCGTGGTCACCGGGCTGCTCACCGAGCATCACGATGCGCGCGTCGACCGGTCCTTCGCCGAAGACGGTCTGCGTCGCCCGCTCGTAGAGCGGGCACTCGGTGCATCCCGCGGCGGCTCGACCGAGCGCCGCGAGCGCACGAGTTGCCGTGGGTGCAGCCATTACGAACGAGCGCGCGTGAACTCTCAGCGCTTCTTGGCCGCGGCCTTCCCGCCCTTGCGGCCGGCGGCCTTGTGCTGCGCTGTGGTGCCGCCCTGCTTGGCGTCCCCACCGCTGCCGGACTTCTCACCGCCGTGCTTCGACGCCTGCGGGGAGTTCGCGATTCGCGCCGCGCGCGACTTTGACATCCCCTTGTCTTTCAGCGCCTCGTACTGCTTCTCGTTCTTGACGTTCGCGCGCGTGCCGGGCATGGCGTCGCCTCCGTTCGTCGACCAATGGGTCGTGACCAGGTATTCCCTCAAACGCGCCACCCGAAAACGAACGCCGCTGGTCAGGTCGCGAAGCGCTGGGCATCACGTTCTTTCAACTCGAGCCCGATGCCCGGCCGCGACGGGTCGATATGCAGCGCGCCGTTCACGGGGTCGAGCACACCGTCGAAGAGTATTCGGTCGACGCGTGCGTGGTCGGCGAAATACTCGACGTGGGCCAGGTTCGGTGTGGCCGCGGCGACGTGCGCGTGCAGCGAGGGCGCGCAGTGTCCCGATATCTCCAACCCGTGCGCCGCGGCCACTGCGGCGGCGCGCCGCCACTCCGTGATGCCGGCGCAGCGACTCACGTCGGCTTGCAGCACGTCGACCGCGCCGGCCGCACACATGCGTGCGAAGTAGGCGAGGTCGTAGCCGTACTCGCCCGCGGCCACGTCGATGGAGATCGCGTCGCGGATCCGCGCCAGGCCGCTGAGGTCGTCAGATGAGACCGGTTCCTCGAACCACGACACGCCCGAGAGCTCGAATCGCCGAGCGAGCCGCACGCTCTGCTTCGCGGAGTAGCCGCCGTTGGCGTCCACGAACAGTGCGGGCCCGCCGCCAATCGCCTCGCGCACGAGCGCGACGCGACGAAGATCGGCCTCCTCGTCGCGTCCCCACCGTGTGCCGATCTTCATCTTCACCCGCTCGAAGCCGCCGGCCACCCACGAGCCGAGCTGATCGACAAGGTCGCACTCCGAGAGCGAGGTGAAGCCGCCACTGCCGTAGAGCGGCACGCTGTCGCGCGCGGCGCCGAGCAGGCGCACCAGCGGGAGGCCGAGCAGCTTCGCGTGGAGATCCCAGAGGGCGATGTCGACGGCCGCGATCGCCATCGAACACACGCCCGGCCGGCCCGAGTTGCGTATTGCGCGCACCATCGCGCTCCACGCCGCGGGCACGTCGAATGGATCCCGACCGCGCACCACATCAGCGAGCACCTCATCCACGATGGAGCCGCACGCGCCGGGGCCGTACGTGAAGCCGATACCGCGCTCGCCCGCAGCCGTCACGTGCACGACGACCACGGTCGTGTGATCCCACGTGAGCGTGCCGTCGGACTCGGGCGCCTCGGTGGGGATCGTGTACGACGCCACCTCCACATCAGTGATGGTGTCCATGTCAGCGCGGTGCCATGAGATCGGCGGCGCGGGCCGCGAGGGCCATGATCGTGAGCGCCGGGTTCGCGCTCCCTTGTGTGGGGAGCACGCTGCCGTCTACGAGATAGAGGTTCGGCACCGCGAACGTGCGCAGCTCGCCGTCCACCACCCCGTGTTGCTCGTCGGCAGCCATGCGGCAGCCACCGACGAGGTGCGCGAAGCGCTTGATGGTGATCACTTCGTCGGCACCCGCGCCGTGGTGGATCTCCTCCATCTTCTGCTGGGCCGCATCCATCAGCGCACGGTCGTTGTCGCCGAGGCTGTACGAGAAGTTCGCGACGGGCAGACCGTGCCGGTCGGTCTCGTCAGCAAGCGTCACACGGTTGTCGGCTTGCGGCAGCAGCTCACAGAGCGCACCGAACACGGCCCAGTGCACGTAGTCGCGCATGTACTCGCGCAGCACGCCGCCCCAGTGGCCCTGCGCAGCCACGTGTTCGGCCCACACGATCGGCAGCGGCGACACACATTGCAGCGAGAAGCCGCGGCGATAGGGCTTCGACGGATCGGTCTCGTAGAACTCCTCGCTCGACGCTTCGGGCGGCGGCGCCTTGTACGGCCGGACCTCGGCGTCGTAACGGCCCGCGGTTTGCGGGGCGCCCTGCACCATCACGTAGCGGCCGACCAGCCCGTGGTGATTGGCGATCCCGTCGGGAAACGAACGGCAGGCCGAGTTGAGGAGCAGTCGCGGCGTCTCGATCGAATAACCGCACACCGCCACGACGGCGGCGCGCTGGCGATGCTCCGCGCCGTCGCGGAAGTAGGTGACGCCAGAGGCGCGACCGCGCCCGTCGATCTCGACCCGGCTCACCATCGAGTCGGGGCGGATCTCGGCGCCGTGGGCAAGCGCATCGGGCACGTGGGTGATGAGCGGCGAGGCCTTGGCGTTGACCTTGCAACCCTGCAGGCAGAAGCCGCGATAGATGCAGTGGTTGCGGTTGCCGAAACGACCGTTGGTGATCGCGACCGGACCGACCTTCACGTCGATCCCCGCGCCGAGCGCGCCGCGCTGGAACACCAGCCCGTTGCCACCGAGAGGATGCGGCGAGTGGGGGTAGCGATGTGGGTCGCCCCAGGGCCAGTCCTCGCCCGCGACCGGTAGCTCCGCCTCCATGTCCGAGTAGTACGAGCGCAGGTTGGCGTAGTCGATCGGCCAGTCGGCGCCGACGCCGTCGTCGGTGAAGGTCGAGAAGTCCGACGGGTGAAAGCGCGGCGCGTAACCGGCGAAGTGCACCATCGAGCCGCCCACACCGCGTCCAGAGTTGTTCGACCCCAGCGCAACGGGGTTCGATCCGCTGATCACGCGCGGCTCGGTCCAGTAGAGATGCTGCGAACCGGCCTCGTCGCTCACCCAGTCGCGGTCGGGATCCCACCACGGCCCGGCGTCGAACACCACCACGCTCCAACCGGCGCGCGCCAGTCGCTGAGCGAGCACACCGCCGCCGGCGCCGCACCCCACGATCGCGATGTCGACCTCGTCGCTGTCGGCGTAGCGGCGCATGTCGCGCCGTAGCCCGTGGTTCGTGCGTGTGCCGTCGCGCGGGAGCAACCACGCCGATTCGTTGCGATCCCGCACGCTCGCGCTCACGGTTGCGGCTCGCGCGATGCATGGGCGCGCTTGGCGGCGTCGGCCCGCTGCGACCATGGAACCGGGTCGCTCGCGTCCACCTCAGCCGCTTCCCACCGTTCGCGCTTGTCCACTCCAAGGTTCGCGTAGCCGCGCGGGTAGGCCGGCCCACCAAAACCGATCTCATTCCACGCCCACGGGTGCGAGTAAAAGGCTGCGCACGCATAGCGAACCCAGAGCTCGAACACGCGCTTGGCCGGGAGATCGGCCCAACTGCCGTCGGTCTGTTGCACGCGTTCGATCGCATCCATCTGCGAGCCGCGACCAAGCGCGTGGAACGGCACTCCGTGCTCGCGCTCGGCGTCGCGGTCGAGCGCCGCGATCGACCGCCGCCACGCGTCGGCGTCCTCCGGCATCTCGTCGTAGCGGTAGCCGTCACCGATGCCGTCGGCGAGCCGTTCGTCGATCATGCCGAGCACCGGAACACGCGGTTCGTCGTCTTGACCCAGCAGCCGATCCAAGAGCGCGCCGGCGGTGAGCGCCTCGGCCTCATCGAAGAACCGCAGCGGCCGCGTCTGGAGCCGCGCCACCACGACGTGTTCGGTGACCTCGTCCCACGTGGCGCGTTGCGCGAGCACGTCGAAGCCGGGGAAGCGAGCTTCGTGCGTGCCCGGTGTCGGCCCGGTCGGCGTGCGCCGGCTCCGCACGACCGTCAGTCGTCCTCGCGACGCAAAATCGCCGCGAGAAGGCCCATCCCCCCGACGAGCGCGAAGAGCAACGGCGCGAACGTGGGCGGACCCATCTCGCAGTTGTAACGCGCCAGCGCGAAACCGCCGGGACGTTCGGCGATGCCGCGCAGGTGCAGATATTGGCCTTGCAGCGAGTTGGCGACCACGAGCGCCGACGCCGCCGGCAGCACCGATTTCGCCAGCGGCTTCGACATGAAGCCCGCTATTGCCGCGGCGCTCATCGCGGGAGTGAGTGCCACGGGCAACCACATCATGCGGTTGCCGAAACTGGCCCGGTCGTGCTCGAGGAAGATCTCGGCGCCGGTGATCGCTGCGCCGACTGCGGTCAGCGCGCACAGTGCCCGCTCGAAGCGTCCGTGGCGCACGTCGACGAGAAAGCGATCGATGCCCACCACCGCGCGCTCGGCCGTGTCGATCGGATCGATCTCTCCGCCGCGCCGCCGTCGCTTCACTGGCGCAGCTCCTGCAACTTGTCGCGGAAGAGCGTCGAGGCGATCGACGCCTTGTGCGGTTGGCCGCGTAGGAACGCGAGCGCGAACGATTTCGCTTGCTCGTACGTGACCTTCGCCGGCATCGGTGGTTCGTCAGGATTCACGTCGACGTCGACGATCGCCGGGCCGTCGTGCTCGAACGCACTCTTCACGGCATTCGGTAGGTCGTCGGCGCTGCGGACCTTCACGCCGAACCCGCCGGCGGTGGTGGCCCATTGCGCGAAGTCGAGCTGCTGGGTGTAGCGCACACCGAACTCCGGGAAGCCCAGCACCATCTGCTCCCACAGGATCTGGCCGAGCGATGCGTTGTTGTTGATCACCACCTTGATCGGCAGTGAGTAGCGCACCGCGGTATCGAACTCGGCCATGAGCATGGCGAATCCGCCGTCGCCCACGAACGCGATCACCTGGCGTTCGGGATGTAACCACTGGGCCGCGATCGCGTAGGGCAATCCTGGCGCCATGGTGGCGAGGTTCCCGGAGAGGTAGTACTCACGGCTGCCGCGGATGTCGAAGTGGCGTGCCGACCACGTGGCGATCGTGCCCGAGTCCGACGTGAGGATGGCGTCGTCCGCCGCCACCTCGTCGATCACGCGCATGAGGTATTGCGGCTGGATCGTGTCGATCGTGATTGTCGCCAGTGCTTGCATCCGCTCGCGCCACTTCCCCATCGAATCCTGCACGCCGGTGAGGAAGCTGCGGTCGGTCTTGGGTGTGAGCTTCGGCAGCAGCGCGGCTAGGCCTTCGGCGGCATCACCGATCATCGGCACTTCGGTGGGGATGCGATTCCCGGCGCGAATCGGGTCGGCCTCGAGTTGCACGCACCGCACCGCACCGGCGTCGGGCAGGTGCTTCGTGTAGGGGAAGTTCGTGCCGACCATGAGCAGCGTGTCGCAGCCCTCCATCGCGTCCTCGGACGCGGTGGTGCCGAGGAGACCGATGCCGCCCGTAGTGAGCAGGTGGTCGTCGGGCACCGCGGCTTTGCCCGGCAGCGTCTTCACGATCGGACTCGCCAAGGCTTCGGCGACCGCCAGCACCTCGTGGCGCGCGCCGAGGGCGCCCGCGCCCACGAGCATCGTCACCCGCTCACCCTCGTTCAACACCGCAGCCGCGCGGTCGAGCTCGTCGTCGCGCGGCCGTCCCGGCGGCGCGAGGAATACCGGTGCCGTCGACGGCGCGCGTGCCGGCGCCGGGCCGTCGTACGGCTCTTCGTCGGCCGGGGCGATCTGGAGGTCGTTCGGAAAAGTGATATGCGAGACGGTGCGGCGGCCGAGCGAGTGGCGGATCGCGAGGTCGACGAGCGTCGGAACCTGCGTGGGTGTGAGGGCCATCACGCTGTACTCGGCCACGTCGTTGAACACGCGGTCGAGGTGCACCTCCTGCTGGTAGCCGGTGCCGAGGAGATTCATCTCCTGCATGCCCGTGATCGCGAGCACGGGCATGTGATCGAGCTTGGCGTCGTACAGACCGTTCAACAGGTGGATCCCGCCGGGGCCCGACGTGGCCAGGCACACGCCGAGACGACCCGACGTCTTGGCATAGCCGCACGCCATGAACGCCGCGGCTTCCTCGTGGTGCACGAGCACGAACCGCATCGCGTCCCGCTGCCGGCGCAGCGCCTCCATGATGCCGTTGATGCCGTCGCCCGGCAGACCGAACACGGTGTCGACGCCCCACGCCAGCAGCCGTTCGACCAACAGATCGGATGCGGTCTTCTGCACGGCTCTCCTCGCGGCGTCGGTCCCCATCGCGATCTACCCGAGCCGAGCCGGTCGTAACACGGACGTTCGAGACCTGTTCGCGCGCTCCACGGAGGAGTTACCTCGGCGGGATGAGCCGAGTGGCGCCAGAAGCGTCAGCGCGTGTCCATCACGAGGATGGCGCCGTTCACCACGCCTCGCTCCCGGAGTGGAGAGATCGAGACGCGACATTCGACCGTGCGGCCACGCCGGGTCACGGCTTCGACGACGAGGTTCTCCTGCTCGACGTCGTGGGCCATGCACTCGTCGATGGCTTCTCGTAGGTCGGCCACGGGCAGGCCCACGTCGAGATCGAGCAGGTCGACTTCGCGAACCTCCTCCTCACGTAAGCCCCACATGTCGAAGGCCCGCTGGCTCCACACGCGCACGCGCCGATCGCGGTCGATCACCACAACGCCGCCGCGGAGGCTCGCAAGGATCGACTCGAGGAATTGGTTGAGCTGGTCGACCTCGTCGCCGCGCGCGCGCACCTCGTCATTGACGGCGTGCAGCTCGTCGTTGGTCGACTGGAGCTCCTCGTTCATCGTCTCCAGCTCTTCATTGGTCGACTGGAGCTCCTCGTTCGTGGTCTCCAGCTCCTCGATCGTCGACTGGAGCTCCTCGTTCGTGGTTTCCAACTCCTCGTTCGTCGACTGCACTTCCTCGTAGGCCTGCTCGAGGTCGCTGTTGGTCTGGCGCAACTGCGCCTGGAGCTCGTGCTGTTTGGTCACGTCGACGAACATGCAAGAGACGCCGAAGTACGAGCCGTCGACGAGCAGCGGGACGATCTCGATGTCGAAACAACGGTCGATCCCGTCGTACGCGTAATGCACCTCGGGGATGCGGACGGGGTGGCCGTGTTCGTAGGCCTGGTTGATCGGCGCCCGCAGCTCGACGGGGCGATACGACACCTCGAGATCCTGGAGCGGCCGGCCCTCCTCTGCGCGTGCAACTCCGAGCTGCGTGCGCGCACATTCGTTCACCCGCACGACGCGCCCGTCGCGATCCACCACGACGACCGCCGCGGGCACCGAATCGAGTGCCGCGGTCTCGAGCGTTGCGGCCGCAGCGCCAGTGGCGTCGGGCATCGGGATCCGTGTCGTCGCGCTGCGACCCAACAAGCTCGGCGACTTTTGGAACACGCGGTGTTTACGGTCGAGCGGTGTGAAGAGCCGGCTGTTCGACAAGAGCGTCTCGGCCTTGCCGAGCACCAGTACGCCCTGCTCATTGAGCGCGAAGTGGAAACGCTCGAGCACTTGGGCCTGCGTCTCCGCGTTGAAGTACATGAGTGTGTTGCGGCAGGCGAGCAACTCGAGGCGGGAGATGGGCGCGTCGTGCAGTACGTCGAGGCGTCCGAAGATGATCGACCGGCGCAGATCGTTGCGAAACACGTAGCGATCGCCGACGAGGTCGAAGTATTTCTCGCGCAATGGCTGGGGCACCGGCTCGACGTCACGCGCCGCATACGACGCCTGGCGCGCGGCCTGCAGGTCTTCCTCGTCGACGTCGGTTCCGTACACCTTCACGCGCCGGCGGAACTCATCGGGACCGAGGAGCTCGGCCAGCATCATCGCGAGCGTGTACGCCTCTTCGCCCGAGGCGCAGCCTGCGCTCCACGCCCGGATCGGCCGATCGTGCGGGAGCTGCTCGAGCTGTTTCGGGAGTACCTCGTTCTGGAGATACGCCCACATCGGTGCATCGCGGAAGAAGCCGGTGACGTTGATGAGGATCGTGTTGAACAACGACACGAATTCTTCGGGGTGCACCTGGAGGTAGTCGAGGTACTCCTCGTAGTCGCTGATGCCCACCGTTTGTGCTCGGCGGTCGACGCGGCGCTGCAACGACGCCCGCTTGTACCCGGTGAAATCGAACCCGCGACTGGCCTTCAGATACGAAAGCAGTGCCTCGAATGCAGGGGACGAGGCCTCATCCGACACTGACGCGCACGCTATCCGGGTTGTTCCGACGGTTCGGCGGCCGGGGCGAGCGGATCTCCGATGCGGCGGATGATGGCTTCGAGCACGGTGAGGAGGTGGCGACCCTCGGCGCGGCGTGCGTCGATGCGTGCGAGCGCGAAACGGCGCTCATGATCGCGAGCGCGCTCCGCGAGCCGGTCTTGGACCGTGAGGTCGTCGCTGATGATGCGGGCGGCGAGCGCCAGTGCCGCCTCGAGCTCGCTGTCGTGTTGCGCGGCGAGCCCCTCATAGGTCCACGCGTGCCCGACGCGGCAGCGCAAGCGATAGCCGTCGCTGGGCACCATGAACAGCGAGCCGTCGCAGTCGGGGCACGAGAGGCCGGCGGCGACGGCATCACCCGGCCAATGAGCGAGCGGCGGTGCACCCGCCGCGATCGCCGTCTCGGTAGTCGCGAATGGGTGGAGCGCTTCGTCGGCGACGTGGTCGGTCACGGTCTTCACCACCTGGGCGATGAGTTCGGGGATGTCGGCAAGCGGTGCGACCTTGGCATCGGGCACACGCTCGCACGCGTGGCGCGGCATATCGGGCACAGTTGCATCGTCCGGATCCTGCGCAATCACGGTGCCGCCCGCCGCCGCGATCGCCGCGGCGCCGGCGGCACCGTCATCGAGCGCGCCGGTCAACACCACAACAACGCTGTGCCTGCCCCACGTGACCGCGGCGCTGCGAAATAGCGCGTCGATCGAAGGGCGGTGACCGTTCTCGCGGGGGCCGCGCGCCACGCGGAAATGTTCCTTGTGCACGAGCAGGTGCGCATCGGGTTGGGCAACCACAACCGTGCCGCGCCGGATCGGCATCAGATCCTCGGCGGCGCCGACCGGGAGCTGCGATCGGCGCTGAAGGATCGTCGCAAGGAGTCCCGGGCTCGCTGCCGAGAGGTGCAGCACGATCACCACCGCCGCGTCCAGGTCGGGAGCCAGGCCCGATACGAGCTCACCGAGCGCTTCCACCCCGCCGGCCGACGCGCCGACGCAGACAACCTTCGATGGCGGGGACCCCGCCTCTTCACGTTGCGATTCTGGGGCGATTTCGCGCGCCGGCACGAGTTCGGTCTACCCCACGACCTGCGCTTTGACCATGGCGAAGAGGCGATTGACGGATACCCGTAGTATTCGAGTCATCCGACGGCTCCTGTTGACCGGCGACGCCCGCGCCTGGCTCGATGATGCTGCGAAGGCGCTGATGGCCCGCGCCCAAACGACGTGGTCCGTCCACGTCGTCAGCCCGCTGAACGCCATCCCCACGGCGGTACGCACCGAGTGGCCCGACGTGGCACTCGTGCATGCATCGGAATCGCAGCCGGCCGACCTGCGCGACGCCCTTCGCTGGTTGAAGGTCGCGGCGCGGCTGCCTGTCCTCGTCGTGACCGCACGCGGAGATGTCGAGCACCGGCTGCTGGCCGTCGAGCTCCGTATCGACGACCATGCCATCGAACCAGTCGCGATCGAGGAGCTCTATGCGAGGATCGACCAGCTCGTCAGGAGCCGCGCGGCACTACGACGCGGTCCGCTCGGCGACCTCACACTCGATGCCAAAACCCACGAGGTGGCACGTCGCGGCCATCGCGTACGACTGACTCCGACGGAGTTCGCGATGTTGGCGCGCTTGACCGCGTCACCCAACGAGCCCGTGAGCGTCGAGGCGCTCGCCGAGGCCGGCGGCCTCGATCTCGCCCGCCGCAATACGGTGCAGGTGCACATCAGCGCGCTTCGGCGCAAGCTCGAACCGACGGGCCCGGCGCTCATCCATACGTCGAGTGGCCGTGGTTACTACCTCCGTCCGACCCCCGAGATCGACGCCGAGCAGCGCCTTGCGCTGCTCGCTCGGCGTGAGCAGCTCGTGAAGGAACGCGAGGAGGCCGTGGCCCGGCGCACCGAACTGCTCGCGCGTTTCGAGAGTCAGCGGCGCCACCCGCGCTGAGCACGACACAACCGCTGCCGCATGCATCCGCGCCCCTTCAATTCGTGCTCAGGGCCTTGCATACGCCGCGTCACGACGCCACCATTTTCGACGGTGATGCCTGCGTGCCAATACCACATCAATTTCCGGCAGGTCGACGGCGCGGTGACACTCGAGGTGTCCGGTGAGCTCGACCTCGCCGACGCCGTGCGATTTCAGGATGACGTGCGCCGCTACGGCGATGTCACCTCTGGCCGGATCGATCTCGACCTCACCGATGTCAGCTTCCTCGATTCGTCGGGGATGCAGGCGCTCGTGAACGCGCGGCGTTCGCTCGTCGATGAAGGGCGGGAGTTCCGTGTGGTCGCCCTCTCACCCGCGGCGCAACGGGTCTTGCATCTCACTGGTCTCGACGAGGTGCTCTGCGTCTGACCTCCCGCGGCGCGGTGCGGGCGCGGCTCCGCTGCTCGGCCACACGTAGTACCCCGACCTTTCCCGGAACATCATGCCGGATCGGGTAGTACTTCCCGATCCATGACTTCGACGACGGCACCACCTCAGACTGGCGCGGGCGGATGGGCAGCTGCCGGCCCCGCCGACCCCAAGCGCTGGATCGCACTCGTCATCCTGTCGAGTTCGTTGTTCATCATCGTGCTCGACAACACGATCCTCAACGTTGCCGTCCCCACGATCATCCGCGACTTCCACACGCAGGTGTCGTCGTTGCAGTGGGTGATCTCGGGTTACTCGCTGATCTTCGCGTCGCTCCTGATCAGCTTCGGCCGGCTGGGCGACATCGTCGGGCGCCGCAAGCTGTTTTTCGTGGGCGCGGCGCTGTTCGCGGTCGGCTCGTTCATCGCCTCGGTGTCGCAGTCGCCGCTCCAACTCTTCGCGGGTGAGTCGTTCCTCGAGGGCATCGGCGCGGCGATGATGCTTCCGGCCACGCTGTCGATCATCTCGGCCACGTTCCGGGGCCGTGAACGCGGCATGGCGTTCGCGGTGTGGGGCGCCGTGGCCGGCGGGGCGGGTGCGCTCGGGCCCTACATCGGTGGCGTGCTCACGAGCGACTACTCGTGGCGCTGGGCGTTCCGCGTGAACGTGATCATCGCGCCGCTCGCGATCATCGCCGCCTACTTCTTCGTGAAGGACTCGAAGGACGACAACGCGTCCGGCGCCGACGTACCGGGCGTGGTCACCGTCACCCTCGGCCTCCTCGCGCTCGTGTTCGGCATCATCGAAGCGGAGCGGTACGGCTGGTGGACACCGATCGGCGACCAGAAGATCGGCGGCTGGAAGTGGCCCATCGGCGGCGTGTCGATGGTGCCCGTGTCGCTGCTGCTCGCGGTGATTCTGCTCTCGCTGTTCGTCATGGTGGAACTGCGGCGCGTGCGCCAAGGCCGACCAGTGGTGTTCGACTTCACCGACCTCGTGCACCGCGGCTTTCGTTACGGCCTCATCAACACGATCGTGCTGGCAATGGGCGAGTTCGGTGCCTTCTTCGTGTTGCCGATCTTCTTGCAGGCCGGCCGGCACCTCTCGGCGATCAGTAGTGGCACCTGGCTGCTCCCCGCCGGCGCGATGGCGTTCGTCGGCGGCGGGATCGGTGGCCGTCTGAGCCACCGCTTCGGCCCGAAGTACGTGATCACTGTAGGCCTCACCCTCGAGAGCGCAGGCATTTGGGGTTATTACATCGCGTTCTCGAACCACACCACGTTCCTCTCGCTGCTCCCCGGGCTCCTGCTCCACGGCATCGGTATCGGGTTCGCCACGAGCCAGCTCACGAATGTGGTGTTGAGCGACATCCCACCGCGCAAGGCCGGCTCTGCGAGCGGCGCGGCGGGAATGGTGCGCCAGGTCGGCACCGCGCTCGGCATTGCCCTCATCGGCGCGATCTTCGTGTCGCAGGCAGTGAGCCACGTGCGGCACGACCTCGCGCGGGCTCCTGGCATTCCGGTGGCCGCACGCGAGCAGATCGTGCACGGCGTATCGAGTGGTATCGGTGGTGGCGCGCCGCCACACACCAGCACGGCGCATGCCGCGCAGGTCGAAGCCATCGTCACCGACGCCATCACCGAAGCCGCGCGGCCGGCCATCGCGTTCGCCGCGATCGTCGTGATGATCGGCGCGTTGCTGTCACTCCTCGTGCCGAACATTCCCGCCGAGTACGAAGAGCAAAAGGAGAACGCGCCGCCCGCACACGCCGGCTGACGTCGCCGCATTCGTACGGCAACGACGTTTTCGCAGTTGGCCGCGCCGGGTACGGCCTACCTCTACCTACTGAAGAGGGGTGCGTATGTACATCGGTGCCGGAACGCTTGTGTTCATCTTGCTCATTGTCCTGATCATCTACTTCGTGCGCCGGGCGTAGGACGAGCGACGTGGTTGCCATCGGTTACACCCTCATGGGCGAGCAGTCGGGCGCCAAGCAACTCGTGGCCGATGCCGTTCGCGCCGAGGAGGTGGGCTTCGACTTCCTCGCCGCGAGCGATCACTACTTCCCGTGGCTCGAGGCGCAGGGGCATTCGCCGTATACCTGGTCGGTGCTGGGCGCAGTCGCGCACGCAACCGAACACGTGGAGCTGATGACGTATGTGACGTGCCCGACGATGCGTTACCACCCGGCCGTCGTCGCGCAGAAGGCCGCGACGATCCAGCTCCTCTCGGACGGTCGCTTCACCCTCGGCCTCGGGGCCGGCGAGCGGCTGAACGAGCACGTGACCGGGCGCCCGTGGCCCGCCACCGATGTGCGCCACGAGATGCTCGTGGAGGCGATCGACATCATCACCGAGTTGTTCGCCGGTCACACGGTCACATACCGAGGCGAGCACCTGTCGACCGAACACGCGCGGCTGTGGGACCTCCCGGATCGGCCGCCGGCAATCGGCGTCGCGGCATCGGGGTCGCGGAGCTGCGAGATCGCGGCGCGCCACGACGCGCTCATCGCGGTGCAGCCCGATGCCGATCTCGTCGAACATTTCGAGAACGCGGGCGGCCAGGGCAAGCCTGTGGTGGGCCAAGTGCCAGTGTCGTACGACGCCAACACGGATGTCGCCGTCAAGCGCGCGGTCGAGCAGTTCCGGTGGTCCGTCGGTGGCTGGCCGGTGATGGCCGAACTTCCCGGGCCGAGCAACTTCGCGGCTGCGTCGGACACCGTGCGCGACGAGGATGTCACCCAACAGATCCCGTGCGGCGCCGATGTCGAAGCGCATGTGAGCGCGGTGAAGAAGTTCGCCGACGCGGGCTTCACCGAGATTGCACTCGTGCAGATAGGCGGCGACGCCCAAGACACGTTCTTCGACTGGGCACGAGCCGAGCTGCTCCCCGAACTGCGCAAGCTCGGCTGATCGCACACCGCCGCAGCCGGTTGACCGCAGGCACTCTCGGGTATCGGCGTCGCCATGCGCCTACGCCAGCAGCCGGTCGCAGCCGGCTCCGCGACCACTCGCTTACTCCACGGGCTCGCCGCCGGCGCGGCAGGCACCACCGCGCTGAACGCGGCGACCTTCGCCGACATGGTGCTGCGCGCCCGCCCGGCCAGCACCACGCCGGAAGACAGCGTCGAGCAACTCGCCCGGCGCGCGCACGTCGCCATACCCGGCCAAGGCGACGCTCGCTCGAATCGTGTGTCTGGTCTGGGATCGATGCTCGGTTCGACGGCCGGAGTGGCCAGTGGCGGCGTCGTGGGTCTGCTGCTCGCCAAGGAAACCGAGGCCTGGCCGACCACGCTCATCGTGACCACAGTCGCCGCGCTCATCGCGGGGAACGCGCCGATGACGCTCCTGGGTGTCACCGATCCACAGCAGTGGACCGTCACCGACTGGATCAGCGATGTCGTGCCGCACGTCGCGTACGGTCTCGTGGGCGGCGCCGTGCTACGGGCGCTTCGCGGCTGAAGCGAACAGGCCGCGCGTTCGTCAGTGCTCGTTCCACTCGGTGTTGTCGCCCCACTCGTCGGGCGGCAGCGTGACGGCCGCTTCCACGAGGAGCGCGTGCACGAATGCTTGGGGAAAGTTGCCGCGGAGCTGACGTTCGTGCACGTCGTACTCCTCGGTGAAGATCCCCGCCGGGCCGCACGCGGCGCGGTTGCGCTCGAACAGCGCGACCGCGGCATCGTCGTGCCCCTGCTGGTGGAGCGCGAGCGCCAGCCAGAAGCCGCAGATCAGGAACGCCCCCTCGCGTTCGCCGAGTGGCGCGCCGTCGACGAGATAGCGATACACGTACCCGTCCGACACGAGATCGTGGGACACCGCGTGCAGGAGCCCGACGCTGCGCGGGTCGTTGAACGGCACGGCGCCGCGCAAGGCGCCGAGGAGTAGCGACGCGTCGACGCGATCGTCGTCGCGTGCGCGCCGCCAGCGGCCCGAGTGATGTACGCCCCACGACGCCACGTCGGCGGTGATCGCGTCGGCCAGCGCCAACCAGCGATTCGCAGTTGGCCCGGGTGGCGTCTGCGCCGCGACCGCGCGCAAGCCGGAGACGCAGGCCAGCCGGCTCGACGTGAAGTACGCCGGTGTCAGTTCCCACACGCCGGCATCGGGCTCGCTCGAGCGACTCTTGATCGCATCCACTGCAACGTCGACCGCACGCCAGAGTGTGGCGTCGGCGCGATCGGCGGCCGCCGCCGCGGCACACAGTCGCAGCGCCTCACCGAATACATCGAGTTGGAACTGACTTCCAGCACGATTGCCGAACACCACGTGCGGCGCGCCGGGATAGCCGGGCAGCTCGGCATCGCGCTCCTGAGGCACCGGTTCACCGGAAACGCGGTATGCCGGCCGCAACGCAGGACCGTCGTCGAGCACCCGCTCACACACGAAGCGCACTGCGTCATCGAGCACCGCGTAGCCGGCCTCGCCCGCACGCGCGCCCGCCAGCCCGGCATAGCACTGGTCGCGTATCCACGCGTACCGGTAGTCGTAGTTGCGTCCTTCGTCGGCGCGCTCGGGAAGCGAGGTGGTCGCCGCCGCGACCATCGCGCCGGTCGACGCGGTCAAACCGCGCAAGAGGGTGAGCGCGGCGCGCGCATCGCGCTCGGCGCGACAGCCCTGGAGCCGCCGCGCCGCGCTCCTCCACCGTTCGGTCGTCTCGGCGATGGTTTGATCGCAGTCCGGGGGCGCGGTGGTGAACGGCTTGGTAGAGAGCTCGAGCACGAGGTTGGCATGGGTACCTGGCTCGAGATCGAGGTGCAGCGTCAGCACCCCGCGACTCCAATGAGCGGCGTCGGGAACGGTCCAACGCATCGATGTGCCACCGGTTTCGAGTTCCCAGGTGGTGCCGTGACGCCGGGGCCGAATCCCCGCGAGCTCTCCGTTGGGAGCGCGCAGTGCGAGCGACACGTCTACCGACGCCGGCCCTTCCACCGCGCGCACCTGGCGGACGAGCACCATCCGCTCGGAGTCGCCCGGGAAGTCCATCGCTTCCACGCATTCGACGATCGACCCGCCCACCATCCACCGGCTGCGCCAGAGGAGAGTGTCGTCGTCGTACTGGCCGCCCCACACGTAATGGGTGTCGGATGGGCGCACGGTGTACTCGCCGGGGCCGCCGAGCAGCGATGCGAGCACCGGCTCGGAGTCCCACCGCGGGAAGCAGAGCCACACGATGTCACCGCGCGGGCCAACCACCGCGCCGCGCTCACCGTCGGCAACCAACGCGTAGTCACGTAGCACGTGCGGCAGGTTCACAGTTGGATCATGCGGCGACTGGGTGTCGACGTTGCCCTCCTCTCAACTCGGACGAGCCCGACGTACCCGGCGACCGCTCGCGTGAACCGCCACCGCGCTCGGAAGGGGCTCACACGACGGGTTGACACGGCTGGGATAGGGGTAGTCCGCCGCCGTGCCCGGACGCACATGGCGCGCTGGCGCGTGGCTACAACGGTTTGTACTGCTGCTCGTGCTGTGGCTGGTGCTCACGAGCACCGTTCTGCCCGACGAGGTGGTGACCGGTGTGATCGCCGCGGTGATCGGCGCCACCGTGTGGCAACTGGCGACCAGCCGCGACGGGATGGTGCTTCGCTTCGACGCGGCCTGGTTGCGCTGGGTGGCCGCGCTCCCCCGGCGAATCGTGGTCGACACATGGCTGGTGACCCGCGCGCTCGTCGGCCAGTTGCGCGGTCGCTCCATGAGGGGCGAGATGTGCGAGGTCGCGTTCATGCCGATCACAGATCGCGCCGAGCGCGACGCCCACCAGGCCGTGGTCGCGATCCTCGTGTCGATGTCACCGAACCACTACGTGGTGGACCTCGACGAGGATCGCGGCGTCGCCACTCTGCATCTCCTCGTCCCGAAGCCGGCGTCCACACTCGCCGACGTGCTGGCCGGATCGTGACCATCGCGCCTTCCACACTCTGGCTCGCAGGAGCCGCGGTGTTCGTGGTGCTCGGCGTGGCGGCCGGGCTCCTGACGGTGCGCGGCTCCGTGATGGACCGCGTCGTGGCGATGCAACTCACGTCGACCTTCGCCACGATCACGCTGCTGCTGCTCGCCGAAGGATTCGACCGCGACGTGTACTTCGACCTCGCAATCGTGTTCGCGGCCATGTCGTTCGTCGGCACGCTCGTGTACCTCCGCGCCCTGGAATGGTGGACATGACGGGCAGCGACGTCGCCGCCGCTTGCCTGCTGACCCTCGCCGCGCTCGGCGCGCTCGTCTCCTTGGTCGGCGTGTGGGCCGCGCCCAACGGGTGGGCGCGGCTGCACTACCTCGGCCCTGCATCCGTCGTGACCGCCCCGCTCGTGGCGCTCGCTGTTGTCGCCACGGAGGCGTTCGACACCCGCGGGCTCAAGTCATTGCTCGTCGCCCTGGTGCTCGGTGCGGGCAACGCGCTCCTTGTGCACCAGACCGCGCGGGTGATGCGCGTGCGGCAGAGGCAACGAGCACAGTGACCGCGGCCGTCCAAACCCTCGTGATGCTCTCGGTGGCAGTGTTCGCCACCGTCGTGGTGCTCACGCGCGATCCGCTGCACCAGATCATCGCACTCACCCCATTCTCGATATCACTGATCCTGTTGTTCACCGTGCTGCAAGCGCCCGACGTCGTTCTTTCGGCCGTCGTCGTCGGGATGCTGGCGTGGCCGGTGATGGTGTTGCTCGCGCTCGGGAAGCTGCGCCGCAACGAGGTCGACCCATGAACGCCAGGGCGCGGCGCGGGGTCTTTCTCGTCGGCGCGGTAGGAGTGTTCGGCTACCTCATGTGGGGTGTGGCGGGTCTGAACGGCTTCGGACACCACACGCAAACGGCGTTGCGCTACGCGAACGGCGTCGTGGCGGCCGCGTCGCCGTTGCGGCACGCGTCGAACGCGGTGACCACGGTGGTGATGGACGTCCGTGGCGTCGACACCGCAGGCGAAGAGCTACTGCTGCTTGCAGCCATCGTCGGCATGCTGATGGTGCTGCGCAAAGCCGACGATGAAGAGATCGTCCCGGCCCGGCTCGAAGCGCCCGACCGCGTCGGCACCGGCCGTTCGCGCGCAACTTCGGTCGTCGCGGTGAGCGTCGCCGCCGCAGTCGGCGTGCTCGGGCTGTACATCGTGGCCCACGGGCAGCTGACACCCGGCGGCGGCTTCCAGGGTGGTGTGGTGCTCGCCGCGCCGTCGATCCTGTTGCTGATCGGGGCGAGGCACGAAACCTTCGAACGCTTCCATTACGGCTTGGCGTGGGAGATCGTGCAGGCGATCGCAGTGACCGCGTTCCTCGGCGTGGGCGTGGCCGGGCTGATCGAGGGCCGCGGCTTTCTGGCCAACATTGTGGGGCCCGGCTCGCTCGGCACTGTGTACTCGGCCGGCACGATCGCGCTGCTGAATGTGATCGCCGGGCCGGCAGTTGCCACGGCCGTCGTGCTCGCCGCGCTGCAGATCTACCACCAGATGATCGAGATCCGCCGCGAACGATGATCGATCATCTCCCGTACGTGCTCGCGGCCTGGCTCTTGCTCGTCGGGCTGTATGGCGTGGCAACGAGCCGGCACTTCGTGCATCTGGTGGTCTCGTTGTCGATCGCGCAAGCGTCCACGTATGTGCTGCTGTTGGAGGTCGGGTACGTGCAGGGCGGCTCGGCACCGATCTTCAAGGACGTTCCGTCCGCCACCCGTGTCGTGGATCCGGTGGTACAGGCACTGGTGCTCACCGATCTCGTGATCAGCGTCGCGGTGTCGGGACTGCTGCTCGCGTTCATCGTGCAGTCGCACAAGCGCACCAACACCACCGATCCGACCGCGCCCCAGCCCCTCGCCGGCTGAAGGCACAGCTGAGATGGACGCGGTCGCGCCCCTTGCAATGTTCGTGCCGCTCGCGGGCGCCGCCGTGCTTGCAGGGCTCACCGGCATCGTCCACCGCGTCGTGGCCGACCTCTACGTGCTCGTCGTCACGATCGCCACAACCGTGTTGTGCGCCGTGTTGCTGCGGCGAACCACCGACCACCGGGTGCTCCACTGGTTCGGCGGTTGGCGCCCGGCACACGGGAACGCGATCGGCGTGGCGCTCACCGTCGACACCATCGGTGCGGCGACCGCATTGCTCATCGGGGTACTCGCGCTCGCCGCGTTCATCTTCTCGTGGCGCCACCTCGAATCTGGCAGCCGCCACTTCCACGTGCTGATGCTGCTCTTCGAGGGCGGCATGATCGGGTTCGCGCTTACGGGAGATCTGTTCTTGCTCTTCGTGTGCTTCGAGCTGATGAGCGTTGCCGCTTATGCGCTCACCGGCCTCAAGATGACCGACGCCGGCTCGATGCAAGGCGCGATCAACTTCGCGGTGGTGAACAGTGCGGGCAGCTTCGCCTTGCTCCTCGGCATCGGGCTCGTCTACGCGCGCACCGGGTCATTGAACTTCGCGTTGATCGGCCAGACGCTCGCCGGTCATCCGGCCGACGGAACTGTGGCGGTGGCGCTCGTGCTCCTCGTCACCGGATTGCTCACCAAGGCTGCGATCGTGCCGTTCCACTTCTGGCTCGCCGACGCGCACGCCGTCGCGCCGACGCCCGCATGCGTGCTCTTCTCCGGGATCATGGTGGAGCTCGGCCTCTACGGAACCGCCCGGATCTATTGGACGATGTTCTCGGGCGCCCTCGTGCCGCGCCAGCACGCCTTCGGCCTGGTGCTGCTCGGGCTCGGAGCAGCCACCATCGTGGTGGGCGGGATGATGTGCTTCCTGCAACACAACCTCAAACGGCTGCTCGCCTTCTCGACGATCTCCCACGCCGGCGTGATCCTCGTAGGGCTCGGGCTGATGAACCACGACGCGCTCGCCGGCGCGGCCGTGTACGTGGTTGGGCACGGCCTGATCAAGGGCGCGCTCTTCGTGATGGCTGGCATCGTGCTGCACCGCACCGGGGCACTCGACGAGCTGAGCCTGCGCGGCCGAGGCCGGGCCAAGCGCATGTGGCCGAGCTCCGCGCTGTTCATAGTCAGTGGCCTCGCGCTCGCGGGCGCACCGCCGTTCGCACTCGGGCTGGGCAAGTCGATGATCGACGACGCCGGCGCGGGTTACTGGTGGCTCCCGTGGTTGCTGGCCTTCAGCGGCGTGGTCACCGGCGGTGCCGTGCTCCGCGCGTCTGGGCGCATCTTCGGTGGTTGGGGAAGCGACGAAGGAATTCGCTATCCCGCCGACACGTACGCGGAGTTGCACGAGGAGCACGAGACCGATGCCGCACATGAGCGCACGCCTCTCGTGCTGATCTTCCCGGCGTTCGCGTTGCTCGCGCTCTCGCTCGTTGTCGGACTGTGGCATGGTCTCGCCGACCACGTCGAGATCGCGGCAGCACGGTTCGTCGACCGGCCCGCCTATGCGGCGGCCGTGCTCACAGGGCACGATCACCTGATCAGCGTGAGCACGAAGGCGCCGGCCGTCAGTGCAACGTTCATCGGCATCGCCGAGGCCGCCGCGGCGATCGCGCTGGCGCTCGTGTCGCTCGCGTGCCAACCAGTCACAGCACGGTGGCGGAGCAAGCGAGTCGACGCCTATGCCCCGATGGCGGTGCTGCGCGACCTCCACTCCGGACGCGCACCCGACTACGTGGCCTGGTTCACACTCGGCCTCGCGGTGTTCGGCGGCCTCACATATGTGGCGGTGCACTGACCTCACGAGGGCACCTCGACACGCGCCGCAAAGGCGCGACCTCGTGGCGGCGCGCTACAGCGGCGGTGCCTCGGTGAGGATGATCGTCTTGGTCTCCAGGAAGTGCATCAAGCCCTCGCGACCACCCTCGCGGCCGAGCCCCGACTGCTTGAACCCGCCGAAGGCAATGCCGAAATCGGTGCGGAACGAGTTCATGCCCACGGTGCCGGCCCGCAGCTTGCCCGCGACGGCACGAGCGCGGCCAGGGTCGGGCGTGAACACCGCGGAGTTGAGGCCATAGATCGTGTCGTTGGCAATGCGTACCGCCTCGTCCTCGTCGGCAGCGGGGATCACGCTCAGCACCGGGCCGAAAATCTCTTCCTGGGCGATCGTCGACGAGTTGTCGACATTGCCGAACACGGTCGGCTCGATGAACCAACCCCGCTCGAGATGCTCCGGCCGCTTGCCGCCCACCGCGAGGGTTGCCCCTTCGGCAATGCCCTTTTCGATGTAGCCCTCCACCCGCGTGCGCTGGCGCTCCACTGCGAGCGGGCCCATCTGGGTGTTCTCGTCGAATGGGTCACCCACTCGCACGCGGCCGAAGCGCTCGGCGAGTGCCTCCACCATCGCGTCGTGACGCTTGCGGGTGACGACGATGCGCGTGAGCGACGAACACACTTGGCCCGTCATCGCGCACTCGGCGCGCGCCAAGGTCTTCGCCGCATCCTCGATGTCGGCGTCGTCGAGGATCACCGCGGCCGACTTGCCGCCGAGCTCGAGCGTGAGACGGCCGATGCGCCCGCCCACGATCGCACCGATCTTGCGGCCCGCCGCAGTGGAACCGGTAAACGTGATCTTGTCGATGCGCTCGTCGCGCACGAGGAGTTCCGACACTTCGCGGTCGGCGGTGAGCACGTTCACAACCCCGGGCGGCAGGCCGATCTCTTCGGCCGCCTCGGCAACGAGGTAGCCCGCGCCGGGTGCTTCGGGAGACATCTTCAGCACCACCGTGCATCCTGCGAGCAGCGCCGGGCCGATCTTGTGCGGGATCAACGAGTGCGGACTGTTCCACGGCACGATCGCGCCGACGGTGCCCACCGGCTCGCGTACGAGCAGGCCGTAACCGGGTTGCGACGGCGTGGCCGGCTCCTCGAACGGGAACGTGTCGGCGAGCCCAGTGTAGGTGTCGAAGTCGCGTTGCATCATCGTGGCGGCGTACTTCGCCATGGAGAAGATCGTGCCCGACTCACGCGGCCACAGTTGCGAGAGCGAGTCGGCACGCTTCTGCAACGCCGGGCCGAACGCGCGCAGATACTCCGCCCGCTCGGTGTGGGTGAGCGACGGCCACGGACCCTCGTCGAACGCGGTACGCGCCGCGATGATGGCTCGATCGATGTCGGCGGCCTTGGCCTCGGGGATCCGGTAGAAGAGCTGCTCGGTGCCCGAGTCGATCACGTCGATCATGGCGTCGGACGACGGCTCCACCCATTCACCATCGATGAAGAATCGATCGGGGCGCTGGACTGGACACGCTTCGGTGGTGGTCATCGGTCTCCTCGAGCCGTCGGGACGACAAGCGTGTCACGTCGGGCGCCCGACGGGCACACCGATGAAGCATCGCGGGGCGGCGACCCTCGGTCGTATTGGTTTCGGTACCGAGAACGCGGGTAACCGTCATCGCAACAGCGGAGCCAGAGGCTGTCGCTGTGAGGATGGAGAAGCATCGTGGGTGTGCGTCTACGGACCTTGTTACCTCTTTGCCTGGCTTGCAGTTTCGTGCCAGCACTATCCGCGCAGCGTGCGGGTGCTGTAACGGGGCATGCCGCTGTCGTCGGCCCGGCTATCGATATGTGCCACCCTCCGGGTTCGCCAACACTTGGTACCGTCCACGACAACTCGACCCTTGTGAGTTTTGGGTTCTACCTCGGAGGCGGCGACCTCAGTCCATCGTGCGTCGTTCCTTCGTCTGGTTGGGTGGATGCCATGACCACAGAAGGTTGGACGCTGATCCCAACCTGGGTCGGTCGCCAGCCGTCGTGCGGAGACGGCGACTACAAAATCTCCACCGACGACACGACGGCTGGGAGCCAAGGTGTAATGGAAGCCGACGATGCCGTGTACACCGCATTGACGTTGGACATCGGGTCGGGCGCCATTATCTACAATGACATCGAAGGTGCTAACGGGTGGACAAGTTGCCCTGGCGACGACGATAACGTCCTCGCTTATTTGAACGGATGGGACAGCGAGATACACCGTCTCGGATTCCTGTCCGGCTACTACTCGAGCGCCTCCTACAACATGGCGGCTGCCTCGACCGTTTCGCATGTACCGGACGATATTTGGTTTGCCGACTACAACTCCAACACTGGCACCTTCGGTGATCCGTACATATCAGACAGCCTCTGGTCTGGTAAGCGAATACACCAATTCAACGGCACACATAACGCGACCCTAGGCGGCGTCGTGCTCTCGGTCGATTCTGACTGTATTCACGGCCAAGCCACCGGAGCGGTCGTGCCATCGCAATCGTGCAGCTACTTCTAATCAGCCGCACAGGGAAGTGGGAAACGATGGGTTTGAGGACGCGTTCGCGCACCGCGTGGCTAGTACCCGTAATTGTCGTCGCGGCCATAGCCGCGGCGTGTGGGTCGTCTTCGACTCAAGCGGTACGGGTCCGCCCGAGCGGTCCGAGGCCAGCCGTCGCCGGGTTGCCGGGACCCGTCCTCGACATGGGCGGCACCACAGCACTGGCGTGGGTTGTGACGAGTTCGGGTGTGTCCGTGAGCCAGGACGGTGGAGCATCGTGGCGATCCGTCGCCCCGCCGGGCTTCGTACCGAGCACCAAGTACGCGGTCGACGCGCTCGGTGGCTCGAACCTCATTGTCACGTCAGGCAGCCAAGCCTCGGCGCTGGTGGTCGCGCGGTCAACGGACGCCGGTGCGACCTGGACTTCTGAGGTGGTTGACGCGACTCCGAAACTCGCTGGCACACCCGACGCTGTGCTCGATTCGGTCGACGTGTCGTTCGTCGACCCAGATCACGGCTTCCTATCGGTCACGTACGGATACGCGCACATGAATCCGCAAGGCGCGACGCTCACGACTACCGATGGCGCCACCACGTGGTCCGCGACCAGCCTCGAAGACGGGCCATCGCAACTTCTCGCGCTCTCGGCGACAAGCGCGGTTGTCGTCATCGGTCCCGCCGCTACCGAACTCGAGGCGACGAGCGATTCCGGCAACACATGGGCGCCGCTTGCGATACCCGGCGACCAGGCGACTGCCAGCTCGTCGATCGCATCGTTGCGACTCGGTGGAAGCAACGACCACGCAGAAGTCGTCGTCGGCTATGACGGCGGCAATGCCGCGCATACCCTCGTCGACGCCATCACCGCGTCGACGCCCCCGACTGTGCGGCAACTCGCCGACGCCGGCTCCGTGACCCCAAACGCAGCTGACATCAGCCCGGCCGGCGTCGCCGTCATCGCCTCTGGTGCACCCTCTCACACGCCCGACGTGCGAACCGTCGACAGCACGGGCAGCGTCACTCCGATTGCCACAACGGGCATCGACAACCTGCCCGACCGCGTCGTCGCCCTTTCCGATGACACTTTCCTAGCGTCGCTCACTGAGCAACTATGCCCTGGCCGCACGAACTGCCACACTGTCGCCCAGCTGTGGCGCTCAGCCGGTGGCGGCCGCACCTGGCAGACCATCCCGATCGCCGCCAGCACAAGCAGCTGAGACTCGGGTTCAGGTCCGCCCGCTGTAGTCGACCTGGCCGGTGGCCATGGCGGCGAAGAAGCCGCTGTCGATGTCGAGATTCACACCGTTGATGTAGGCGGCCGCACGCGAACCGAGAAACGCGAGCGCGGTGGCCACTTCGGCCGGCGCCACCGCACGCCCGGCCATCTCACGGATGTTCCATTCGATGATCTTGTCGCTCGTGGTCGCGCGGAAGTCGGGCAGCAACGGCGTGTCGATCGGTCCGGGACACACTGCATTCGTGCGCACACCTCGTCGCATTGTGGGCCGTGACGAGCGCATCGTGTACCGCTCGACGACTTCCTTCGAGAAGTTGTAGGGACCCTGCTCGAGCGTGGCCGCGTTGGTGAGAGGGACTCGCGTGCCGGCTTCCAACTCTCGGCAGTTTCGACTTCGAGGAACTCGTCGATCGCCTTCACGCGCTTGCGCCACAGGTTGCCGGCCGTGGAGGCCGTGTTCACGATCGCGCTGCCATCGGGCATGCATTCGAGCAGCCCTTCCGACAGTGTGCGCAGCGCGAGGTAGTTCACGGCCAGCACAGCGGGCGGCGCTTGCGTGTCGGCGACACCCGCGTTGTTGAACAGCGCGTGCACAGGCGTGCGGGTTGCCGTGAGCTGCGCGATCGTGTCGCGCACCGCGGTTTCGTCCGAGAGATCCGTGGCCACGAAGGCATCGTGAGGCCCGGTGGGCGCGCGGAGGTCGAGCACGGTCACGTGCTCGACCTCGAGTGCCGCGAGCACATCGAGCAGCGCGGCACCCACGCCGCTCGCCCCGCCGGTCACGACGGCGCACCGCCCCTGGTAGCCGAAAGGGTTCACTGTCATACGCGACACGGTAGAGGCGAAGTGCCCTGTGACGCCCGCCGCCACCACGCGGCATGGCGTGGTACACAAGGACCACCGCCGTCGATGGGACCCTCATGAGCGCACACGACCGCTGCGACGCCTTCGTGGTGTTCGGCATCACCGGCGACCTCGCCAAGGTCATGACGTTTCGGTCGTTGTACCGGCTGGAGGCGCGCAACCTCATCGACTGCCCCATCATCGGTGTGGCCGTTGACGACTGGACGCACGAACAGCTCGCCGACCGCGCGCGATCGTCGATCACAGCCGCGGGCGAGACGATCGACGAAGCGGTGTTCACGCGCTTCATGCAACGACTGTCGTATGTGGCCAGCGACTTCGCCGACGCAGCCACATACGAGCGGGTCGGCGCGGCGATCAAGAACGCCGTACATCCGGTCTTCTACTTGGAAATACCACCGTCGCTGTTCGCGACCGTGGTGAAAGGCCTCGCCACCGCGGGGCTCACGAAGACCGCGCGCATCGTGATCGAGAAGCCGTTCGGCCACGACCTGAAATCGGCGCAAGCGCTCGCGGCCGAGCTGCACCAGTACGTCGACGAACCGCAGCTCTACCGCATCGACCACTACCTCGGGAAGATGGGCCTCGAGGAGATCCTCTACCTGCGCTTCGCGAACACGATGCTCGAACCGGTGTGGAACCGCAATTCCCTGCAGAGCGTGCAGATCACCATGGCCGAGAACTTCGGCGTGGACGACCGCGGTCACTTCTACGACCCTGTGGGCGCGCTGCGCGACGTGGTGGTGAACCACATGCTCCAGGTGGTAGCGGCCGCGGCCATGGAAGCACCGTCGGGCGGCGATCCCGAGACGATCAAGGACGCGCAGACTGCGCTGCTGCGCGCGGTGGCGCCGGTCAACCCTGCACACGTGGTGCGCGGTCAGTACGACGGCTACCGCTCGATCGACGGTGTCGCCAAGGACTCGGCCACCGAGACCTACGTGGCGCTGCGGCTCGACATCGACAACTGGCGCTGGGCCGGCGTGCCGTTCTTCATCCGCGCGGGAAAGCGTCTCCCGATTACCCAGACCGAGCTTCGCCTCGTGTTCAAGAACCCACCGCGGCTCGGCTTTTCGATGCGCGGGCCGCATTCGCAGCCGAACCAAGTAATTGTGCGCCTCGACCCGGCCACGGGCGTGCGCTTCGTGCTCGACGCACGGCGCAAGGGATCGGTGGATCCCGAGGCGATCCATCTCGACATGTGCTTCGCGCAAGAAGGCGGCGAGACCGCAACGCCGTATGAGGTGCTGCTCCACGCGGCAATGACGGGGCAGGACTACCTGTTCACGCGCCAGGACACCGTGGAGGAGCAGTGGCGCATCGTGCAGCCGCTTCTCGACGCGCCGCCGCCGGTGCAGAATTACGCGCCAGGAACGTGGGGCCCCGACAAGGCCGCGAGTGTGGTGGCGGGACACGGCACCTGGCACGAGCCCTGGACGGCCTGAGCACTGCGAGACCATGCCCTCGCGAGCAAATATCAGAGTTCTCTGAGGTGACCGCGACGGTTTTTTGATGTAGCTCGAACCATTCGCTCAGGCACCGTTCGTACCTTCGCGCGTGCTCGCCGCCGACCGCCGCGCACGTCGCGGACGCGAGGCGCGGACCGATACCGCGCTGCTCGTGGGCCTCCTCGTCGCAGTCTTCGCGATCGCGGGCTTCGCGGTCGCCACCTTGCACTGGACTCCAGTGGGCGACTGGGCCGTGGCCGAGCTGATCCTGCGCCACATGCCCGCCACGCTTCCGCTGTCGGGCGCCTATTCGGCAACGCGTGGCTACAACCATCCGCTCCCCTGGATGTACTACCTGGAGTGGCTGCCCTATCGACTGAGCGGTGATCGATCGGCCGCCGAGCTCGCGACGCTCGTGTGGTGGAACGGCGCGTGCCTCGCGCTGCTCGCGTGGCTCCTCGCCCGACGGCAAGCACTCATGCTCGCGGCGATCGCCATCCCACTCGCGCTGGTGATGGCGTCGCGAGGCGACACGGCAACGCTCTTGCTGCCCTGGAACCCCTATTTCGCTGTGTTTCCGGCGTTCGTGCTCGTGTTCGCGGCGTGGCGTTTCGCGGTGGGTGACACTTCGCTCCTGCCGCTCGTGGTGGCGCTCGCGCTCCTCGCCACTGGAATGCACCTGGCGTACCTGCCGAGTTCCGTCGCGGTCGTGGTGGTCGCGATGGTGTGGCACATGTGTGCACGTCGGGCGCGCGGCAACCGCGACGCCGACGCGTGGCGGCGGCCGGCAATCATCGCGGCATGCGTTGCCCTCGTGGTGCTGGCACCCGCACTGGTCGACCTCGTGCTCCACGGGCGCGCGAGCAACCCGTGGCAGATCGCACACCAGTTCGCGCATCCGTCCAACCACATCCCGCCTTCGCAGATCTTCCATCTGCTCGGCGGCGAATTGGCGATCCCGCCCACCTGGATGAGCGGTCGGGTTGAGTTCGCGGTGTACGCGTACCAGCCGCGTGCGCAGTTTCCATGGTTGCTCGTCGCCGCCGTGCCAGTCGTGGTGCTCGCGTACCGCCGGCGCGCTCGTGACGAGCTCGCATTGCTCGCGATCGCGTCGGCCGCGCTCGCTGGAGGCACGCTCGGACTGCTGCGCGCCAACGACACCTCGCTGAAGGTGTGGTACGCGCTGATGATGCACGTGGGCGCCGCAACGGTGTTCATCGCGCTTGCCTGGTCGACGCTCCGCACGGTGAAGCACTACGTGCATACGCCAGTTCCCAAGGCGGCGCGCCTCGGAGTCGCCGTGATCGTGATCGGGGGAACGTCGATCACGTACATGGCCCGCCAGCATGTGCCGGCGTGGATGAACCAGATCGCCACCACCATGCAACCGCTCGCCACAGCGGGCGCTGCTGCAGTCCCTCATCACACGCCGGTCGTCGTGAACGGGCCGTACAACGTGGACGGTTACTACTCCGAGGCGCTCGTGTTGATGCTCGCGCGCGACGGTGTCGACGTGCGCGTGCCGACCGGCGCCGAATACCTCTTCACTCGCGCGCTGCGGCCGCCATCGAACCCCGTGCCTCAGCTCGACCTCGTGATCAGCACCGATCCCGAGCGCGGCGACACACCGCCCGCCGCGGGTGCGCGGCGACTGCGCAGCGTCGACGTACCGCAGAACGATGTGCTGGGCGGCCACCGCTTCACGCTCTGGTACGAACCCACGTAGGGTCCGCCCATGGTGTACGACGCGATTGTGATCGGGGCGGGACACAACGGGCTCACGGCCGTCGCAGTCATGGCGCGCGACGGCATGCGCGTGCTGGTGCTCGAGAAGAACCAGTACACCGGCGGAATGGCCGCCACCACTGAGCTGATACGCGGCTACCGGCACGAGATCGCCGGCTCGATCCTGTTCCCGGTGCCCGACGAGATCTACGAGTCGCTCCGCCTCGACGAGATCGCAACCCTCGAACCCGAGGTGCAGTCGGTGAACCTCGGCGGTCTCGACGACCCGCCGATGGTGTTCTGGTCCGACCCCGAAAAGCTGATGAACCATCTCATGGAGACCGTGGGGATGGACGCAGTGGTCGGCATGGCCGAGATCGCGGCGTGGTGCGAGGCGCCGGCACGCGCGCTCGGCCGTCACGAGGCGCGCACGTTGCCGAAGACGCTCGACGAGATGTTCGCTTGCGCCGAGAACGAGAAGGAACGCGACGCGATCCGCACTGCGATGTTCGGATCGGTGGGCGGTGCTCGACCGCTACCTCCCCGACAAGCAACGGTGCGCGGTGATGCGCGGCATGCTCTCGTTCCTCTCGGTGAACTCCACGTACCGCGGCCCCTACACGCCCGGCAGCGCGATGTGCCTGGCCTTCGCTATGGCCACCGGCGGGCGCCGCATGCTGAGCAAGATCGAAGGCGGCATCGGCCGGCTGTGCGATCACGTGCAGCAACTCCTCCTCGATGCCGGCGGCGAGGTGCGCCTCCACGCCAAGGTCGAGGAGATCACCACCGCGAACAATCGCGTCACAGGTGTGCGCCTCACCACCGGCGAGACGATCGAAGCGCCGATCGTGGTCTCCAACCTTGATCCCACGATGACCTTCACCAAGCTCCTCGACACCGAGGTGGTGCCCGACGAGTTCCGCGCTCGCGTCGACAGGATCGCGCACCAGGCGCCCTACCTGCAGATCCATTTCGCGCTCAATGGCCTGCCCGAGTTCGTCGGCGACTTCGCGTTGATCAACGAAGGCGTGCGCCGTGCTTCGGTGAGCTTCTTCAGCCCGCCCGAGGAGATGCAACGCGACTACGAGGGCTGCCTACGCGGCGAGATCCCGCACGACCCGTCGTTCGGCGTGCAGATTCCCAGCGTGCTCGACCCCGAGCTGGCACCGCCGGGCAAGCACGCGGCCAGCGCCTTCGCCATGTATCTCCCGATCGTCGGCACGCAGAAGGAACAGAACGAGGCCGCCGACGAGATGACCCAACGGGTGATCGCGCGCGTCGCGCGCTTCGCGCCGAACTTCCCCGACCTGATCGAGCGCAAGCTCGTGTATCCGTCGTACACGTTCGAGCTGATGTTCGGCGCGACCGGTGGCGACTTCTGCCACGGTCTCCTCCAACCCGAGTACATGGGTCCGTTCCGGCCCGGTCCGCGCGGCTGGCTCGATCGACCGATCCCGGTCGACGGCCTGTTCCTGTCGGGCACCGGCTGCCACGGTGGCCCGGGGGTGACGTTCATTCCCGGTTACAACGCCGGTCACGCGGTGCTCTCGTCGTTCCACGCCTGACTCAGAGCGTGAACGTGGCCAGATCTTCGGCGACGGTGACCCTGCCTTCATAGCCGCCGGCGCGCGCACATCGGCTTCGAAGTGCGCGGCGTCGTCCGGCGTGTCGGGCGGCGGGACCCAGGTGGGTGAGCACGAGGTGCGGCACGCCGGTGCCGGTGACGATCACCTCGGTCGTCATGCGGCGCCGTCTTGGGCGCGCCCGGGAAACAGCCGGGCGGTATTGACGTGGAGCGCGTCGGCGAGCGAGTCGACCTCGTCGATGCGATCGGCCACGAGCGGCAGCGTCGCGCCGGCGTGCGGCACGATCAGCGCGAGGTCGGGATGGCGCGCGACGGTGCCGTCCATCACGAGATCCACCACGGCCCTCGTGGTGTCGAAGAAGAACTCGAGCATCGGGCGCGGACGCCCAAGTGAGGTGCGTTCCCAACACGCCGGTGACGTCGGATGCAAGAGCACGCGTGCGCGCCTTCGGGCCAACTCGTCGAACACCGGCGTGAACGCGTCGTCGCCCACGTAGTTGCCGGCCACGTTCGTGAGCAACACGAAGCCGTCGGCGTCGAGGTGATCGCAGCAATGCGTGATCCCGGCGATTGCCGCGTCGACGTCGGGAAGCGGCAGCGACGCGAGCAATCCGAAACGGCCGGGGTGATCGACCACCGCGCGTCGGCCGGCTTCGTTCACCTCGCGTGCGAGCTCGACCGCACTCGTACCGTCGCCGAGGTGCACTCCGGGCGACGAGATCGACAGCAACGAAGTGGCAATGCCGAGTCGATCCATCGCAGCCAGGTGCTCGTCGGCCGACCATTGTGGGATCGCGGGCATCCCGTCGGGCTGGGCGTGGCCGGCGCGCTCGAGCGCGGCGCGATAGCCGTCGGGCACGTAGTGGGCGTGGACGTCGATCTTCACGTGCCTGCGCCAACACTGTCGAGGCTGGCGAACCGCTCGAGCAGCGTGTCGGCGTACACATCGGGTTGGGTTCCGTGCAGCGAGTGCGCCGCGGCGGGAAACGAGCGGTATTCCACGGCCACGCCGGCCTCGCGCAGAAGCTCCTGCACGCGAGCGGCCTGCACATCGGCCAACGCGCCCAACAAGTTGCCCGTCGTGTCGTCGACGACGCGGAAGTGGTGTGTGAGCAACACGTTGGGCACCTTCACTGCGCGCAGCATGCGTTCGTGATCGCACGACGCGCCCACCGTTCCGCTCCAGAACGCGCGACCCCATTCGGGGTCGTATTCCTTCAGTTGCTGTCCCGGCTCATCTGGGATCGGGAAGGCATTCATGGGCGACGGGAGCCGTTCCGGCGCGCCGGCACGCATCGCGTCCCACGCGCCGATCGACCATTGGTCGCCGAGGTACGTGCTCCACATGTCGAACATCGGGCCGATGCTCTGCCGGATCCCCGGTCCGGTTGCGGGCCGCACCTCGGAAGCGAACAGCGGCGGGTCCTCGTAACACGCGGCCACTACCTGACCGGGCTTGGCGTACGCGGTCAACCACGCGGTGAGCACGCCGCCCGATGACAGGCCGCTCACGATGGTGGGGCGCCCGATGACGAGGTCGATGAAACGCACGAGATCGTTGCCGATGTTGTCGAGCGTGTAGCGGCCGGGCGTGCGCGTGCTCCGACCCTGGCCGCGCAGGTCGACGGCGAACACCTCGAAGTGCTCGGCGAGGTGTGGCATCGCGGCTCGTAGCCCCACCACGACTCCGTCTGGCCCGGGATCAGTAATAGCGCGGGAGCCGCGTGATCGCCGGCGGTTGCGTAGTTCATCGTGACCTCGCCGAGATCCACCTGGAGCTCGGCGAATTCGTGCTCGATGTAGGTGTCGGCGGCGTTGTGCGGGCCGAAGCGGCCCCGATAGTCGGTCATCACCTACGAGATTGGTCGATCGATCAACTCCCTGTCGAGCCGTGACCTCGCTCGCCGAACCCATGGGCGGCTGGGCCGGTGGATCAGCCCGTCCAGCAGCCCATGATCGTGGCGGCGACGCTGAGGGCCACGTCGGCGGCCGAGTCGGGCGGGTTGCCGAACCGCGACGGCAGCCCACTGGGATCGACGACGAGCACGTCGTTGTCCTTCTGCACCACAACTTGGCCGCGTTGCATGGTGGCCGCGTGCTGGCCGAGACCAGTGAGCGTCGTGCGCCGACCGAGACGTGCGGCGGTGGTGTCGTAGAAGCGCGCGGCCGTGGCGCGGTCGGCGAGCTGCTGCACCGTGAGCGTGAACGACGCGCCGTGCGCGTAGCGGTAGGCACAGCTGTAGCGGCCGTCGTGCCACGTGGCGCGAACCGGCGCGGCGGTGTCGACGCCGAGTATTGCCCGGAGATCGCGCTGCGCGTCGGCGTGACAGATCATCGCCGTCGCCGTCGACGGCCCCGAGGTCGGGCTGGCCGTGGCGCCGGCCGTTGCTGCGGGAGCGTCGGATCGGGTCGCGGCGTCGGCGGTGGGATGTGCACACGCAGCGAACGCGGCCACGGCGATGAGCCCGGCAACCGCGGTCGCAACGCGGCGTGCCGTGTGTGGCGGTGCGGAAGACTTGGTCATGGTGATGCTGTCCACTCAGGAGGCGAGCTGGCCCCACACGATGGTGTTGTCCACGTAGTGGCCGGTCGCGTTGTCGAACGCGCCACCGCAGGTGATGAGTCGGATGGTCGGCGTCGGCGTGTTGCCGTACACCGCAAGGGTCGGGAACTGCGCTTTGGCGTACTGCCGCACGGCGGTGATCACGAAGTGCGCCGTGGTGCCGTCGGCTCGGGCCACGTCGATTTGGTCGCCGGGTCTGAGATCGCCGAGCTTGTAGAAGATGCCGGGTCCCGACTTCGAGTCGACGTGACCCACGATCACCGCCGGTCCCACTGCGCCGGGCGCGACGCTGTGCACGAACCAACCGGCCACGTGGAAGCTCGTCGGAACCTGCAGCGAACCGTCGGGGTTCAGGCCGAGGTGGACGAGGAACGAGTGCACGCCGATATTCGGGATGGTGATCGCAACCGGCGCGGCGGCCGGAGGAGCGCTGGCCGCGGTCGTCGTCGTCTCGGCAATCGGCGGAGCTGGGATCGTCGACGACGTCGATGAAGTGGACGGGTGCGGCGGTCGGTACAACGCGCCGGCCGCACTGCGCGGGGGCGCCGGTGGCGGGCTCGGGCTGCGGAGCGCGACCACGAGCAGTACGCCACCGCCGAGCACCAAGACCGATGCGATCACGGCCAACGCTCGTCGCGCTGTCCGTGATCGCATCATGTTGGTCATGGCAGTTCGTGCGGTGTCGTGGTGCCGGTTGTCAGTGCCGCGACATGGCGTAGCGACGGGTGCCGAACAGTGCGAGTCCAGCGAGCATCAGCGTGCCGGCTGCGAGGATCAGCATCGGGTCGTGCGAACCGGTGGAAGTGCCACCAGCACCAGTGGCAACGCCGCCACTCGGCACTGCTGTCATCTGCGCGGCGGTGAGCACGCCGCACAGCGCCGGCGAGGTTGCAGCCAGCGGCAACGAGGGCACGAGGTCGCTCTTCTCACCCTGCGCCTTCGCGCTGAGGGTCGTGGGGTCGAGTCCGTGCACCACGATCACGGCCTTGTTCGCCTGGATCGCCGACAGGGTGGCCGAGTCGAGCGTGAACGTACGGTTGTAGTCGAAGCTCGCACCCGAAGGCGCAACCGTCAACACGGTGCCGACGGCCGGCGTGGTGGGGCCGGAGGTCGACAATGTGGTGCCGATCGGGCCGTATGCGGGCTGTCCTTCGGTGGTGGAGATCACGCCGTCGTTGTTGGTGTCGGCAGCCGTGGTCGGGCACTCACCCTGGCCGTTGATGTGGATGTGCTGCACGTGCGGGTACGCCGCGCCGTTGAACGTGGCCGCGAGGCCGCTGACGTGCTCGGTGATGGTCGCTGAATCGCCGTTGAGCGACAACATCAATGTGCCGGACGCGGTCGAGTGGTTCAGCGGCGACAGGGTGGCTTGGTACGACTGCGTCTGGGCCGAAGCCGGCGAGGCGCCGAGCATGGCCATGCCACCTGCAAGCGTGCCGGCCGTGGCGAGCGCAAGGCAGATACGGGAAAATCTCATTGGTACGAATCCTTCGTGACGTTGGCAATTGTGCTGTGTAAGAAGGTGTTCGAATCACCAACGAGAACAGATTCATAAATCGGTGGTTTTTTTGTTGAATCACCCGATCGGGTGGACCTTGTTTGAAACAAGTACCAGTGGGTATATACACAAATACTGAGCGGAAGGCCGCGCCTACCCACGCAGGCGTGCTGCCATCACGACGACGTCGTCTTGCGAGAAGCCGTCGAGCAAGTCGGCGAGAAGACGGTCGCACATCTCTTCCACCGGAGTTCCCGCACGTGCACTCGCCGCGGACGCCAGACGCGCAAAACCGCGGTCGAGTGGCTCGCCGCGCCGTTCGATCAACCCGTCGGTGTAGAGCACGATCGTCGAATCGGTGCCGAGCGCCGCATGCCCGCTGGTCCGAGCGGACATGACACGAGTAGCGCCCAACGGCGGGCCGAGCGCACCACCGAGAAAGGTGGTCTGTCCGTGGGGATCCACCAGGAGCGCGGGCAGATGGCCGGCGCTGCTCCACGAGATGTGGCCACCGTCGTCGATCATCATCACGAGACAGGTGGCGAAAGACTCCGGAGTGCTCACACGCGCGTATTCGTCGAGAAGCCGCACGACATCATTGGGTTGAGGCATCGTAAAGGTGAGCGCACTGGCGGCGCTGCGCAGACGGCTCATCGCCGCAATCGATTCCATGCCGTGGCCCACCACATCACCCACGATGAGACCGGTTCGACCGTCCGGAATCGGCACGACGTCGAACCAGTCGCCGCCGACGAGCATCGAATCGTCCGACGGCCTGTAACGAGCGCTGGCGCGGATGCGATCGCTGTGCGTGTCGGTACGACCGAGCATGGCTTCCTGGATCGTGAGCGCGAGCCGGTGCTCGGCGTCGTAGAGCTCCGCCTGGCGGCGTTCGAGATCGCGATCGCGCCGTGACCACCGGCGAACACGGGTCCACAGCAATGCCGTGAGCGCCAGACCGATGGCTCCGAGGAGGACGCTGCTCGTGATCGTGGCGAGCACGGTGTGGCGGAGTGAGTTGCGGGTATCGGTGACCTTGGCGTCGACCACCGTCGCGAGCATCGCCTGGTCGCCCCGGAACACGTCGAACAGTGCTTTCGCCTGTTGATCACGTTGCGCCGTGCGCGCTGCGCTCTCGCGCCCGTCGCGCATGTCGGTGATGAATTGCTCGGCGCTCGCATGCCACCGCTCGTACGCATGCGTTGCCGCGCCCACTTGTGCGACCTCAGTGCCGTCGAGCGGCACCACCTCCAAGGTCGTCTCCGCGCCGGCTGCTTGTTGCACACCCGTGTGGTAGGGCTCGAGGAAGGTTGCGTCGGCGGTGAGCACGTAGCCCCGCACGGCCGTTTCCTGGTTGACCGCGCCCAGCAGCAACTGGTCGGTGGCTTGGCGAGCCCGGTCGTAACGGTGCGTCTCCCGATCGAGGTCGCGCAACGTGGTGAGCCCGAGCGGCAACACCGTGCCCACGAACACCAGCACCAGCACTGCAAACGCCAGCATAAGCAGCGCAAGACGCCGACTTGTCATCGCGCGCTTCGGTGCCGGCATCACATCGTTGCTGTCGGTCAACACGGCGAACGGTACCGGCCCGACCCGCTCGTGTTGGTCCTCATCGCGTCAACGTGCTCGTTCGATGTTCACCCCGCGGCGCGCTGTGCGCGCTGTTCGAGTTGGCCGTAGCCGCCGGCGCGGGCGGTCGCGAGCGCGCCCGCGCGTAGGCGCGCCGCATCGCCACTGTCGACCGCACGTCCACGACGTTCCAACGTGATCGCCATCGCGAGCTGCGCGTCGGCTTCCCAATAGGCCATTCCGAGTGTCTTTGCCCTTTCACTCGCTGCGACGAAGTGCGTGACCGCGGTGTCGCAGTCGCCGCGCGCGGCGGTGAGGAGGCCGAGCCACAGGCGTACCGGCCCGAGGACGGCCGCGCCGGTGCCGAACACCACGATCTGGTCGGCACAGGGCGTCAACCACTCCAGCAGTGTGTCGATCTCCTCCGCCCCGCCGGTGTTGGCCGCCACCGCGGCGAACAGCGCGGCCGCTCCCAACCACAGCACATCGTGGCGGAGCGGCGTCTCGCGATCCGCGATCGTCGAGCGCAACACCTCACGCGCCGCGTTCAGTTCTCCCGTCTCACACCGCGCGACTGCAAGCAACGCAGCGCCGGCACGGAACGTGTCGGGCGCGGCGTCGGCGTGCGCGAGCACCCCGAGCTCCTCGGCCAGGCGGCCCTGCTGGAATCGCACCACGAAACGCTGGAGCAGGTACGCGCCGCTCGAGTTCTGCTCGAGCTCGTGGCCGCGCAACGACGCGCCGCGAGCCAGCTGCTCAGCGAGGCCGAGGTCGCCGACCATGCACGCTTGCGTCGCGCGCAACGCCATCGACCAGTAGATGTTGCGCGGGCTCCCGAAGCGCGTCGACGCGGTTTCGTACCGGTCGAGCTCGGCCGCGAAGTTGTGGAACTCGCCGTTCTCGAGCAGGTCCGCGAGCACCTCACGCTGGATGCGCAACCACAGCTCACTCGATCCGCTCGGGTCGTCGAGCAGCGATTTGGCCGATTGCGCGGCCGCGAGCCGCTCACCGCATGCGGCGGGTTGGTGGGTGAGCCAGCGATGGGTGGCGAGGCGAGCCAATGCGAGCGCACGTCGATCGTCGAGCCGTGCCGCGATCTCCACCGCAGCCGCGGCCACCGAGCCTTCCTCGTTGGGATCCACGAGGTACAACGCGGTCGCGATCCCGTTCAGCACCTCCACGCGGCGGAGTGAGTCTTCGGGTGCGAGCTCGGCGAGCGCGGCGCGCAACAGCGCCAGCGCGATCGGCTCGCGCGCCGATCCTGAGCTCCACGGCCCGAGCAGCGCCAACGCCGCGTCGACGAGTAACGACGAGTCGTTACCCGCAGCCGCGAGCTCCGCCGCGCGCACGAAGGCCCATTCCGCGCGGTCGCGCTGTTGGTCGTTCTCGAACGCGCGCCCGAGGGCCAGCATCAGTCGACCGAGCTCGGGATGCTGCGCGCTTGCTCCCTCGTAACCCTCGGCCGCGCGCTCGTACCAATGGGCCGCGTCGGCGAACGCGAAGCGCCGCGCCGCGTCGTCGCCGGCGCGGTGCGCGTACAACGCCGCCTTCGCGGCACAAGTTGGCCCCGCCGCGCCGAAATGATGGGCAAGCACCGCCGGCTCGATCTCGTCGGCCGACTGCTCGAGGTGCCGAGCGAGCCGCCGATGCACCACCGAGCGCCGCGACACGGGGATGGTCGTAGCAACCGCGTTCCGCACCACATCGTGCGGGAACTGATAGCGACCAACCACATGCTCGTCCTCGACGATGAGGCGAGTCGCGAGGCACTCCTCCAACCCGTCGTGCACCGTGAGCCCGGTCAGCCGGCACGCGGCGGTGATCGCGTCGAGGGAGATGTCGCGCGCGATCACCGCCGCGGCCTCCACGAGCTGGCGCCCTGCCGCGCTCAGCCGTTCGACGCGCCGATCCACCAGCTCCCGCACGCCTACTGGCGCGAGCGTGCCCAGCGTCCTTTCCAGTTCGAGCGGATCGCTCCCAGCAGAAGGATGATCGTCGAGCTCACGAAAGAGCTCGCGCAGGAACAGCGGATTGCCTCCAGTTGCCGACTGCAGCGACCCGATGGCGTCGAGCAGCACACCCATCTGCTCCGGCGGGGCCATCGCGCGCACGAATGCCCGCAGTTCGCGGTCGTCGAGCCCGGTCAGTGCCACGAGATCGGTGTGTCGGCGCGGCGCGGCATCTTCCAGGAGCTCGAGGCGCGCCCCGCTCATTTCCTCGCGGCGGTACGTGGCGACCACCAGCAGGCCCTCGATCGACGGTGTTCGCATCACGTGACGCAACAGCAGCAGCGTCTGGCGGTCGGCCCAGTGCGCGTCGTCGATCACGAGCACCAGCGGGCGGCGGCGCTCCGCGGCAAGGGCACTGCTCACCGATCCGAACAATCGATACTGGGCAGTCTGCGCCTGATCGTCGTCGACCACGCTCGCGTCGGACGTAGACGCGGACGCGGGCGCGGCGCCGAGCACGAGATCGAGGGATTCGGGAACCTGCGCCCGCGCGTCGCCGTCGAGCTCGTCGAGGTGCTCACGCAAGATCTGAGCGAAGGGCTCGTAGTCGCCGAGCGACACCTCGACACAACTCCCGCGGCGCACGACCATGTCGGGCACGGTTGCGCGGCCGAGCAAGATCTCTGCGGTTGCCGTCTTGCCCACTCCCGACGGCCCCGACAACAGCACGAGCCGGCGCTCGCCCCGGGCCGCGGCGTCGAGCGCTCGCGCGAGGCGATCGAGTTCCTGGCGACGACCGACGAACCGCCCACCTCGCGAGAAGGGGCGTTCGCCGCGATCCACTGACGCGTCGCGGGGGCGCGTGAGGTCGAGGCGTGCCCGTTGGAACAGGATGTCTTCCTCGAGCTGGCGAACCTCGAGGGCCGGCGGCAGACCGAGCATCTCGTCGAGTTGTCGCTGCAGCGCGCGGAACGCGTTCAAGGCGTCGGCTTGGCGGCCCGAGCGGTAGAGCGCCAGCATCAGCTGCGCCGTCAGTCGCTCCTGCAGCGGCGCGTCGTTGATCGCTTCGGTGAGCAAGTCGATCACAGCCGCGTTCTCGCCGAGGGCAAGCTGCGCATCCGCGAGCTGCTCGATCGCGCCGAGCCGCACCGCTCGCAGATGAGCAGTCGTGCCCGAGACCGCGCTGAGGTCGCGCGCGTCGGCCAACGGTTCGCCGCGCCAGAGATCGAGGGCTTCACGGAGTTGGCGGACAGCTTCGTCGGTGGCGCCGTCGGCCATCGCGTCGCGTGCCAGTACCACGAGTCGCTCGAAACGTTCGGCGTCGAGCTCGTCGGTCTCGACGCGCAGTAGGTAGCCGCCCGACAGCGCGGGCAGGCGGCTGCTCGGTCCGCTCTCGCTGCGGTTGACGTCGAGCGCCTCACGGAGCTTGCTCACGTGCACACGCAGCGCGGTTGCCGCGCTCGGCGGCGGATCGCCCTCCCACAGCTCGTCGATGAGCACCTCGGCGCTCACGACGTGATTCGCACGCATCGCGAGCAGGGCGAGGAGTTGCCGTGGTTTCGCGCCGCGGATCGGCGCGACCGATCCGTCGTGCCAGACCTCCAACGGCCCGAGTATGCGCACCTCCACTGGCCCCTCGATTCGCCCGCCGGCGATTCGCCGCAGGCGACGATACACGGTGATTTGCGCCTGAGGCACGGCCCGTCATCGCAGCGTGCGGGCGTTTTACGGCGCCTTAACAGGTCCGGCGTAAATCACACGGTGGCGCCACGGCGATCGTGGGCCTCGGCAGTGCGCAGCCGCGCGGAAAGAGCGATCGATGCCCGACGACAAGAAGCGACCCCGCAACGTGCCGATGCCGGGGCTGCCCGGAGATCCGATGGTGGTGGCCGCAAACGGCCTGCTCGCCGAGGCCGGCGTGCGCGACCAGGTGCGGCAGATGCACGCGAGCGGCCGCCCACTCGTGCAGATGGTCGAAGACCTCGGGCTCGACGCCGAGATGGACGAGGGCATCCGCAAGGTGCTCGAGAATCTCAGCCCCGAGGTGGTCGAGGGCATCCGCCAGGCGACACTCGAGATGTTCGATCGGGCCGACGGCTACACGATGCCGCTCGACTGCGATGTGGAGAGCGAAGACCTCACCTCAGCGGCAGGCGTGGACGTGAGCATCGAGGACGAGCAAGGCACCAAGACGATCCGTGTGCGCGGTCCCCAAGGGCGCGCGCTCGCGTGATGCGGAGTCTTCGATGGCGATAGCCGCCGCACGCTACGGCTGGCTCCCTGATCTCCCCGACCAGCGCGATCACCTGTTCGCGGCTGCGCCCGGGGTGCTCACCGAGCTGCCGCGCAGTGTCGACCTCCGGCCCGAGTGCCCGCCGGTGTACGACCAGGGTGACATCAACAGCTGCACCGCCAACGCAATCGCGGCGGCCGTCGAGTTCGACCTCATGCGCGAGAAGCTCGACTCGTTCATGCCCTCTCGTTTGTTCATCTACTGGAACGAGCGAGTCATCGAGCACAGCACCAAGTCCGACTCGGGCGCGCACATCCGCGATGGCATCAAGTCGGTGGCCAAGGCCGGCTACTGCCCCGAGACCGACTGGCCGTACGCAGCCGCCGATCTCTACACCGAACCATCGACCGCGGCAGTGGACAAGGCCAAGCCCCATCACATCACGTCGTATCAACGCGTGGCACGCGATCTGGCCCAGATGAAGGGCTGCCTCGCCTCGGGCTATGTGTTCGCATTCGGCTTCACCGTGTACAACTCGTTCGAGAGCGAGCAGGTACGCAAGTCGGGCGAGCTCGACATGCCGCAACAAGGCGAATCGGTGATCGGTGGTCACGCGGTGGTGGCCGTCGGTTACGACGATTCGGACCAGCGCTTCATCGTGCGCAACTCGTGGGGCGACAAGTGGGGCCTCGCGGGTTACTTCACGATGCCGTACGCCTATCTCACCCAGCGATCGCTCTCGAGCGACTTCTGGAGGATCAGCGTCGCTCGCTGAGTTCTCGCCGGCGTGGATCGTGGGGTTCTACGCCGGCGACCTTCGCGGCGGGTAGGGCCACTCCCCCGGCCCTACCCGCAACGCGGCACCACCTCCGCGTGCGCGGTGACAGGGGTCACCGGGCCCCGGATCCTTCTTCCAGTACGTGGCAACCCATTCCATGATGCGGACACGAGTCCCCAGCCGGAGGGTTGCCGCCCATGGACCACAATCGTGTCGTCGTGATCGGGGCCGGCGCATCCGGTCTGCTGTGCGCAATCCGCCTCACGCACCAGGCCGGCAGCCACGACCTCGACATCGCGGTCGTCGATCCCGCGCCACCGACCGAGGTCGGCCTGGCGTACGCAACCCGCCGGCGCGAGCACCTGATGAACGTGCGGTCGGCGAAGCTCAGCGCGCACACCGATCGCCCGAACCACTTCGTGGAGTGGCTCGCCCGCAACGGCGAGAACTCCGACCCCAGCGGCTTCGCGCCGCGAAGCTGCTATCGCGCGTACCTGCTCGACGCGTTGCGCGACGAGCTCGACCACCATCCTTCGGTGCGCTACGAGCGCCTGCATGCACGCGCCATCGCGATCGATCACACGGCAACGCACGGCGCGCGAGTGTCGCTCGACACGGGCAGTTCGATCGACGCGCACCACGTCGTCATCGCGTCGGGTCACCGCACGCCTCGACCGCTCGGTGACCGTGCGCCGAGCATCGTGGATAGCCCATGGGACGAGCGGGCACGCGCCGCGATCGGTCACGATGCGTCCGTCGTGCTCGTGGGCAGCGGTTTGACGGCCGTCGATGTTGCGGTCGCATTGCTCGCCGACGGTCACCGCGGTCGAATCACGATGGTGTCACGCCACGGTCGCATCCCGCAGGCGCACGACCGCGCAGACCATTCCACCCCGCCCACACCGTGTGTGCTGCCGGTCGACAGCGAGGCGCGCACGGCGCGCCAACTCGTGCGAACCGTGCGGCGCGCGCTCGCCGACGCACGGGCCGAAGGCAGGAGCTGGGAGTCGATCGTGGATGGGCTCCGCCCAGTGACCGTCGCGCTGTGGCGCAACTTGGAGCCGGTCGAGCAAGCGCGCTTGCTGCGCCACGCACGGTCACTCTGGGACGTGCACCGCCACCGGATGGCGCCCGATGTGGCCGCGGCGATCGCCGCTGCGCGCAACACGGGTCGGCTCCACGTTCAGCGCGGCCGGGTCCAGCACGTGCGTGCCACCGACCACGGCGTGCTCGTCGAGACCACGAACGGTCAGGAAGCCCCACACACCATCGCCGCCGATGCCGTGGTCAACTGCACCGGCGTCAGCGCCGATGTGCGAGGGGCGACCGATCCGTTCACGCGCCAACTTCTCTCGACCGGGATCGCAACCCCCGCCCCGTTCGGCCTCGGCCTCACGGTCGATGCCGACGGCGCGCTCGTCGACGCGATGGCGAAGCCCAGCCGATCGATCAGCGTGGTCGGGCCCGTGCGCACCGGTTGCGACTTCGAGACGACTGCGATTCCCGAACTCCGTCAGCAGGCTGCGAGCGTCGCCGAACGCGTCTTGCGACCGCGCGTCTCTGCTCAGCCCACACTCCACTCGGAGTTGCTCACGACGGCGGGATGACGGCTATCCGCACCCTGGTCGACATGATTTCGTTGCGTGCGTCGGCGTAGGCAGCGAGAGTCGGCACGATATGTGGGCCGACGACGAAGAGCTGACGTGACAACGGAACACCGAGGTTGGTGAACACGAGCGGGGCGAAATTGTCCAGCAGCACGTCGGGTGTGGCGCGGCCCTGCGCGACCGCTTCCAGTGCGCTCCGAATCCCACCCCGTGTGCTGCGTAGCTGTCTCGACGCGTATGGAGTGAGTCGAAGCGGCTCGGTGCGCAACACCTCCAGTGCACGTGCGCGCGTTTGGCGCATGTGTGCCCACTGGGCCGGCGTGTTGGGGTCGTATTGCGCGACCGGCCGGGCGCGCCGTGGCAGCGGGTTGAGGCTGCTCGTGACGAGGAGCACGACGTCGCGCGGGCTCGCACTCGCGTAGAAGCGACCCAGTTGCACATCGTTTGGCGGCATGAAGGTCGCATAGCCGTGATCGAGCAGCGAGCGCATGATCCCGTACTGCACGAAGTAGGCCAATCCACCGTCGCTGTGGATCAGGTACCGGTGCCCGTGCGGCAGACTCGCGAGCGTCGGGCCGACCAGCGCGCGCGTCGCCGCCCAGTCGGAGTGCGATATGGGCCGCCCGGCATCCACTCCGAAGACCCCGACCGTCGCAGCGAGGATCGCGACCAACGCGATCACCACCGAACCCTTCCGCTGCACGCGACCGCGCAATCGATGGACGCCGGCGATGTGCCGCGTCAACGTCAGCACTCCCAGTAGCGCGGCGGCCCACACGAATGCGCCGACCGGCCACAACATCAAGATCCTGTATGTGGGCGTCACGTCGAAGGCCACGGGAAGGCGCCACACCGAGAACAACATCGCGGCAACGAGTATCCCTGCGATCGCAGTGACCCGAGCCGTGTGGGGCTCGCGCGTCCACAGCGCCACAGTGAGTGCCACGACGGCCAAGACAACGGCGATTGCGACACTGTTCGCAAGCGTCGTGACGTGGAAGGGCAAGGCGATCAGCGCGGCAAACGGCAGCGGGCCGCGAATGGCGAGCGGAACCCATCCGATCGCGTCGACCACGTAGTGCCACGCGGTCGCGAGCTGCATCTGCGAGCCCTGTTGATGCTCGATCGTCTCAAACCACTGCGTGAGATTGCCGGGCCAGTGGACGATCACGTCGAGCAGCGGCAGCACCCAGCACACGCCCGTCACCACGGCGGCGGCGCGAACCGGATGGCCGCGGCCATGCTCGTTCGATCGGGGCGAAGCCCCGTCGCGCGCGCTCCGTCTCGCTGCGACACCCAACACGATTCCAGCCGCGAGCGCGGCGAGCACGATCGGGATGTAGATGTAATGAGCCTGGACGACGAAGCTTCCGGTGAGCGCGGCCCACGGCAACGGGCGCAAATCACCGTTGGCCAGCTCCACCGAGTACACGAGCACGAGCATGAGGGGAATCAACGCGATGTATGGATTCCACGGCTCGGCCAGTGTGTTGCGACCCAACGACCAGCAAACGATGGCGACAAGCGCGGCGGCGACAAGCGTGGCGCTCTCGCCATAGATGCGGCGGACGCTGCGAAGTAGCGCGATCGCAGCGACGATGTTCACGATCGCGGCCGCGATCACAATGCCCATGCGCTCCGAGAAGAGCCGGTCAGGTATTGCGAGCGCCCAAAACACCATCGGACCGAGGTGGTACAGGTACGGCCGGCCCGGGTCGGTGACGGTTGAGTACATGCCGACTAACGGCGTGTGCACGGAGAACACGTCGCGCGCGTGGATCGCTTCCACGGCATCATCTGCGGTCGGATAGAAGTTCGACCGCCACACCCGGACCAGCTCGGCGATCACCGGCGCGGCGACGACCGCGCAGGCAATAGCCATGTACGCATCTGCTCGCCGGAGCCGCCACCGCGTGCGTTCGCCTGACGCGGCGGCGCCGACTCCACCTGCGGCGGGCGCCGTCGTATCGATGGGAGTCAGAACGCCGCGACCTTCACCACGTCGCGTAGGCGCTCGGCCGCGTCCACCGCGAGCGCGACGATCTCGTCGACACGGTCGTCGGTGAGTCGGGCCGTCGGTGCCTGCACCGAGATCGCGGCACGAGCGATTCCGGAACGATCGAGCACCGGCACACCGATCGCGCGCGCACCGACGTCGCGCTCCTCGTTGTTCTCCGTGTAGCCCCGCGCCCGAGCCAGCTCGAGTTCGGCGACCAACGCGTCACGCCGCGTGATCGTGCGGTCGGTGAGCCTCGTCAACGCACTCAGTTCTGACACCACGTCAACCGGCGCCTGTTCGGAGAAGGCAAGGATCGCCTTTCCCATCGCCGAGCTGTGAATCGGTACGTGCGAACCCGGCGCCTGCTCGAAGCGGAGCGCATGCGGCGAGGGGATGCGCAGCACGACGAGCACTTCGTCGCCGCGCCGCACGCCGAGATTCACTGATTCGCCGGTGCCGAGCGCGAGCCGTTCGAGCTCGGGCTGAGCCAGCGTGAGGCCGAGCCGCTCCGACGCGAGCAAACCCAACGCCGCGGCCATCGGTCCGAGGTGGTACTGATCGGTGCGCGCGTCCTGGGCAAGCAAGCCACCCGCGCACAAGGCTCGGACGATGCGGTGCACGGTGCTCGGGCCCAGCTCCACCCGCCGCGCGACCTCGGAGACGCCGAGCGATCCGTCGTCGCCGACGAAACAGGCGAGCACGGCGATGGCCCGCTCGATGGCCTGGGCGCCAGTGCGCTGCGGTTCCATAGCGCGCCATTCTTCCAGGCCCAGGCGTCGGCACGGTGCGATGCCCGGCGTGAACTCCGCCACAGCATATTCCATATTGCTGATTCGCTTTCTATATTGTGGACATGATGCTGGCTCCCGCCACCGACCTCGTCACCCCGGACGGCACCGCCGAGCGCCGCCTGATCCTGGCCGAGCTCCAGGCCGTGACCGCCGGGTTCGTGTCCAACCCGCACAGCTGGATGCCGCACCTGCGCGACAACGAAGCCAACCGCTGGTTCGTGAGGCTCCTCGACACAGCGGAGTACGACGTGTGGTGCATCGGCTGGCCGAGCGGCGCCGGCGTCGCGCTCCACGACCATGGGGGTGCCATCGGCACGTGCACCGTCGTGCACGGCCAGCTGCTCGAGACGGTCACCGACCGGGCCACTCCCGCGCGTCGACGCTGGCGAACGCTCACGACCGGCACGTCGGTGACGTTCGGTCCGAACCATGTGCACGGCATGAACAATGTCGACGATGCTGTGGCCTTGAGCATCCACGCGTACGCGCCACGCCTCGCCACCATGACGTTCTTCCACGGCGACGGCGACGAGCTCAACGTGTCGCGCATTGCCGACGCCGACGATTCGCACGCGGCATCGTGAACCAAGCGGTCACGATCGACACGCTCGTCGAACGAGCGCGCGAGCGCCTGCAACGAGTCGACCCCGACGAGGCGGCACGGCGCGTTCGCGATGGCGCGCTCCTCGTCGACATCCGACCGAGTGAACAGCGCCGTATCGAGGGCGCGGTTCCGGGCGCCATCGTCATTGAACGGAACGTGCTCGAGTGGCGTCTCGACCCGGCCAGCGCCGCACGGATCCCCGAAGCGACGTCGCACGACGTCGAGATCCTCGTGCTGTGCTCGGAGGGCTACGCGTCGAGCTTGGCCGCGGCCACGCTGCAAGATCTCGGCCTGCACCGTGCCACTGACGTTGCGGGCGGCGCGCGCGCCTGGCTCGGCCTCTCGCCCACCGAGCACTTGCACGCCTGATCTCATCGCCGGGCCCCGCGCCGGTGGTCCGCGATGCCGTTACCCGCACGCCCTTGAGTCGCCACCGGCTCGACCGCGCTTCTCGACAAAGCTGGTTGCGGGAACGCATGGTTCGCGGTCAGGACCCTTCCGTTCGGCGCCGACAACAAGGGTGTGCCCCGACGATCCGTCGTACTGCGTGTGGTCGTGGGCGTGCTCGCGTTGGCAACGTTCGCGCACGGTCTCGCTCCGCAGTCGGCCGGTGCGGCGAGCGCGGCGAAGCCTGCGACCGCGCGAGTCGAGCCGGCCGCGACGATTCGCGCGTCGCGCGGTCACCTCGTGTTGGGCGGCAAGCCGTACCGCACGGTTGGTCTGAACGCCTACGAGCTGCCCACCTTGTGGGGAAGCAACGCCGGTTGCGGAGCGATGCTCAGCAACACGCAACTCGGAGCGTTCTTTGCGGCGATGCCAGCGCACTCCCTCGTTCGTATCTGGGCGTGGCAGGGTTCCATGGCGACGCAGTTCCGCACCAAGAAGCTCGACTGGGGTCCGTTGGACAGAGTCGTGCGTGCAGCCGCAGCACATCACGACTTCCTCGTGATGTCGCTCGCGGGCCAGAGTGGATCCTGCGACGACGGGCATTGGAAGGGCCCGCAGTGGTACAGCGGCGGCTATCAGCACGCGTACGACGACGACGACCGCGCGCTTGCGCCGCTGTCGTACGCCACGTACGTGCATGACATCGTCACGCGCTACGCGAGCTCACCGGCCGTCGGGATGTGGGAACTGGTGAACGAACCCGAGGCATCGTCGTGTGCCGCGGGATTTTCAGGGGATGCGTGCTATGGGCACACGTCGTGCAGCGATGAGCGCGCCGCGGCCGCAGCCATGCGGTCGTTCTTCGACACCGAAGGTGGCGCCGTGCATCACATCGATCGGCACCACCTCGTCGAGGCCGGTTTCCTTGGCAGCGGGCAGTGCGGCACTGCGGGAACCGACTACGCGTTCGTCGGTCGCAGCGCCGGAATCGACGTGCTCTCGTACCACGACTATTACCCGGCCGGGGTCGCCCTCGGTGGTGATCAGTGGAACGGCATTGCGGTGCGACTGCGACAGGCCGCCGCGCTCGACAAGCCGATCATCGCCGGCGAGATGGGCGTCGACGGCGGGAGTGCCGCGGCGTGCGCGAGCCTGAGTGAGCGGGTCAAGGAGGTTCGAGCGAAGGCCGCGGCGCAATTGGCCCGCGGCAGCGACGCGATCCTCCTGTGGGACTGGGAACCGCGCCCCACCGCGCCCTGCGACTATTCGACCTACCCGGGCGACCCGCTCGTGCACCTCATCGGGACCCACTGACGACATCCGAGTCGATCGGTTTCGGTGGCTCTACGGCTGGAGCACGACCTTCACCGCGCCATCGCTCTTCTCCTGGAACATCTGGTAGGCCTTCGGCGCATCGCTGAGCGGCCACCGGTGTGTCGTGAGATCGAGCACGCCCAGCGGATCCGCGGTATCGCAGACCAGCGGCATGAGAGCGTCCACCCACCGTCGCACATTGGCCTGACCCATGCGCAGCGTGATGCCTTTGTCGAACATCTGCAGCATCGGCATCGGGTCAATGGCGCCGCCGTACACGCCACTGATCGAGATCGTGCCACCGCGGCGCACGATGTCGACCGCGGAGTGGAGCGCGGCCAATCGGTCGATTCCCGCCCGTTGCATGATTGGCGCGGCAACTGCGTCGGGCAGGAAGCCGACGAGCTTCTGAGCCGTCCGGGCCAGCGGCGCACCGTGCGCTTCCATACCGACCGCATCGATGACGGCTTGCGGGCCGCGGCCGTCGGTCATTTCGCGCAGCGTGTCTGCGACATCGTCGTGCTGGTTGAGGTCGATGGTTTCGATGCCGTGCCGGCGCGCCATAGCGAGCCGTTCGGGCACGAGATCGATGCCGAAGACGCGCGCGCCTCGGTGGTGAGCGATACGCGCGCTCATCTGGCCAATCGGCCCGAGACCCAGCACGGCCACGCTGCCACCGTCCGGGATCGCGGCGTACTCCACCGCTTGCCACGCCGTCGGAAGCACATCCGAAAGGAAGAGGAACTGCTCGTCCGGCGGCCCTTCGGGCACCTTGATCGGCCCGAACTGCGCCTGCGGGACACGCATGAACTCCGCCTGGCCGCCGGCTACCTGACCATAGAGCTTCGTGTACCCGAACAGCGCGCCGCCGGTGCCGTGCTCATGTACCTGCGTGGTTTCGCACTGCGAATACAACTGCTCGCTACACATCTGGCACTGCCCGCACGAGATGTTGAACGGGATCACGACGCGATCGCCGGGGCCGATGTGCTCGACCTCGGATCCGACTGCTTCGACGACGCCCATCGGCTCGTGTCCGAGGATGTCGCCCGGATCGAGAAATGGTCCGAAGAGTTCATAGAGATGGAGGTCGGACCCACAGATCGCGGTCGACGTGATTCGTACGATCGCGTCGGTCGGATCTTGGATCGTGGGTTCCTTCACGTCATCGACACGCACGTCTCGACGGCCATGCCAGGTGAGCGCTTTCATCGATAGCTCCTTCCCACTCTTGCGTCGCGTGTGGTCGCAGCCCGCGTCACTGTCCCGACCCCGGCTTGCTCATCGTGCCGTGCATCGCCGCGGTCACCTTGTCGGGCATGACCTTCGCCGCAGCGGCTTGGACCTTGTTCTTCATCGAGCCCGCCACCACGCGGTCTTTGCCCGACATGAGCGCCTCGTATCCGTCGGCCGCGACCTTGCGGGGGTCGTCCTTGTCGGCCTGGCCCAGCTTCGTGTCCTCCATGTCGGCGCGCGAGAAGAAATTCGTGTCGGTCGGGCCGGGCATCAGCGCGGTCACCGTCACGCCGGCGTCCTCCACCTCGACACGCAAGGCTTCGGCGAATGACAAGAGAAACGACTTCGACGCGTTATAAGTAGACGCGTACGGCCCGGGCATCGTTGCCGCGATCGACGACGTGAACAGGAGCCGGCCAACGCCTCGGTCCACCATGCCAGGCAGTACGAGGCGCGTGAGGTGTACAGCGCCGCGAACGTTCAGATCGACCAGGTTCAAGTGGTCTTCCAGCCTCGTCTCCACGAACGGACCGGAAACCCCGACGCCCGCATTGATCGCGAGTGCGTCGATCGGCGCAGCGAGGCCATCGATCTCGTCGGCGAGACGTTGCACGCCGTCGGCCGTCGCCAGATCGGCCTGCACGGCGCGCACATCCGCGCCTTCTCGCCTCAGTTCAGCCGCGGCTTGCGTGATGCCGTCGTCCTCCGCAGCGACGACCACGTCGAAGTCGTGTTCTACGAACTGGCGCGCGAGCTCAAGCCCGATCCCGCTCGAGGCGCCGGTGACCAGCGCCCACGAGCGGTCGCGCCTTGTGTTGCTGCCATCCATAGCTACTCCTCTCCTATGCACGAGGGCAGGTCAGCCGACGCGCGCTGCTTCACTTGTTGTGTTCTTGCTCCGAGTCCAGTGAGTAGGTCTTCTGTCGCTGTCTTGCCAAGCGGCGTAACTGGGCGTGCTTGTGATCCATGCGTTCCCGGCGACCCCCCGGGAGAAACGCGTTCGCGTCGGACTTTGGATCAGCGATTCAGGTCCCTTCAGACCCGTGCGATCGGTTGCTTCGCCGGCAGCGCGGATAACTCGCGGTGCTGGGTAAGAGGGAGGGATGGCGCGCAACGACATCCTGATCGACGCACCGCCCAGGGACGTGTACGAGACGCTCATGGACACGAGCGCGTACGCGCGATGGGTGGTCGGTGCTCGCGACATACGGGCGGCTGATCGCTCGTGGCCCAAACCTGGATCGCGGTTCCATCATCGAGTGGGAATCGGTCCGCTGACCCTTCGCGACAACACGAAACTGATCGAGGCTGAACCCGATCGAAAGGTTGTGCTCGAAGTGCGAGCGCGGCCGCTCGGACGCGCTCGCGTGCAGCTCGACCTTCGTCCCAAGGCGAAGGGCCGCCGAACGAAAGTGGTGATGACCGAGCACACGACCGGCGGAATCTGGTCGGTCATCCCGAATCCAGTTGAGAACGGACTCGTCTACCTCCGCAACCGCGCGTCGCTGCACCGGCTGCGGAAGGTCGTTGTGGGCCACCACCACGTCGAGGGGAAGTCGCACAGTGGCGAGTGACGCCGACGCCGTCGTCGTCGGGGCGGGACCCAATGGCTTGGTCGCCGCCAACCTCCTCGCCGACCGGGGCTGGGACGTCGTCGTCTACGAAGCGGCGCCCGATCCCGGCGGCGCAGTGCGCTCAGCCGAACTCATGGAACGCGGCTTCGTCAACGACCTGTTCAGCGCGTTCTATCCGCTCGCGGCCGCGTCGCCGGTGGTGCGCGGCCTTCGCCTCGAGGAGCACGGCCTCACTTGGAAGTACGCGCCGATCGTGCTGGCGCACCCCGCCGCCGACGGCACGTGTCCGGTGCTCACCACCGAGCTCGACCACACCGCAGCATCGCTCGACGCCTTCTGCGGCGGCGACGGCGACGCGTGGCGCGAGCTGCACCGGCGTTGGGAGAGGTTGCGGCCCGGGCTCATCGAGGGCCTGTTCGCACCAATGCCGCCGGTCAAAGCGTCCGTGCAGCTCGCGCTCGCGGCGCGGCGGGACGCGCTGCGACTCGCGCGATTCGCGCTCTTGCCGGTGCGGCAGATGACCCACGAATACTTCGGATCCGATCCCGCCCAACGCTTGGTTGCCGGTTGTGCTCTGCATGCCGACCTGGCGCCAGGGCAGGTATTGAGCGGGTTCTTTGGATGGTTCCTGTGCATGCTCGGCCAGGACTACGGCTGGCCCGTCCCCGAGGGCGGCGCCGCAGCATTGACCCGAGCCCTCGTTGCCCGCTTGGAGGCGCGCGGCGGCAGGCTCGTGTGCAATGCGCCGGTGGAACGCGTCGTCGTTCGCGATGGACGAGCGGTCGGCGTGGCGATCGACGGTCAGCAAGTACTGGCGCGTCGAGCCGTGCTTGCCGATGTCGACGCGCCGAACCTGTTCACGAAGCTCGTCGGCCTCGAGCACCTGCCGAGCCAATTCGCTGACGATCTCCGTCGGTTCGTATGGGATCAATCGGTGTTCAAGGTCGACTGGAACCTCGACAGCGCCATCCCGTGGAGCGCACCCGAGGCGCGCCGCGCAGGAACGCTTCACATCGTCGACAGCATCGACGAACTGACGCGTTCGCGAGCCCAGATCGAACAGCGACTCGTTCCCGACGAGCCCTTCTTGATCGTCGGCCAACAGTCGGTCGCCGACCCCACACGCACGCCGCCCGGTCGTGAGACGGCGTGGGCATACTCCCATCTCCCGCGCGAGATCAAAGGCGACGCGGCCGACACACTCCCCCCGCTGTCCGACCCGAAGTGGCGTGAGGCGTTCGCCGACCGAATGCAGCACCGCATCGAACGGCTCGCGCCGGGCTTCACGTCACTCGTACGCGGCCGCCACATCCTGGCTCCGAACGATCTTCAAGACCGCGACTCGAACCTCGTCGGTGGCGGGATCAATGGCGGAACCGCGCAATTGTTCCAGCAGTTCGTCTTCCGGCCGACGCCCGGCTTCGGCCGCCCCGAGACGCCGATCAGACGACTCTTCCTGGCATCGGCGTCGGCCCACCCAGGCGGCGGTGTTCACGGCGCATGCGGATCGAACGCCGCGCGCGCCGCGATTGCTCACGACCGGCTCGACTTCGCGAGGCGAAGCCGTTCGAGCCCGACCGGCGCTGGTCGTCGAGAACGTCAGTGATGCGAGTGCCGGGGACGGTGGAAGTAGAGCCAGCCGATGAGCGCACCGGCAACCGCGGCCGCGGCGAGTACAGCGACCAAGGGTGCCGTGCCGTTGCCCACGATCCAGCTCACCTTGACCGTGCGGCGGTTGTCCACACCGAACACTACGAGCGCCGCGAGGATCAAGGTTCCCACGATCACACGCGCGTTGTGAGCGAGCCCACCGTTCTTCTCGGTGTGCGCCGATGTCGCGTGAGCGTGTTGGGTCGACTCAGCCATGGTCGTTCTCCGTGCGACAGGCGATTCGGACCGCCCTCGCAGGCGGCGTGTGACCGCCACGAATACCCCGGCGCCTCGGCGCTCAATCCGTATGGGTTCGCGCGGGTGCCATTCACGACGCCGAGTTTGTGCGTGCCGGCATAGGGGCACACACGCGCGCCCGAGACGAGGAGATAACGGTGGGCGACAAGCAACGAGACGATGACAGCACCAAGCCGTCGGAACACACCCGGACGGGCGGCGGCGGCAAGGAGATACCTGCCGACGATCCCCGCGATGAGTCACTCGAAGGTGAAGACGCAGACACGATCGCGCAACACGCCACTCCACCCACCGAAGGCCCCGCTGCCGCAGGCTCACTTCCAGGCTGATCGATCCCGGTCGAGAAATTCGCAAAACAGTTCTGCGAATACTGGGTTTTCGGGTTCTGTTGTCCGAACCCCCTGCCATGATGAGGGTGTGAGTGGGGCGACGATCTTCGAGCAACTCGACGGCGTGAACGATGTCCTCGCATCGGTCACTGAAGACTTCGATGGTGATCTGTTCACGGGGAAGCAGGCGCAACGGATCGTGTGCGCGGCGGCGGATATCGAACGCTTCGCGGTCGCGTTGAAGGCTCTGGCGATGCGGCGGGTGGATCAGACCGACGCCTGGAAGCACGATGGTGCACGCTCGCCCGAGTCGTGGTTGGCGAACAAGACCGGTACGACCAAGAGCGACGCGCATGGCACGGTCGAGTTCGGCGCGCAACTCGACGATCTGCCGCAAGTCGCGGCCGCAGTCAAGAAAGGCCAACTGTCACCCGGCAAGGCGAAGATGATCGCCGGCGCCGCCAGCGCCGACCCTGACTCCGAAGCCCAGCTCCTCGCGCTCGGCAAGACCGGGTCGATGACGGCGTTGAAGAGCGAGTGTGCTGCGGCGCGGCAGCGGGGCGCGGGTCCGTCGGCGATCGAGAGGATCCATGCGCGGCGGTCGTTTCGCAGCTGGACCGATCGTGACGGCGCCTACCGCTTCGAAGGGACCATGACTCCCGACAAAGGCGCCCGTTTCCAGAGTGCGCTGGACGGGTTCACCAACGAGGTGTTCCACGACGCCCGCCGCGCCGGGATCCGCGACCCCTACGACGCGTACGCCGCCGACGGCCTCGTCCGCATGGCCGACGCCGCCGTCGCCAACACGACGAACAACGACGAGGCGCCTGCGTTCACGCGCAGCCGCGTCCAGATCATCCTGATCTGCGACGCCGCCGCGGCCTGGACCCGCGGCCACACCGAACCCATCACAACCCGTTGCGACGCCGGGATCGGTGGCATGGTTGCCCGCGATGCGGTGGCGTGTCCGACACGAGCGTCGGGGGTCGGCCCGAGGAAGCGAATCCGTAGCGTCGGACCG
>DASXZO010000032.1:0-4379 GCA_036501845.1 Acidimicrobiia bacterium | reverse complement strand
TGGGCAGTGGGCGGCTACCTCGGCGTCGACATGTTCTTCGTGTTGTCCGGCTACCTCATCACCGCCCTGCTCCTCGAGGAGCTGGACCGCAACCGGCGACTCGACCTCGTGGGTTTCTGGGACCGCAGACTGCGGCGGTTGCTACCCGCCGTCTTGCTGCTGTTGCTCGGCGTCGCGGCCTACGCACGCTGGGCCGCTCGGCCGGGCGACATCGACGCCATTCGACGCGACGCGTTCGCGACGCTGTTCTATGTGCAGAACTGGCACATCGCGTTTCCGACCATCGGGCACATCGCCTCGACCGGCAATTTCTCGCCGTTGCAGCACACCTGGTCGCTGGCCGTCGAGGAGCAGTGGTACGTGGTGTGGCCGCCCTTGCTCTGGTGGCTCTATCGGCGCGCTCGAGGGCGGCGGTCGCCAATCATCGGTATCTCACTTGCTCTGATGGTCGCGTCGGCGGCGTGGATGATCGCGCTCCATCTCGTCGGTCGCGACGTGCACGCCTATGTGGGCACCGACGCACGCGCGCAGGCATTGCTCTGCGGCGCGATTCTGGCCCTCATCGGCGTGAGTGCCGTGCACCGCGCCGTGCCGCGGTGGCTGCTCGAAGGTGCCGGCGTGCTCGCAACCGTGGTCCTCGCGGTGATGGTGGTTCGCCTCGCCTTCCATGGATCTGGCTTCTACGACGGCGGCGCCACCGTCGCGGCGCTCGCAACCGTGGTGTTGATCGCGGCGGTCATCTCGCCGCAATCGCCGTTTCTCGCGCGCATCTTCGGCACCCGACCGCTCGCCTGGCTCGGGCGCATCTCCTACGGCGCGTACCTCTACCACTGGCCGATCTACCTCGTCCTGTTGCCACCGCGGGTCAACTGGCAGTTCTGGCCGCTGTTCGCGCTCCGCGTCGGGGTCACGCTCGCCGTCGCCACGGCGTCGTTCGTCTTCGTGGAACGCCCGATCGGCGCCCGGGCAGTTCGGCGCGGTGCAGCGCTCACCGGCGATCGAACGCGCATCCGTCGAGACTTCGCGCTTGCAGCGATCATGGTTGCCCTCGTTGCCGGCGCGCTCCTGGCCGCGACGCACAACCTCGCCGCCCCGGCGTGACGGCGGTCTGCCGCAGTTACTCCATGTCGATACCGGCGACCGCTTCAGCCGCGGCCAATGTCTCGCGACCGAGAGGCTGAACGTCGATCTCTTCGCAGTGCAGCGCAGTGGACACGCGCTCGACGACGCCCCATTCCCAGATCGCCGTCGCGTCGAGGCCTGAACGGGCCGCGAGCCAACGCGCTCGCGCACGCGGGTCGCCCTCGAGGAGCTCGACGGGGTCCCCGCGCATCAAGACACCGAGATCCAACTCGGGCTCGGCCAACAGGCCGTCGGGATCGACGAGCTTGAAACCGTCGCCATGCTGCAGCGCGTTCAGCTGGTGCACGTCGCCGTGCACGAGCACCGCCTGTTCGTCGTCGTGCGCCAATTCTCTGCGGCGTGCGCACTCCAGCGCGTGATCGACCGCCTTCCTGGAGCACGGTCGATCGAGCTTCTCCCACCGTGAGGAGATGAAGCTGGCCAACCAGCGGGCCTTGTCGGCACCGGACGGGAGTGGGCAGCCGGGTGCGGCGCGCCACATCTGCGCCACTGTGTCGCACAGGATCTCGTGACGGCGTTCGATCGGGATCCCGAGTTCGAACATCGGCGGGCCGAGCCGCTCGAGCAACAGCGCGCCGAGATCTGCATCGGCGCGCAGTAGTGCGGCGCACCCGTGACCGTCGGCCAACTGCAGTGCAGTGATCTCGTTGCGCGCCGCGTCGGCGTCTCGCGGAACCACCAATTTCATGACGACCGCCCGCCCGTCACTCGTGGTTGCCTCGGCCACGTACGCCTCGCTGCCAAGGTCGTATGACCGGCCAACCGCGATGTCCCACTGCTGTTCGAGGCGAGTGACGAGCGCAGCGAGTTCGTCGAGCCAATGCTCAGCACCGACCGCGACGGCCTTGCGCCGCAGCACGGCCGGAATCGAGACCGACCGGCGCCCCTTCCCCTCAGTCATCTCGTGGTGCTCGCAACCGCCACGAGATACACCGCGTAGAACGCGGCCAACGCAACGACTGGTGGCACGGGTTGTCGCAGTAGGAGACCTGCGGCTCGACCCATTGGCACCATCGCGAGCAACAGGAGCGCGAACACCGGTAGCAAGAAGCGCGCGGTGAAGAACAACGATTCGATCGTTCCCGGCGAGCTGCAATAGATCGCGAACCCTCCGGTGAGCGCGACGAGCAGCGCGAGCGCCGTGAGCGCGAACACGACCCGATCTCCACGGCGCGGCGCCCTCGGCACGTGATCGACCCCGACCGTCGGTCGGAGCGCGAGCACGAGAAACCCGAGCAGCACAAGTGCGATCGTGATGATCGGCCAATTCGCACCCGTGATGATCGGGTCCACCTGCACGAGTTGGCGCAGCCACGGGCCCGCGTTGTACCAGAGCACCCCCACGAAGCCGCCGATGAACTGATTCGGCCGTACAAGGATGTCGTGGAACGACTTGTGCGTGTTCACATGAATCCCGAAGAACCGCACATCACAGATGAAACGGTTGCGCTGCGCCGACTGCCACGCCGTCGAGGCCGCGGCGGCGACCGCGACCGGAACAACCGCGAGCCACCCACCGTCCCGCACGATCCTCGCGACACCATGCGACGGATCCCGCCGCTGCCATTTGCTCACGATCACAACGAGGAAGGCCGCGGCAACGAGCCAGTACGCGGGTTTGCTCAGGCCGAGCAGCGCACTCCACACGAGCGCGTCCACAAGGGTGCGGCGCGTGAAACCTCCGGCGTCGGCGGCGCGCAATGCCGATGCGATCACGAGCAACGACAGCGCGGTGGTGATCGCGTCGGGCCGGATCGTGCTCGCCACCACGAGTGCGGTGGGAACGAGCCCCACGATGGCGAGCAACCACTTCGCGTAGGGACTGCGCCGGATCGCGAGCCCGATGAGAGCGATCACCGCTGCGAGCTGCGCCAGGCGGCCCGCGCGGTCCAAACCGTCGCTCGACCAACCGAGCCCGCGGCCGACCGCGATCGCGCCGGCCGACGGGAGGTACGCGACCGGCGAATACCAGGCGAACGTTGACGTGTCCACGAAGTAGTGCCCCGCACCACACCCGATCAGACGGGTCGCCAGCACGCGCTCGAACTGCTGGAGCTCGGCTGGGGTGGGAAGTCGCCCAGAAGCGTTCGACGGCGCCACCGGTTCCGCACGGCCCCCGTTCTCTCTCGCGTAGATGTCGAACTCGGCGTTGAGGTAGTTCGCCGCGAGCCATGCGGGCACGCACGCGCCGGTTCCGGCCTGCGTGTGCGGCGGCGCGTTGACCGGCGTGAGGTGACCGGTGGAGATCTGGTACGAACGCACGAAGTGCGCGAGTTCGTCGTTGCCGGTGAAGCGCGGCAGCAGGAAGCACATGATCGAGCCCACCGTCGCGGCGATCACCACGTACGTGACGAGCGGATCGACGAGCCATCGCCGCCACGGCGACGCATCCGCGTCCGACGCGACCGGCACTTGCTCGACCCCTGCGCTCACGCCGGCCACACCGTACCGGCGCCGCGCGGTCCGCCGCGCCGGAACGGGAACTGGCTTGCGTCTCAGACTTCGAAGACGATCTTGCCGAAGAGATCGCCTTCCGCCATGCGCCGGAAGCCCTCGGCTGCGTCGCGTAAGGGCATCACCGCGTCGATCACGGGGCGCACACCGGTGAGCGCGCAGAACGACGACAAACGCGTGAGCTCATCGCGGTTACCCATCGTGGAGCCCACTACCCGCAACTGCAGGAAGAAGACACGCGTCAGGTCTTCGGGCGGATTGGGGCCGCTCGTCGCGCCCGACGTGACGATCGTGCCGCCCGGTCGGAGCGATCGAACGGAGTGCGCCCACGTGGCCGCGCCGACGGTTTCCATCACCGCATCGACACGCTCGGGAAGACGCGCGCCGCTCTCGAAGGCCGCATGCGCACCGAGCTCGAGGGCACGTGCGCGCTTCTCCTCGTGCCGACCCGTCACCCAGATCCGCCGCCCGCTTGCAACCCCGAGCACGATGAGTGCGGTCGCGACGCCGCCGCCCGCACCCTGCACCAAGATCGTGTCGCCGGGTTGCGTGTTCGAGTTCGTGAACAGCATCCGGTAGGCCGTGAGCCATGCCGTCGGCAGGCACGCCGCGTCCGTGAACGAGAGTTCAGGCGGCTTGGGCACGAGATTGCGACGCGCCACCGCGACCTTCTCGGCGAGCGTGCCGGGATAGCGCTCCGACAGCAACGAGCGCTTCGGGTCGAACGTCTCGTCGCCCGTCCAGCCGGCGCTTGCGACGACGGCATGCACGATCACCTCGTT
>DASXZO010000031.1:0-5920 GCA_036501845.1 Acidimicrobiia bacterium | reverse complement strand
CCATGAACGGCTGGAGCACCTCGGGGATGCGGAAGCTGCCGTCGGGATTCTGGTAGTGCTCGAACAGGTACACGAGCGTGCGGCTGATCGCGCACGCCGTGCCATTGAGCGTGTGCACGAGCTGCGTGCCTCGCTCGGATTTCACACGCGAGCCCACACGTCGGGCCGAGTACTCGAGGTAGTTCGAGCACGACGTGGCCTCGCGGTAGCGACCTTCGGACGGCAGCCACACCTCGATGTCGTACTTCTTCGCCGCGGCAGGGCCGAGGTCGCCGGCCGCCACGTTCAACACGCGATACGGCAGACCGAGGCCGCCGATAATGCTCTCTTCCATCGCGAGAATGCGCGCGTGCTCGTCCCATGAGTTCTCGGGGTCGCAGAACACGAACATCTCGAGCTTGTCGAACTGATGCACGCGGAAGATGCCGCGCGTGTCCTTGCCGTACGTGCCCGCTTCGCGACGGAAGCACGACGAGTAACCCACGTAGCGCAGCGGCAACCCGTCGGCATTGAGTGTCTCCTGGCGGTGCAGCATCGCCAGCGGCACTTCGGCCGTGCCCACGAGGAACAGCTCACCGCCGTCGACCTCGTACACCTGCGCGCGATCGGTGGGGAAGAAGCCGGCCTCCTCCATCGTGCGTTCGCGCACGAGCACCGGGGGCACCACTGGCGTGTACCCGGCCGCGACCACCTGGCCGAGCACCCACTGCAGCAGCGCGAACTCAAGTAGCACCGCGTCGCCCATGAGATACGCGAAACGGCTCCCGGCGATCTCCGACGCCCGCTCGCGATCGACCCAGCCCATCCGTTCGGCGAAGGCGGCATGGTCGGCTGCGGGCGGCGCCGCGGGCAGTGTGCCGACCGTGCGCACCACCTCACCGTCGTCTTCGCCACCGTCGGGCACCGACGAATCGGCGGGGTTCGGCACCTGCAACGTGAGCGCGCGCAGCTCGGGTTCGAGCTCGGTCAACGCAGCCTCCGCAGCACGGAGCTCTTCCTTGAGTTGCGCCGCGCCTTCGATCTTGGCCGGGCGCTCGTCGGCCGACGCGCGGCCGATCTCCTTGCTCGCGGTGTTCTGGCGAGCGCGCAGCGCCTGCACGTCGCTGTCGAGCGCTCGGTAGCGCGCGTCGAGCGCCACCACCTCGTCGAGCAGGCCCGACGCGACGCGCTTGCGCTCGATTCCCGCGCGATACGCGGGGTCGTCGGCGAGGCGACGGAGATCGATCATGGAGTTGCGATCGTACGCGGGAGGTGGGGCTCGGAACGCTCCCTACACTCCACGCGGTGCCTGACGCCGCCAATGAGCTGATCGAGCAACACGCCGCCACACGTATGTTCGGCGGCGATCACACGTTGTGGTCACCCGATCCCACCGAGATCACGAACCGCCTCGGTTGGCTTGGCGAACCCGATCACATGTCGGGCGCGCTCGATGCGGTGCAACGTGCAACTGACGATGCCAGGGCTCGCGGCATTCGGCACGTGGTGTGGTGCGGCATGGGCGGTTCGAGCCTCTTCCCCGAACTGCTCGCAGGATCGGCGCTCGTGGCCACCGACGCGCCGTCGTTCACCGTGCTCGACACGAGCCATCCCGCTGCGGTGGCTCGGGCCGCCGAAGCTGCAGAGGCAACGTCGACGCTCTACGTGTTCGCGTCGAAGTCGGGCGGCACGCTCGAGACCCGCTCGCAACTCGACTTCTTCTGGGCCCGCTCCGGTGATCCCGCGCACTTCGCCGTGGTGACCGACGCCGGTTCGGCACTCGACCAGCTCGCGACCGAACGCGGCTTCTCGGCCGTGCATCACGCCACACCCACGATCGGCGGCCGCTACTCGGCGCTGTCGCACTTCGGGGTCGTCGCCGCGTCGCTGCTCGGCGTGGACGTGAAGGCGATGCTCGGCGCCGCGAGCGCGATGGCGAACGAGTGCCGCGTCGACGCAGCCGCCAACCCAGGTCTGCAACTCGGTGCGCTGCTCGGCGGCAGCGCACGCGAGGGCCGAGACAAGGCCGTGCTCGACGCGCCCGCGGCGTTTGCGCAGTGGCTCGAACAGCTCATCGCCGAATCGACCGGCAAGCACGACAAGGGAATCCTCCCGGTGCCCGGTGACGTGTCCGATGCCGACGGTCCCGATCGTGTGCGCGTGTCGTACGGGCGCGGCGGCGACCTCGATCTCGGCGCGGCCGACGTCACGAGCGATGCCGCCGCACTCGGCCGGGAGGTGATGCGGTGGGAGATCGCCACCGCGCTCGCGGGCGCGGTGTTACAGATCAACCCGTTCGACCAACCCGACGTGGAAGCGGCCAAGCAGGCCGCGTCGAAGGTGCTGGCCGACGGTCCGGGCGACATCGCCATCGTGCCGCTCAACGACGCGCTCGCCGGCGCCGGGCCGGGCCGCTATGTGGCGCTGCAGGCGTTCGTCGACCCCGACGGCCCGGTTGCCCGCAACCTGGGTGATCGACGCGTGGCCGTGCGCGACCGCACCGGCGCCGCCGCGACTGCCGCCATCGGGCCCCGCTACCTCCACTCCACCGGGCAATTGCACAAGGGCGGCCCGCCGTCGGGCACGTTCGTGCAGATGCTCGACGCCGATCTCCCGCATCTCGCGATCCCCGGTCGCAACTACGGCTTCCACGACCTCATCACCGCGCAAGCCGCAGGTGATTACGCCGCGCTCAGCGCGAGCGGCCGCGCCGTCGCCCGGGTGGCCACCGACTGGTGACCACGCACCTGGGCGCACTCTCAGGCCCACGGCCGCGCGACTTTGGACGCGTCGAGCACAGCGGTACTACTTGATCTGTCGCGCTTGGCGTGACACCCGGTACCGACCGAACCCCACGACGGACCCACCCCCAATGGTCCGTATGCGGTGCCGGAAGGCGTACCCCCAAAGCGCCTGAACCACAGGGAACCGGCTCGTGCCCGCGAGCCGGTTTCCGTTTTCTATGGCTCCATTTCAGTCGTCGGGAAGACGGGTGACGCATGAGCGGGCCCGCGTTGGGCAGACTGCGTCGCATGGAACTCGCGATGGTCGGACTCGGCCGGATGGGCGCGGGGTTGTCGCGGCGGCTGATGGCCGCTGGACATCGCGTCGTCGCCCTCGATGTGGATGCGGCTGCGGTCGACGCGCTCGCGCGCGATGGCGCCGTCGGTGTGCACTCGCATGCCGAGCTCGTGAAGGCGATGACGCCGCCTCGCGCGGTATGGCTCATGGTGCCCGCCGCGTACACGCAGTCGACGCTCGACGACCTCGCCTCGCTCCTCGAACCGGGCGATGCGATCATCGACGGCGGGAACAGCGACTGGCGCGACGACATCGCGCGCGCCGCGCAGCTCGCGCCGAAGCAGCTGCACTACGTGGACATCGGCACGAGCGGTGGCGTGTTCGGCGAACAGCGCGGCTTCTGCATGATGATCGGCGGCGAACCCGACGTGGTCGGACGGCTCGAGCCGATCTTCGATGCGCTCGCGCCCGGGCTCGACTCCGCGCCGCGCACCTACGGGCGGTCGGGCGCGCCGACGCCGGCGGAAAAGGGCTGGCTGCACTGCGGCCCCAACGGCGCCGGCCACTTCGTGAAGATGGTGCACAACGGCATCGAGTACGGGCTGATGGCCGCGTACTCGGAAGGCCTTGCCGTGCTGGAACGCGCCGGCGGCGGCGCGCACCAGCAAGAGGTGAGCGCCGAGATCGCGCCGCTCGCGCACCCCGAGCACTATCAGTACGACCTCGATCTGCCCGAGATCGCCGAGTTGTGGCGGCGCGGCAGCGTGATCCCGTCGTGGCTCCTCGACCTGCTCGCGTCGGCACTGCACGAGTCGCCCACGCTCAGCGAGTTCGGCGGTCGCGTTTCCGATTCGGGCGAAGGTCGCTGGACGGCCGAGGCCGCGATCGCACTCGGCGTACCGACACCGGTGCTCACGAGCGCGCTGCAAGCGCGGTTCGCGTCACAGGGCGCGGCGACGTTCGCAGGAAAGATCCAGTCGGCGTTGCGCAAGCAATTCGGGGGTCATGCCGAACTGCCGAACGCACCGTCGAACGGCTGACGCCACGAACGGTTGAGTGGAGCGAGATGACCGACCTCGAGTTGCACGTGTACCGCGACGGCGAGGAGCTCGGACGCGGCGCGGCCGATCACATCGCCTCCGCCCTCGCATGGGCAATCGAGCGAAACGGGACCGCGTCGCTCGCCGTGTCGGGCGGCAACAGTCCGGCTTTGATGTTCGCGGCGCTCGCGCGACACCCGATCACCTGGAGCCATGTGCACGTGTTCCAGGTCGACGAGCGCATGGCGCCCGACGGCGACCCGGCGCGCAACCTCGAAATGCTGCGCACCGCGCTGCTCGACGCCATCGACATCCCGCCCGACCACGTGCACCCGATCCCCGTGCGCGACGACCTCGACGCCGCGGCCCGTGAGTACGAGCAGACGCTCGACTCGGTGCTCGGCGATCGCCCGCTCGACGTGGTGCACCTCGGCCTCGGCGACAACGGCCACACCGCGTCGTTGCTCCCGAACGACCCCGCGCTCGGCGTGGACGACCGTCTGGTGAGTCACACCACCACGCCCTTCCAGGGCAACCAGCGCGTGACGCTCACCTACCCCGCGCTCAACGCGGCCGGGCACATCCTGTGGCTCATCGAGGGCGCGTCGAAGGCCGACATGGTGCGACGGCTCGTGGCCGGCGACGATGCGATCCCGGCCGGGCGTGTGCTCCAGGACCGCGCAGCTGTGTTCTGCGACGAGCCCGCAGTTTCGTCGTTGCTACAGGGTGAGTAGCCTCGCCCCGCTGCATTGGCGGAACACAAGTCCACACACGAGAACAAGAGGTCTGAGGTCGAGATGCGCGTAGCAATGTTCGTGGAGACGGGTGGGGATCTGCAGATCGAGAACGTCGAGCCGGCGGCGCCGGGCCCCCGCGACGTGCTCGTGGAGATGGGCGCGAGCGGTGTGTGCCACTCCGACCTGTCGATCAAGAACGGCTACGTGCCCATGATGCCGGGCATGGTGCTGGGCCACGAAGGCGCGGGAACCGTGGTGGAAGTGGGCAAGGACGTCACCGCGTTCAAGAAGGGTGACAAGATCGTCGCCTCGTTCATCCCCGCATGCGGCCACTGCGTGTCGTGCCTCTCGGACCGATCGCACCTGTGCGACACCGAGTTCGAAGTGATGATGACGCCGCGCGGCACCCGCAGCGACGGCAATCCGTTCATGACGATGACTGGTCTCGGTACGTTCGCCGAGGCCATGACCGTGAGCGAGACCTCCGCGGTCAAGATCAATAGCGACCTGCCGTTCGACCAGCTCGCACTCATTGGCTGCGGTGTCACCACCGGCGTGGGCGCGGCACTGAACACGGCACAGGTGCACCCGGGCGCGACTGTCGCGATCATCGGCTGCGGGGGTGTCGGCCTCTCGGTGTTGCAGGGTGCACGCATCGCCGGGGCCAGCCGCATCATCGCGGTCGACCAGGGCACCGAGAAGAAGGCGGCCGCCGAGCAGCAGGGCGCCACCGACTATGTCGACTCCACCCAGGGCGACCCGGTGGCGCAGGTGCAGGCGCTCACCGGCGGCCGCGGCGTCGATTACGCGTTCGAGGTGATCGGTCTGCCCGAGACCACGCTGCAGGCCTACAACATGGCGAGCAAGGGCGGCATGGCGGTGATGGTGGGCATGACCCGCTCCGACGCCCAGCTCACGATCCCCACGTTCGACCTGTTCTTCAACGAGAAGACGCTGAAGGGCTGCAAGTACGGCTCGGCGCAGGTGCGCCGCGACTTCCAGCGCTTCGTCGACCTCATCGAGACGGGCCGCCTCGACACCGAGTCGATGGTGTCGCGCCACATCAAGCTCGACGAAGTGAACGACGCCTTCCGCGCGATGGAGAACCGCGAGGTCGTGCGCAGCGTCATCACCTCGTTCTGA
>DASXZO010000030.1:0-65502 GCA_036501845.1 Acidimicrobiia bacterium | reverse complement strand
TCACTCGAACGAGTGTTGTGCGCCCGCGCCGCGCCGGCGGTTCCCGTTGCTGCCACTCCTACCAACACGGCGATTGTCGACCCGACGGCCATCGCGCGTCCAAGCGAGCCCGACGGCATCCATGCCCCTCTCCGCACGCCGAGCCCAGCGCCCGGCGCGAACAGGGTGCCATCACTCGCACCGCAATCTCGACTGATTCGGTGTATTAGCGCGGTGGCGCGTCGAATACCGCGGCGAGCGCGCGGGCGAGCGTGTGCCATTCGGGTGGTGCGTCGCCCGGAAGCGGGCCACGCACGCTGAGCGCATCGGTGAGTGCGGCCGCGTTGCCACGCAATAGGGGTGCGCCTTGCGGAGGTGCGATGCCCGTGATGATCACTTCGTCGCCAACTGTGACAGTGATCACAAAGTCGGGCGCAGAAGCGACCACGCCAAACGTGCCGACCACGCGATCCGCCGCAGATCCGTTGCGCACGAGATGCGGTCCGATCGCAACCGCGTAGCGCAGGCACGAGGTCACCTCGTCGGGCTCGGCGGCCGGCGCGATGTCGAGCGGCAACGCCACGTCGCGTTCGTGTACCCAGCAGTCCCAGAGCGCGTGCTGCGCGACGAGGCGCAGCGACACGTGGCCGGCGGGCGATTCGCCGAGCAGGTTCCACTGCTCGCCGCGCACCGACGCGAGCGCGTCGAGAAAGCCCTCGCAGGCCCGCTCGTAGCGTTCGAGGAGCTCGGTCCGCGACAGCTGTTGCAACGGCGCGATCAGAAGCGGTGGGTGCGCCGCGGGGTCGAAGTTTGCGAGTACCTCGGTGGGAGAGCCCGCGAGCGCGGCGCGCACCGACGCCTCCCAGAACCCGTCGACGGTCACGAGGTGCGCGACCACGTCGCTGACAGCCCATCCATCGCACCGGGTAGGGGCGCGCCACTGCGCGTCGTCGAGGTCGGCGAGCGTCGCCCGGAAGCGGCGGCGTTGGCGGGTGAGTGGCTCGGCCTGGTCGTCGATCGGGCCGTCGAATGCGATCGGTGCGCCGCCGCCGTACAGAGGGGTGAGCCGCACGCGCGGGACGGTAGCCGGGAATTCATTCCCAACCGTGTGGGTAGAAGTAGCAGCTCAGGTCGGCCGGGTTGGTGATTGGATACAGAGTGAAATGAGTCGGGAGGTACTCGCCACCGTCGCCGCGGCGCTGGCCGCGGCCTTCCTGTACGCGTTGAGCAACGTGTACCAGGAGAGCGAGGCCGAGCAGATCGACGAGGAGCACACGATGCGCCTCGGCCTGCTCGGCCGTTTGGCGCGCCGCCCGCGCTGGTGGATCGGTATGTCGTCCGACGTGGGTGGCTACGTGTTCGAGGCCATCGCGCTCGGCATCGGCAGCCTGATCCTCGTGGAGCCGATCCTCGCGATGTCGCTGCCGTTCTCGCTCCTGTTGAGCCGCTTCCTGCAGCGTCGCACGATCGACCGCCAAGGATGGATCTCTGCACTGTTGCTCGCGGTGGGAGTCGCCAGTTTCCTGTATGAGGTTGCGCCGAACGGTGGCGAGCAGATTGCGCCGCTCCACGACTGGATCGCGCCGGTGCTGCCGGTGCTTGCAGTGATCGTTGCCTGCATCGCGCTCGCCCACACGGCCACGCTCGCCCGCCGCGCGATGTTCCTCGGGATCGCGGCAGGAGCAGCGTTCGGCATCAGCGCCGTGCTCACGAAGGCATTCGTGCACTATCTCGGCCAGGGTGTGTTCGCATGGGCGCCGCACTGGGAGCCCTACGCGCTCGCGGTGTCGGCCATCGGCGGGCTCGTGTGTTCGCAGAGCGCGTTCCAAACCGGTGTGCTCCCGGCCGCGGTGGGCGCCGAGCAGGTGATGCAGCCCACCATCGGCGTCATCCTCGGGGCAGTGCTGCTCAACGAGCAGTTGTCGGCCAGCGGCAAGCTCGACTTCGTGGTGGTGGTGCTCGCGATCGTTGCGATGGCTTACGGCGTGCTCGGCGTGACGCGCGCCGAGTACACCGAAGTCTCCGAGCCCGCCGTTCGCGGCGGATAGCGCACGGGCGCACGAGCAGCGCGACGTGCTCCGTTCGATCGTCTGGTTCCGGCGCGACCTCTCGCTCGAAGACAACCTGGCCTGGGCCGACGCCACCCAGAACAGCGACGAGGTAGTGCCGCTGTTCGTGCTCGACGAACGGTTGCTCGCGGCGGCCGGTCGAGCGCGGCAGGACGCGCTGTTCGGCGCGCTCGGCGCGTTGGATCGTGACCTGCACGCGTGTGGGGGAGCATTGACCGTGGTGCGCGGCGATCCCGCGGTGGAGGTTGCGCGCCTGGCCCGCGAGAGCGAGGCCACCTCGGTGTACTGGAACGCTGACGTGACGCGCTACGCGCAGGCGCGTGATCGCGCGGTCGAGCAGGCACTCGGCGAGCTCCACATCGATGTCCACGCGCGTTGGAGCACGCTCGTGCATCCCCCCGGTGCCGTGACGACGCGTGCGGGAACGGTGCCGAAGGTGTTCACCCGGTTCTACGAACGGTGGACCGAGCTCGAATCGCCGCCGCACGCATGCACGGGCGCAGCGGCGGTGCGTGCCGACTCGCGCGACGAGCTCCCGCAAGCCTCGGGCCCGCGCCCGCCGGCCGAAACGCTCGAGGCATTTGTCGACGGCGTCGACTCGTATCACGACACGCGTGACGACCTCGCGCTCGACGCCACGTCGCGGCTCTCGGCGCACCTCCACTTCGGTGCCATCTCGCCGCGGGTCGTGATACGCGCCGTCGGCCGGCACACCAAAGGTCGGCGCGCGTTCGTGCGCCAGCTCGCGTGGCGCGATTGGTACGCGCATCTCTTCTGGGAGCGACCCGACCTCGTCGACTGCGCGATGCAGGAGGTGTTCGACGCGATCGAGTGGCGCAACGATCCCCACGAGATCGAGCGATGGAAATCGGGCAGCACCGGTGTGCCGATCGTCGACGCGGCCATGCGGCACCTCGCGGCCAGCGGCTGGATGCCCAATCGGGCGCGGATGATCGTGGCCTCGTTCCTGGTGAAAGATCTGCTCGTCGACTGGCGTATCGGCGAACGGCACTTCCGTCATCTGCTCGCCGACGGCGACGTGCCGCAGAACGCCGGCAACTGGCAATGGGTGGCGGGAACCGGCCCGGACGCGGCGCCCTATTTCCGGGTGCTCAATCCGGTCACGCAAGCGCAGCGCTTCGACCCCGACGGCGACTACGTGCGCCGATGGGTGCCCGAGCTCGCGGGCATCCCCGGCGGCGCGGTGCACGAACCGTGGGAACTCCCACCGCTGGAGCTCGCCGCGGGCGGTGTAGTGCTGGGTGACACCTATCCGTTTCCGGCTGTGGATCATCGCAACGCCCGGATTCGTGCGCTCGATGCGTACGCCGCGGCGCGCCACACACGCGGCACGTAAGGGCACGCGCCCGACCAACTGCGCTGCGACGTGACATCGGTCTGGGTCGTTGCCAGGCGCGATGGCGGCGTGTACGGTCCGGCACCGGGGCACTGCAGGTTCAACGGGCGGAGGTCTGCAGATGCGTGTGGCGCACAGAGCTGTGGGACTGGGCGCGGCGGTGTCGCTCGCGCTCGCTGGCATCGTCGGCACGGGCGCGCCGGCGTCGAGCGCCGCAAGCGGCGGCGCTGCAGTGGGCACGCTCCACTTCGTGACCGCGCGCGGGCTCGCGGCGCCGCAGGGCTACGCACCCACGCAGATTCGCAACACCTACGGCTTCAACGCGATGGGCAACGACGCCAAAGGCCAGCCCATCGACGGTCGGGGCCAAATCATCGGCATCGTGCTCTATGGCGACGACCCTCACCTCAAGACCGACATGGCGCAGTTCCTGAAGACGTACGGCTACCTACGTCCGATGAACGGGCTCGACGCCGCGCACCCGTGCACAGTGAGCCGCACGATTCACGCGGTGCCGTGCTTCCAGGAGGTGTACGGCGACGGCACGAAGCCGGCGCTCACGAACGACGCCACCGAGCACTCGATCGATTCGCAGTGGGCGCACGTGACGGCCGAGGGTGCCGACATCCTGTTCGTCGAGACGAGCAAGACGGCCGCGAGCCTGCTGCACGGCATCGATGTCGCAGTGTCGAAGGGTGCGTCGGTGGTGTCGATGTCTTGGTACAACAGCAACATCACCGCGGCTGACAACAGCCACTTCGAGGTGTCGACCGCGGGCTTCGTGTCGGGCTCGGGCGACCTCGGTTGTCCCGAGAATCCACGCTTCTATCCGGCGCCGTCGAGCTACGTGTTGCAGGTGGGCGGCACGAACCTCACGATCAACGGCGCCAGCCACAGCGAGGTCGCGTGGTCGCAGAGCGGCGGCAACGTGAATCCCACCGAGCCCCGGCCCGGGTACCAGCTCAACTGGAACTCGAGCACTCATCGTGCGTACAACGATGTTGCGTACGATGCGGTCAACTATCCGGTGTACGTCACGATCCCGACCGCAGGGTGGGCCGTCACGGGCGGGGTGAGTGTGGGCATCCCGCAGTGGGCCGGCCTCGTTGCCGACGCCGACCAGGCCCGCGCCGCGCTCGGCAAGAGTGTGCTGGCGTCGAGTGGGCTGAATGCAGGCGTCTACCTCGCCGCGTCGTCGCACAACCAGCGCACGGGCGTGATCAACAAGTCGATGTTCCAGGACATCACCGCAGGGAGCGCGGGCTCACCGTCGCTCTGTCACGGTGAGAAGGGCTACGACTGGGCCACCGGCCTCGGTTCGCCGCACGCCAACGCGCTGGTGAGCGAGCTGGCGGATCTGTAGGGGCCGGGTCGGCGCGGTAGACAGTTTCCGTGCCTCTCGTTCATCGCGTCCTCTATCCCAAGCCCATCGAGTCGCTCGATCACTACATCGAGATCCACGGCGAGGATGGGCTGCGCAACGCCACGCGGGTCGACCCCGACGACATCATCGGCGAGCTCGAGGCTTCCGGGTTGCGGGGCCGTGGCGGCGCGGGGTTTCCCACGGGCCGGAAGTGGCGGACCGTGCGTTCGTTCCGTTCGCAGTTCGAGCGCGCGTCGGTGGTGGTCAACGCCGCCGAAGGCGAGCCCGGCACCTTCAAGGACCGCTCGATCCTGCGGATCAATCCGTATGCGGTGATCGAGGGCGCGCTGATCGGTGCGCGCGCCGTCGAGGCCGACGAGGTGATCGTGGCCACCAAGGCTGCGTTCACCACCGAGGTCGCGAGGCTGCGCACCGCGATCGACGAGATCCGCGCCGCGGGCTGGTGCGAGGGGATCACGATCACGATCTTCGAGGGCCCCAAGGAGTATCTCTACGGCGAAGAGACCGCGCTGCTCGAGACGATCGACGGGCGTTTCCCGTTCCCGCGCATCACGCCGCCGTGGCGGCGCGGTGTGCGCGAGCTCGTGGCCACCGATGCCGACATCGACACCGAGAGCGGTCTCTCGGCGCACGTGGAGATGGCGGCGCCCGATGGCGAATCGTCGGCGCCGCCCACACTCGTCGACAACGTCGAGACCCTCGCCAACGTGCCGCGCATCCTCGCTCGCGGCGCCGACTGGTTCCGCACCGAAGGCACCGAGGAATCGCCGGGCACGATCGTGTGCACGGTCACCGGTTCCACGGTGCGTCATGGTGTGGGCGAAGTGATCATGGGCACACCGCTGCGCGAGGTGATCGAAGAGATCGGCGGCGGCGCGCGTGCCGGTCGCACGATTGCAGCCGTGTTGCCGGGGGTGTCGACGCGGTTCATCACGGGCGATCTGCTCGACACGCCGGTGAGCTACGAAGCGCTCGCGGCGATCGGTTCGGGACTCGGCTCGGCCGGCTTCATCGTGTTCGACGACACCGACGATCTCGTCGCGGCAACTGCGGGCGCGTCGCGGTTCCTGGCTGTGGAGTCGTGTGGGCAGTGCACGCCGTGCAAGCTCGACGGCGTGTCGATCTCCGACTCGCTCGCCAAGATCGCTCGTTCGCAGGCGAGTGCCGACGACGTGGTGCAGTTGCGCCGGCGGGTCGCGACCGTGGCCGACAGCGCACGGTGCTCGCTCGCGACACAGCAGCAGGTGCTCGTCGACAGTTTGATCGCCCAGTGGCCCGACGCGATCGAAGCGCATGTCGACGGACGCTCGCCGGGTGTGGATCCGGTGCTCATCGCCGAGCTGGTCGACGTCGCCAATGGTGTCGCACATTCCGACGAGCACCATCGGGGTAAGCAGCCCGACTGGACCTTCGACGAGGTCTGGTCGGGGCAGATGCCGGCATGGCGGCTCGGCGAGCACCGGGACCACCCCACGCTTGCCGAGTAGATGTCCGCGCCTGGCAAACGGGTGATCTTCAGATATCCTTCAGCGAAATGATTTGAAATCTGTCTCGGTAATCTGGGTTGCGAAGTGACGGAGACCCAACCTCGCGGTGCGTCGGCCAGAGCCGTGCCTACCTCGTCGCTCCCGATCTCCAGTCTCGATCACCGCGCCGTGATCGACGCGCTGCATCGTGCGGTGATCGTGAGCGACGCCGACGGTCGCATCGTGTCGTGGAACCGGGCCGCCGAACAGCTCTATGGCTGGTCGGAGCACGAGGTGCTCGGCCGCGCGTTGCGCGAGGTGCTTGTTCCGGCGGGCGTGCACGGCGACGCGGAGGAGATCGTGGACACCGTGCGCGGTGGAGGCGACTCCTGGGACGGCGACTTCTCGGTGCTGCATCGCGAGGGTCGGCCATTGCGCGTGCATGCGATCGTGCGACCGGTCGTGGCCGCGAGCGGCGACGTGATCGGGCTGGTGGGCGTGTCGGAGGACGTCACCGAACGGCGGCTCGAAGAGCAACGCACGCGCCAACTCGCGGAGCACCTCGCGCTCGCGCTCGAGGCCGGCGGGCTCGGTACGTGGCGGTGGGACATCGCGACGGGGGAGACCATCTGGGATGCCAAGCTCGAGACGCTGTTCGGCCTCGAGCCGGGAACGTTCGACGGCACCTACGACTCCTATACGGCGCTGCTCCACCCCGACGACCGCCACAATGTGCTCGGGATCGTGGACGATGCCGTGCGCGAGCGATCGAGCTACGTGATCGAGCACCGCGTGGTGTGGGGCGACGGGAGCGTCCACTGGTTGCAGGGCAAGGGCGAGGTGATCACCGACGACTCCGGCGCGGTGGTCGGCACGATGGGGTGCGTCGCCGACGTCACCGACCAGATGCACGCGGCCGCCGAGCTCGAGCGCGCAATCCAAGGCGCGCTCGACGCGGCCGACCGTGAACGCCTCAGCGCGCAGCGGCTCGAGTTCATCGGGCACGTGAACGACGCGCTGTCACAGTCGGCAACGCGCAACGACGTGATGACCAACATCACGCAGCTCGCCGTGCCGGGCATGGGCGATTTCTGTGCGATGTACGTGCTGCCCACGCCCGACGCCAAGCTCCCCACCGTGGAATTCGCGCACCAGGACCCCAGTGTGGTTGAACATCTGCGGGAGATGGCGGAAGGGTTCAGGTCGGGCGGTGCCGCGAACACGATCGTGGCCCGCGTCATGCAGACGGGTGAGCCGGTGTTCGTGCCGCGCGTCGATGACGAGATCTTTGCCGCTGCGAATCCGCCGGAGCAGGTACGAGACGCCGTGCGACGGTTCGGTTTCTCGAGCGCAATGATCGTGCCGCTGATCAAGAACCGCCGCATCATCGGCGCCTTGCAGTTCGTGAACGCGGAAGGCAGCCGCACCTACACGCAGGCCGACCTCGCGCTCGCAATGGCCATCGCGAGTCGTGTCGCGTCGACCTTGGAGAATCGTCGCCTCGCCGAACAGCAACGCGAGATCGCGATGACACTCCAGGCCAGCCTGTTGCCGTCGATGTTGCCCGAGATCCCGGGCGTCGACGTGGCCGTGCGATATTGGGCGGCGGGTGAAGGCACGGCCGTCGGTGGCGACTTCTACGACGTGTTCGGGCTCGACGAGCGGCGCTGGGCGGCCGTGATCGGCGACGTGTGCGGCACCGGCCCTGCAGCCGCCGCGCTCACCGGCCTTGCGCGGCACACGATCCGCGCGTCGGCGTGGCACGGCGCTCCTCCCGACGAGGTGCTCGCGCAGCTGAACACCGCGGTGCTGCGATGCGGGCAGCGCACGTTCTGCACGGCGCTCTACTGCGAGCTGGCGCCCGAACCCGACGGTGTGCGGTTCGCGGTGGCCGCCGGCGGGCACCCGTTGCCCGTCGTGCAGCGCGCGCACGGAAAATGCGAGACGTTCGGCGAGCCCGGCACGCTGCTGGGGTTGTTCGAGGATTCGCGCTCGACCACCACGTCGACGGTGCTACTGCCCGATGACTTCGTCGTGCTCTACACCGACGGCGTCACCGATCTCCCGCCGCCGAACGCGCTCACGCCCGAAGACGTGTGTGAAATCATCGACGACGCGCTCATCAGTGCGACGACCGCTGACGAACTTGCCGCGGGGCTGGGCCGCGCGCTCGAGGAACGTATTCCGTTCGCCGAGCGCGACGACGACATCGCGCTGCTCGTGCTGCGAATCGTCGCGGCGCAGGCCTGAACCTCTTCTTCGATCAGCGATCGACGGCTCGTTCGAGCTCGGCCTTCGACATCTTCGAACGGCCGGCGATGTTCTTGTGCTTGGCCTCTTCGTAGAGCTGGTCGCGGGTCCGGCCTCCTGCACCGCTGTGTGAACGAAGACCACCGCGCCGGCCAGATGAAATGTCCTCGGTGGAAGTACGGCTTGCTTCCTTGGACTCGCCGGCGCGGGCGCGCTCTTTGTTCACGGTGCGCGCAGCGATCTCTTCGGCCAGATCTTCGGATCGGCCGTGCTTTTCGAGTCCGTCCTTGATGTGCTCGTATTGACGTTCGCGCTTGTCGCTCCAGGCCTGCTGCGGCATGGGAACCTCCTCGTTGACGAACGATGTGTACGAGGGCGCACGCGAGACGGCGCCGCGATTTCCCGGCGCGGCGCCGTCTCGCTGCATAGGAATTGCCGCGCCCGCCTCAGTGACTGTCGGCGCGCGCGTCCCGCCAGTTGGTCGCGCTACTGCTTCGACTTGTCCTTGACCGCGTCGACTTTGTCCTCGACCCAATCCTTGGCCCCTTCGACCTTCTCCTTGACCTTGCCCGACAGCTTGTCGGCCTTGCCCTCGTTCTTCAGCTGCTGGTCGTCGGTGAGGCTTCCGGCGGCCTCCTTGGCGCGTCCCTTGACGTCGTCGATCTTGCCGTCCATAGAAAAGACTCCTTGTCCGATGCCATGCATGGAGGTGTCGTACCTCCACGTGGTGCAGCACGAGGCGTACCCGCGTGTTCGCGCCGTCAACCCAACGTTTGTCCACCTCTCAGCGGGGGTAGACGTGCGGGCCACCCGCCGCGGCGACCGCCGCACGGGTGATGCCGTATGTCGACAGATGAGAGGTAACGATGGGTCTCGTCATTCTCGTGCTCTTGCTCGCATTGCTGTTCGGTGGGCTCGGGTTCGCGGTTCACGCGCTCTGGATCGTCGCCGTGATCTTCGCCATCTTCTGGCTCGCCGGTTTCGCGTTTCGATCGGGTGAAGGGTCGCGCTGGTACCACTGGTGACCGCAAAGCGCCGGTTGCTAACTTGCGCGCGAGACGGCACCACGAACAGGTGCCCACGCGTCTGACAGAAGGTGGGTATGCCTGCAAGCACCACGCTGCACGAGCCGGCCGAAGACATCGGCCGCGATGTCATCGACCGGCATCGTGCGATCACGTCGCTCGGTGAGGAACTCGAAGCCGTCGATTGGTACGACCAACGCGCCGCCGCCACGACCGACGAGTCGCTGCGCGCCATCCTCGAGCACAATCGCGACGAGGAGAAGGAGCACGCGATGATGACGCTCGAGTGGCTGCGCCGTCGCGACGCCAAGCTCGACGAGCACATGCGCACCTATCTCTTCACCGACGCGCCGATCACCGAGGTGGAAGCCGAAGCCGAAGGGAAGTCCGACGGTGATCTCGGCGAGCCCGGCGATGGCGACCTCGGGTTGCGTGGCCTCGGACGGGGAGGCCTGTGATGCCGGAGCGCTGGCGCCGGCTGGCACCCGTGAGCGGGCGGGGCTGGGCCGAGATCGACGGCGAAGCGAAGCGCACACTCGGCCTCACGCTCGGTGCCCGCCGCCTCGTGGAATGGAGCGGGCCGCACGGTGACGACCTCTGCGCGGTGGCTACGGGTCGGCTCGCGCCGGGCCCCGGCGGCTGCGCCCACGACCATGCGGCCACCATGTACCGCCGCTTGTCCGTGCCCGTCGTCGACCTGCGCGCCGAGTTCTCGATCCCGCGCGCCGAGCTCGAGGCGATCGACCGCGGTGCGCGGGACGCCGATCTATCGGCCGTGGTCGAGGCCGCGCGCAGCATTGCGTGCGCCGAGGACAGCCTCGTGTTCAACGGCTGCGCCGACCTCGACATCCGTGGAGTCGGCGAGGCGTCGCCCCACCCCAGCGTGCAGCTGAGCGACGACTATGCGCAGTACCCGGCCACCGTCGCCCATGCGGTCGCGGTGCTCCAGGCCGCCGGCATCGGCGGGCCCTACGGGATCGCCGTGGGTCCGCGCTGCTACACCGGCATCATCGAGACCACCGAGCTCGGCGGCTATCCCGTGCTCCGCCACATCGAAACCGTGCTCGGGGGCGGGCCGATCGTTCGCGCCGAAGCGGTCGACGGTGCCATCGTGATGTCGCAGCGGGGTGGTGATTTCGAGATCGTGAGTGGGAACGACCTCGGTATCACCTATATCAGCCACGACGCCGAAAAGGTCGTGCTGAGGTTGGACGAGTCGTTGACCTTCGTGGACACCACACCCGATGCCGCGATCGCCCTTCAGTACTGAATTGCCATATTGAGCTGGGCCGCTGAGCGAAGGCCGCCTGGTTTTCTCACAGATTGCCCAATCATCGAGTTGTTGCCCACCTCTTGTCGGGGTAGAACACCTGAGATGCCGATCGACGACACCGCGAACGGGAACGAGAACGGCCTCCGACTGGTCACCGAACGCCACGGCGCCGCGGCCGTGGTGCGGGTGAGCGGCGAGCTCGACGCCTATAGGGCGCCCGAGCTCGAGGAGCTCGGCGCGACGCTCCTCGCCGACGGCGTGTACACGATCATGTTGCACATGGCGGGTACGACGTTCCTCGACTCATCAGGCCTGCGGGCGATGGTCACCTTGCGCGACCGCATGCTCCACGCCGAGGGCGAGCTCGCGCTCCTCGATCCCACCGAGGCGGTGCGGCGACTGCTTTCGATCACGGGGCTCGACGAGCAGTTTGTGATCGAGACATCCGACGATGTGCACGATCCCCACGACGCGCACCGGTCGACGTCGTAACTGCTATGGACACGATCACGGAGGAGCCGGTGCCGACCGAGACACCCACGGTTGTGAGGCTCGTCATACCGCGTGCGCTCGAATTCGTCCCGCTCGCCCGCGTAACCGTGGCGGGTTACGCGGCGCGGCTCGGATTCGACGTGGACGAGATCGAGGACAGCCGCATCGCGGTCGACGAGCTTGCGCGCATTCTCGTCGAAGTAGGTGACGGCGACATGGTCGACCTCGAGCTCACCGGCTCGAACCGCCGGCTCGACATCGAGGGCCACACCACCTGCTCCTTCGACGTCGATCCGCCGCAGCTCGACCCGATCACCGCGCAGATCCTCGGCGCGATCTGTCACGAGTACGGCGTGATCGTCGACGGTGGCACGGTACGTTTCCGGGCCGCCATTCTCGGCGCCGCCACCGAATGACATGGCAGCCTCGACCGACCCCGAAACGCGGGCGGCACTCAAGGCGAAGTTCGTCGAGTACCAGCACACGCGCGATCGCAAGCTCCGTAACGAGCTGATCGAAGCACATCGCCTCCTCGCGGCACACTTCGCGCGCCGTTACTCGAACCGCGGCGAGCCGTTCGACGATCTGCTGCAAGTCGCGTGTCTCGGCACGTTGAAAGCCGTGGAGCGGTTCGATCCGGATCGCAACGTGGAGTTCTCCACGTTCGCGGCCGCCACGATCGACGGCGAGCTCAAGCGGCACTTCCGCGACAAAACCTGGTCGGTACGCGTGCCGCGCCGCACCCAAGAGCTCCACCTGCGCCTCCCGGCGGCCACGAACCAACTCTCGCAACAGCTGCGCCGGGCGCCAACGCTCGACGAACTCGCCGCCGAGCTCGACGCCTCACAGGACGAGGTGCTGCAGGCGATGGAGGCCGCCGGCGCCTACCGGAGTGCGTCGCTCGACGCCCGGAGCTCGGGAGAGCGCGACACGCCTGCGCTCGAGCGCTCGCTCGGGAGCGTCGACGCCAACTTCGACATCGCAGAACACCGCGTGATCGTCGACGAGCTGCTCGCAACGCTCCCCGAACGCGAGCGGATGATCGTGGAGTTGCGCTTCTTCGACGAGCTCACTCAGTCGGAGATCGCCGACCGCATCGGCGTGAGCCAGATGCACGTGTCGCGGTTGCTGGCCCGCACACTGCAGGGCCTGCGCTCGCGACTCGCGGAGGACACCCTGGCATGACCGAGGGGCTGCGTTGCCAGCCCAGGGCTCAGCGCGGCCCGCTGAGCTCGACTCGGCGGCGCAGTGCCACGGAGGTGCCGTCGTCGCCGGTACGGAAGGTCGCGTCGTCGACGAGGTGACGCAGCAGCTCGTGGCCGCGACCGCCGCCGACGTCGCGCGGCGCCCGCCAGCGTCCGTGATCGCGGACGTCGATCTTGATCTCTGCGCCGCCTTCTTCGGCGGGCGCGATGCCGGCGATGATCTCGAGCGGTCCGCTCACGCCCGGCGGGTAGGCGTGCTCCACGACGTTGGCCGCGCATTCGCTGATCGCGAGCACGAGATCTGATGCCGTCGGCTCGCCGCATCCGATCTGTGTGAGCCAGCGGCGGAGGTCGGTGCGCACCGGTGAGAGCTGGTCGGCGCGTGCCTCCACCACGGTCTCGTAGTGGTCGGACGCCAGCGATCGGCGCACCAGGAGTAGCGCGACATCGTCGTCGGCAAAATCCACCGACGCGATCCCCGCTTCGATGCAATCGGCGAACCGTTCGAGACCATCGTCGGTGCTCGTGGCCGCAACGCCGGCTGCGAGGCGGTCGATTCCGGTGGTGATCGACTCGGTGCGCCGCTCGACAAGTCCGTCGGTGTAGAGCACCAGCACGCCCTCGAGCGGGAGCCGGGTGCGTTCGCACCGGAACGTGGCGTTGGCGCTGAGCCCGAGCGGCCGCCCGAGCCGAGCGCCGTGAAACGTCACCGACCCCGAGCCGTCGCGCAGGATCATCGGCAGGTGTCCCGCGGTGGTGACGGTCAAGTCGCCGCTGTGGAGGTCGCACACCACGAGCGCCAGGGTTGCGGTCGTGCGGCCGGGCTGCTGGCAGAGGAAGCGGTTGAGCTTCGTGACCAACTCGACGGGGTCGCTCTCGTCGATGCCGAAGGCGTCGAGCGCATGGCGGATCGTGCTCATCGCCACCGCGGCTTCGATACCGTGCCCGATCACGTCGCCCACGACGAACGCGATGCGTCCGTCGGGCAAGCGGAAGACGTCGTACCAGTCGCCGCCGATCCCACGGCCGCTCGACGGCCGGTAGCGCACCACGACCTCGGCGCCCGGAACGTCGGGGAGTCGATCGGGGAGCAGCGCGCGCTGCAACCGTTCGGCGATGAAGTGTTCGTCTTCGAACTGGATCGCGTTCGAAAGCGCGCCGCTCACGCGCTGCACGAGATCGCTCGCGAAACTCTCGTCGTCGCTTTGGAAGGCGCGGGTCGATGATGCGTGCATGCCGAACATCACGGCGCCGAATCGCTGCTCGCGGTTCATGAGCGGCGCGCAGAGCAACGACGTCGCTCCGCTCGAGATCAACGAGTCACGAAGCAGCTCGTCGTGGGGCCAGTGACCGTCGACGAGATCGCGATGGTCGATGTGCGCAATGGTTCCCGTGCGGGCCGACACGCCCATGGGCGTGTCGGAGCTGCTGCCGAGCGGCAGGTTGCGCCGGGGGCGCAACACGTCGGCCACTGCGGGCACGGCGGAGCTGAAGCCGCGCAACCAGAGGTTGCCGTCGGGCCCGCGCAGGTAGACCGCGCACATGTCACAGAACGCCGGCACCACCATGTGCGCGAAGGCGTCCATGCGCGGCCGCACTGCGAGTTCGACGTGCACGAGGTCGGCGGCGTGAGCGAGCATGTCGAGCCGGGCGCGCAGCACGGTCGACGCCCGCTCCGCCCGCCGGTGCGACGTGACGTCCTGTAGCAACAGGATCACGCACGCGTTGTCGTCGTCGATCACGGCCGTGCCGCTCACGAGCGCAGTGGCAAGTGAACCGTCGGGCCGGAGAAACTGGATCTCGGTATGCAGGTCGTTGACGCTGCCGGTGGAGAGATGATCGAGCTCGCGATCGACGCGTTCCTGCTCGGACGGCGCGAGGAGCGAGATCAGGTCGCGGCCGTAGAGGTCGGAGCGCTCCGTGCCGGTGATGTCAGCGAAGGCGTCGTTCGCCTCGATCACCGTGCCTTGCAGCGACACCACCGCGAACGCAACCGGCGAACGCGTGAGCATGCGGCCGAGCGGTACGGCACCGGCGGCGCCGGCCTTGATCATCGCGGCGTTCTCGGCCGAGGACATCTCGCCGCGTCTCAATGAGGATGCGTACGCGCGGCATCGACGGCGGCATCGAGTGTCGGGTGGCAATCGATGTGACGCAACACGCCCGTGAGGTCGAGCACACGATGCACGAAGCCGCTCTCGGACACCACGAGGTGGAGCGGGATGCGGCGCACGGAGAGCTCCTCGTCGACTTCGAACAACATGCGGATTCCTGAGCTGTCGAGGTAGCGGGTCATCCCGAGGTCGATCACGACGGAGACGGGATCGTCGCCGGGCTCGCAGAGGATCTCGTCACGGATCTCGTCGACGTTGGCGAGATCGATCTCGCCAACCACCTGCAGCACGACGACACCGTCGTAAGCACCTACCGTTGAGACTTCCGCCGCGCGCGGCACGGCGAGATGTCAGTCGCCCAGCCGGCCGGTCGGCGTAGCCGCAGCTACGCACGCGTTCCGGGCGGCAATCATCGGGGACGGTCGACAGACGACAGCCATGCTCGAGGAGAGCTACCCGGCGAAAACGCCCACCAAACCGAGCGTATTGGCCCAGCAGGCCGGGTTCGGTCGGGTCAATCGCCCAGATCAGTTGTGCGCGTCGCCGAGCGACTGGAGTGCCTCGGCATCCTCGAGCGAAGAGTCGGGGCCGTAGCCGAGCAACAGCGTGCCCCGGGCGGAACACTGCGGGCACGAGATTGCCGCGACCGCAACCATGTCGGCGGGATCGGTGGGACCTTCCAGCCGTTCCATCGACGCGACCGCAACGCTCGCGGCAGGCGAAGTCTGGCGGCACGTGAAGCACTCGACGTTGCCGCCGTCGACGGCACGGAACTGGCCGGTGTAACCGTCGGCTTCGAGTGTTCGGATCACATCGGCGATCGTCTGCGCGTCCTGGGCGGAGTTCGGCGGCGGGTCGTCGTGTACGTCACCTGTTGGGTCGCCCGATTGGGGTGTGTCAGTCGCCATCGGCGGCCCATTACCCGCGCAAGCGACGATCGAAGCGTGGATTGTTTCACTTGTGATGTTCGAACGGGTCACACGACGGGAACAGGAGAGGGCGCTGCTGACTGACCGGTTCGGATCAATCGCGACGGCTGTCCGGGGGAATCTTGGTCGGAGGCGGCACGTGCGCTCGGTCGATCGAAGGATCGAAGGCCCGCACGTCATCGCGCTGACCAACGAAAGAGAGCAACCACATGCGCAAGACCATCCTCACCGTTCTGAGCGCGGCCGCGCTCGCATTGCCGGTGTTCGCGTTTGCAGGATCGCCTGCGAGTGCGGCGGCGGCGGGCACGAGCTGCACGACCACCACCGGCAAGGCCACCTTCAACCCGCCGTTGCCGAAGCTTGGCAGCACCCAGACCGTGAAGGGGACGATCAAGTCCACCGGCACGACCAAGGGCTGCACGGGCGGCGGCGTGAAGTCGGGCACCATCACCGGCACCTTCAAGTCGTCCAAGGCCGGTAACTGCCAGACGCTCGTCTCGGGTGGCAGCGGTGCATCCACGGGCACCATCAACATCAAGTGGAACACCGGCAAGACCTCGTCGGGTCCGGCGACCATCAAGCAGGTGAGCGGGCACTCGACCGAGGCGACCGTTGCCGGCACCGTGACGGCGGGTCTGTTCAAGGGCCTGCACTCGTCAGTGACCGTGACCTTCGCGACCAGCACAGCTGGCGGCGACTGCGTGCACAGCAACCTGAAGTACGTGACCTTCAAGAACAACACCAAGCTGTTGGTCCACTAAGACAGCTCAGCTCCGTCGATACGGGCCGTGGCGTATTTCGCCACGGCCCGTTCGCGTTGCGGGCAATGCGCGCTAGGGATGGCTCGGCGCGAGTGCCGCCGGGTCGATGTCCATGGGCTCGACCGGCTCGAGCACTTCGGCCTCGGCGCGGCCGCCGAAGGTGGGCACGGTGGGAATGAGGAACGACAGGAACGAGCCGATGCCGACCACGACGATCGCGAACACAAGGGCGTAACGCGTCGACGAGGCCACGCTGATCTCGGTGATGTGCACGAGAGTGGAGACGTCGTGGCTCGGTGTGTTCGCGCTGGGTTGGTACGCGGTGCTCATCGCGTGCACGCCCGCGATCGCTTGCACCTTCGTGGCCGCGGTCATCGCCGACGCGCGGATCCGCGTGGTGGCCTGGTGCACGGTCTGCGCGGCGAGCACCGAACCGATCACGGCCACACCGAGCGCCGCGCCAACCTGGCGCATCGTGGTGTTGGTGCCGCTTGCGACGCCTGAGCTCTCTTTGGGGATCTCGCTCAGCACCACGTTCGTGAGCTGCGCGCCGGCGAAGCCGATGCCCACGCCATAGAACGCCAGGCCCGGCAGCAGCGCGTACCACGTGATCCCGAGATTGGTGACCTTCAGGATCAGCACGATTCCGACCGTGTACGCGAACAGGCCGATGCGCACGAGTTGTGTGGTGCCGATGCGGCGCGCGAGGCGCGCGCCGGCCTGCGCGCCGATGATGATGAAGATTCCAGTGGGGAGCTGCCACAAGCCGTTCTGCTCGGCACTCAGATGCCGGCTCTGTTGCAGGAACACGGGGAGCACGAAGCTCAGACCGAGCTGGCCCATCGCCACGATCGTGGAGGTGATCAGGCCCCAGCGATAGGTGCGGTAGCGGAAGTGGGCGATCTCGAACAATGGGTCGTCGTTGCGGCGTTCCTTCGCTCGTTCGAACACCCAGAACGCGTAGAGGATCACGAGTCCGACCACGAGCGCGATCGGTGTGATCGCCACCGGCATCGACGTCGGCCAGATCGTGTGCCCGGCGATCGTGAACGGTTCGATCGGTTTCCACCACCCGTAGAGGCCGCCCTCGCTGAGCGCGAACACGAAGAGGAACATGCCGACTGCGACCATCGCCGCGCCGATCACGTCGATCCTCGGCCGTCGCTCGGGCGGCGCGCCCGCCTTCTTCATGAAAAGGATCGCGCCGACCATCGCGAGAGGGGCGATGATCACGTTGATGCGGAACGACCAGCGCCACGAGTAGTCGGTGGTGAGAAAGCCGCCGACGAGCGGCCCGCACGCAGCTGCGACGCCTGCGGTGGCGCCCCACGCCGCGAACGCGGTGGCGCGCTCACGCCCTTGGAACGTCACCGAGAGGATCGCCAGCGTCGCGGGCAGCATGAGCGAGGCGCCGATTCCCTCGATGATGGCCTCACCGAGCACGAGCTGCGGCACCGACGTCGCTACCGACGCGAGTAGCGAACCGACGCCGAACAATCCCGCGCCCACGATGAACACGCGCCGGTGGCCGTAGATGTCACCTAGGCGACCACCGATGATGAGGAACGTCGCGAACGTGAGCGCGTAGCCCGTGACCACCCATTGCAAGCTCGGCAACGTGGTGTGGAGGTCGCGCAAGATCGTGGGGATCGACACGTTGAGCACGGTGTTGTCGAGCACCACGATGAACGCCGACATGATCGTGACGGCGAGGGTCACCCACCGGGTGGCGTCGTGCGACTCGGACGGTTCCAACGCGACGGCCGTCATCGGGCGCGCCGTTGCGCCGAACGCTGCTTCAGGCGCCGCAGCTGCGCGAAGTCGATCGGCCGGCCGGGCAGTTCCGATGCTTGCTCGGGCCGCAGCCCGTCGAGCACGATGCGCACGAAGCGGCCGTCGAGCGCCGGTTGCATGTCGCCGAGCACCGCGGTGGCGTGTGCGACACCCGAGAACAGCATCGACACGTCGGCCGGACCGATGTCGGAGCGGATCGCGCCGGCGGCCTGAGCGCGCTGCACGAGCTCCGTGATCGCCTGCATCAACTCGTTCCGTACCGGGAGCGCGAGCTCCGGGCTCGTGGCGAGCTCGTTCGCCATCAGCTCGGCGAACGCACGCTGGCGGCGGTGGAAGTCGGGAAGCGCCACGATGAACTGCTCGAAGGCCTCGGCGGGGTCAGGTGACTGAAGTGCTTGGCGTGCCCGGTCGAGCAGCGATTGATACATGCGGGTGCACACCGCCCCCACCAGCGCCTGCTTGGTAGGGAAGTGGCGGCACACGGTGCCGACGCCCACGGCGGCGCGCCGCGCGATGTCGTCGAGCTGGGCCTTCAGGCCGTCGGCGGCGAACGCGGCCTCGGCCGCGGCGAGCACCTTCTCTCGGTTGCGCACTGCGTCGGCGCGCATCGCCCGGCCCGGCTCGTCGCCCCTCGTGGGGGCGTGCGGACCCGCGGATTTCAGCGGGTCGCGCGTAACCGGAGTCACGACTCCGATTATAGTGTGGCGCTGTGGTTGCGACGGTCACGAGTGCAGATGCCGAGAGCGAGGGTGTGTACGGCAAGCGGTGGTGGGCACTGCCCGTGCTGTGCCTCAGTCTGCTCATCGTCTTCGTGGGCAACTCGAGCCTCAACGTGGCGATCCCCACGCTGTCGCGCGACCTCCACGCCACCGAGTCGCAGCTGCAGTGGGTGGTTGCCGTCTACTCGCTGGTGTTCGCCGGCCTGCTGTTCACCACCGGCGCCCTCGGCGACCGCTTCGGCCGCAAGGGTGCGCTGCAGCTCGGCTTGTCGCTGTTCGCGCTGAGCGCGCTGCTCGCATCGCAGTCGACGAACATGGGCGAGCTGATCGCGTGCCGCGCGCTGATGGGTGCCGCGGCGGCACTGATCATGCCGTCGACGCTGTCGATCATTGTCAACATCTTCCCGCCGAGTGAGCGACCGAAGGCGATCGCGATCTGGGCCAGCATCACTGGCGCGGCGGGCGCGCTCGGTCCGGTAGCCAGCGGTTACCTACTCGGGCACTTCTGGTTCGGCTCGATCTTTCTCATCAACGTGCCGGTCATCGTGATCGCGCTCGTGGCGGGCAAGTTCTTGATCCCGAAGTCGCGTGACCCGAACGAAGCGACCCTCGACCCGATCGGTGCGGTCCTGTCGGTGGTCGGCATCGTGGCGCTCGTGTACGCGCTCATCGAAGCCCCGGCCGACGGTTGGGCGAGCACCACCACGATGGTGTCGTTCCTCGTGGCCGCGGTCGTGCTCGTCGGCTTCGTGTGGTGGGAGCTGCGCCACGACGAGCCGATGCTCGACATGCACTTCTTCCGCAACCCTGCGTTCAGCACGGGCACCGGCGGAATGATCCTCGTGTTCTTGTCGATGTACGGCGTGATGTTCCTCATCACCCAGTATTTCCAGCTCGTGCTGAATTACAGCGCGCTGTCAGCCGCGCTACGGCTCATGCCGATCGCCGCGATCATGCTCGTGGTCGCGCCGTTCACGCCGCGGATGTCGGCGCGATGGGGCGCGAACCGAGTGGTGGCATTCGGGATGCTGGCCATCGGTATCGGGTTCGCGCTCTTCACCGGGCTCACGCCCCACACCGCCTACGCCTACGTGGTGATCTGTGTGGTGCCGCTCACCACGGGCATCGCGATGACGATGTCGCCGATGACGGCGTCGATCATGAGCGCGGTGCCGCCGCGGCGTGCCGGCGCGGGCTCGGCGATGAACGACGCCACACGTGAGCTTGGCGCCGCGCTCGGTATTGCCATACTCGGCAGCATCGCCGCGTCGCGCTACGCGAGCCACATCGCGCCTTTCTTGCACGGGCTCACGCCGGCGAACGCGTCGGCGTCGCGAACATCGATCGCAGGCGCATTGCGCGCCGCGGGCTCCTTGCACGGCTCGGCGCACACGGTGCTGGTCGATGCCACCTACCACTCGTTCGTGTCGGGTGTGCACCTCGCGTCGGTGGTCGGCGCGATCCTCGCAGCGTTGAGCTCGGTGATCGTCTACCGCTACCTACCGCGGTCGCTCGTGGCCGACGGTGCTCTGCACGGAGCGGTCGAGTCGCTCGAGGACGCCGCAACCCTCGGACTCGGTGGTGTGCCACCAGTGTTCGCCGACGCCGCTGAGGGCTGATCACCCTAAGGTCACGCGAGTGACCGTCAACGTGGGGGCTCACCAGGGCGGCGTGCGCCGTTGCGAGCTCGTGGCCGCGCTGTCGCTCGCCACCGACCTCGGACTCGGTGTCCCGCAGGAGCACGTGCTGCGTCAGACCCTCATCGCCTCGCGTCTCGCGCAGCGCGCGGGCTTCTCCGAGGCCGAGCAAGCCGCCGTGTACTACGCGTCGCTCCTCGCATGGGTGGGATGCATCGCCGACTCATCCGAGATGGCGGGCTGGTTCGGCGACGATCGCGCGCTGCGCGTCGACTCGTACGACGTCGACAAGGCCGGCCTGCCGCTGATGTCGTTCATGCTCCGCCATGTCGCGGCCGGCGCGTCGCCGTTGCGGCGCCTCACCACGATCGGGCGCTTCCTCGCGGGCGGGTTCCGCGAAGCCGAACGCTCGCTGCTGACGCACTGCCAAACCGCCGGCGTACTCGCCGAACGGCTGCACCTCGACGAGCCGGTGCAGGTTGCGCTCGGTCAGGCGTTCGAACGGTGGGACGGCAAGGGCGTGCCCGGCCAAGCGGCTGGAGACCAGATCGATCCGGTGATGCGGGTGGTGCAGATCGCCGACGACGCCGAGGTGGTGTCGAGGGTGGCGGGCGTCGACGCCGCGATCGAGATGCTGCGGGCGCGCAGCGGTACCGAGTTCGATCCGGCGCTGGTGGACTGCGCGGTGACCCACGCGCCCGAGGTGCTCGGTGAAGCGGCCGATCCGGGCGACGACGCGTGGGGCGAGGTGCAGCGCGCGATGGAAGCTCGCGAAGTGCCACTCGTCGGTGCCGAGCTCACCGCGATGCTGTCGGCGTTCGCCGACTATGCCGACCTCAAGTCGGGACCATGGGCCGGACATTCGCGCGGCGTCGCCGAGCTTGCGGTGGCGACCGCTCGCGCGCTGCAGCTCGGCGAAGCCGATTGCGTGCTCGTGGAACGCGCCGCGCTGGTGCACGACATCGGTGTGCTCGGCGTGTCGAGCTCGATCTGGGATCGGCGTACGCCGTGGACCGCCGCCGATCGTGAGCGCGTGCGTACGCATCCCTACCTCACCGAGCGAGTGCTCGCCCGGCCCGAGGACCTGGCCGCGATTGGCAGTGTGGCGGCGTTGCATCACGAGCGGCTCGACGGGAGCGGCTACCCGCATGGCGTGCGCGCGGGCGCAATTCCTGTGACCGCGCGCATCGTCGCAGTTGCCGACGTGCTCTACGCGCTGGGCGAGACGCGCGTGCATCGCGATGCGTACCCGCTTGCACAGCGCCAGGCGATCGTGCGTGACGCCGCGCGCGCCGGGCTGCTCGACGCCGATGTGGTGCACGCCGCGCTCGGCGCGGCCGGTCATCGGGTCGGTCGTCGAGCCGACCTGCCGGCGGGGCTCACGGCTCGCGAGGTCGATGTGCTGCGGCACCTCGTGCGCGGCGCCACGAACAAGGACATCGCACGCGAGCTCGAGATCTCACCCCGCACGGTGGGCAGTCACGTCGAGCACATCTACACGAAGATCGGTGTGTCCACTCGAGGCGCGGCCGCGCTCTACGCAATGCAGCAGGGACTCGTCGACGCCTGACGCGAATCATCGGGTGAATGACCGATGTGCGGGCGCGATCGGTCCGTCACGCTCGACGCGACGGTGGGTGCGGCGGGACCGCGCCTTTACATGAGCTGGCGCGTGCGCATGACCGGCCCCGACAACGGCGCGCGCGTCGCCGAGCAGCACGCGTACGCGAACGGCGACGAGACGCTTACCACATTCAGTTTGCTCTGCTCGGGCTTCGTGCCGGCCTGAATCGCTCACGACCACACCAGAAAGGCAGTACTCACAATGACCGCGAAAGCCGCCGTAAGCCTCACCACCGGGCTCGAGGACGCCGAGAAGGTGACCGTCGCGATGCTCGTTGCCGTCGGCGCCGCCGAAGGTGGGCGCGCCACCGTGATGTTCCTCACCAAGGAAGCCGTACGTCTCGCGCTCGCCAACACGAAGCTCGGCACCGCCTGCGATGGCTGCCCGCCGTTGCCCGCGCTCGTGGAGCGTTACCGCGCGGCAGGCGGCTCGTACCTCGTGTGCCCGATCTGCTTCGACGCGCGCGGCCTCGACAAGGCGTCACTGGTGGAGAACGCGTCGCTCGGCGGCACGGTGCCGCTGTGGGAGTGGATCGGCGACGGCGCTGTGACGTTCAGCTACTGAGCTGTTCCATGAACTCGAGGCGGATACCGCCGGGCGCGTTGACGAAGGCGATCCGGCGGCGACCGAACGTGCCTTCCACCACCGCCGGGCCCCACAGCACGTCGTGGCCGTCGAGCTCGGCGTCGAGGTCGTCGGTGAACAGCGCCGGGTGCAGGAAGCCTTCGGGGGGCAGCTCGACGGCGTCCTCGTAGATCGCCCGGGTGAAGAGCGTGATCATCAGCGGGCCGAGCCGCACGTCGGCCCGCTCGGACCCGTTCCACTCCATGCGGTCACGCACCTCGGCGCCGGCCGCCTCGTAGAAGGCGCACGCCGCGTCGAGGTCGGCCACTTTCACTGCGAGATTTGCCATACCGGTCACCGCCATGCGGCCTTGCTACACCTCGGCGGGCTCCGAGAATGGTGCCCAGGGCCGCTCGTGGCCGTTTTCGCCGGTCGGGCGCGGCAATCCCCGACTCGTGAGTGAGGACTCACTCACGCTATGATGGACGCCGTGACTGTCGTCCCACCCACCGTTGCGCCGCCCTCGAAGGCGAAGCGTGCGAGCGCCATGGCGCCCGAGGACCGGCGATCGATGATCGTGGCCGCGGCGCTGCCGCTGTTGCTCGAGCACGGAGAGCGGCTGACCACGCGCCAGATCGCCGAGGCGGCCGGCATCGCCGAAGGCACGATCTTCCGCGCCTTCGCCGACAAGGACGAGGTGGTCGCCGCGGTCGTCGACGCCGCGCTCGACCAGGAGCCGCTCGAGACCGCGGTGAGCGCGATCCCCACCGGCCTTCCATTCGCCACCGCCGTCGACGCCGCCATCGCGATCCTGCAAGAGCGGGTGATCAACGTGTGGCGCATCTGGTCGAGCGTCGACACCCGCCTCCAAGACCGCGCCCGCAGGCCGATCGTCGACAGCAGCGCGCTCACGCAGCTGTTCGCGCGCTATCGCGACGAGATCACCGTCGAGCCGATCGTGGCCGCGCGCTTGTTGCGCGCGCTCACGCTCTCGACCACCCACCCGATGATCGCGGGCGAACCGATGACCGCGTCCGACATCGTCGAGCTGTTCCTTCACGGCGTCGCGCAGTGCGATGCGCAGCCGACCGGCGTAGATCGCGAGGAGCCGTGCTGAGGCGCTTGCTCCGCGACCACCTGCGTCCCTACAAGAAGACGCTGTGGCTCATCGTGCTGTTGCAGACAGTGCAGACCACGGCTGCCCTCACATTGCCGACGATCAACGCGAGCATCATCGACAACGGCGTGCTGCACCATGTAGGTATCCCGCCGCACGTCCGCATCGTGCCCGACCAGGGTTACATCTTCACGTGGGGCGGGATCATGCTCGTCTTCGCGTTCATCCAGATCGTGTTCGCGATCGGCGCGGTGTACTTCGGCGGCAAGGTCGCGATGAGCTTCGGCCGCGATCTGCGGCGCAACCTCTTCCACGGCGTCACCGACTTCTCTGCTCGCGAGGTCGGCACGTTCGGCGCCCCGTCGTTGATCACCCGCATCACCAACGACGTGCAGCAGGTGCAGATGCTCGTGGTGATGGCCGTGACCATGGCCGTCGCCGCCCCGATCACGATGGTGGTCGGCGTGATCCTGGCCTTGCGCCAGGACGTCGGGCTCTCGGGCATCCTCGTGGTGGCGATGCCCGTCGCCGCGATCGTGCTCGGCATCGTCGTCGCCAAGATGGTGCCGGCCTACGGGCTGATGCAGGATCGCATCGACAGCGTGAACCGGGTGCTACGCGAGCAGATCACAGGTATTCGCGTGGTGCGGGCGTTCGTGCGCGAGCCGCAAGAGTCGGCGCGTTTCGAGAAGGCCAACGCCGACCTCACCGAGGTGTCGCTGTTCACCGGGCGGCTGCAGAGCTCGATGTTCCCCACGGTGAACCTGCTCATCAACATCTCGAGCGTCGCAGTGTTGTGGATCGGGGCGAACCGCGTGAGTTCGGGCGCGATCGAGCCCGGCACGCTTGTGGCCTACCTCACGTACCTCGTGCAGATCCTCATGTCGGTGGTGATGGCCACGTTCATGGTGTCGATGATTCCGCGTGCCGCAGTGTCGGCCGAGCGCATCCAGGAGGTGCTCGACACCGACCCGAGCGTGGTGCCACCCAGCGAGACCGGTCGCGGCGTCGACACGCACGGCCTGCTCGAATTCCGCGACGTCGCGTTCCACTATCCCGGCGCCGAACACTCCGTGCTCACCGACGTGTCGTTCACCACCACACCGGGCCACACCACGGCAATCGTCGGGAGCACGGGTGCGGGCAAGACCACGCTCGCGAACCTGGTCTTGCGGCTGTTCGACGCCACCGCGGGCGACGTGCTCGTCGGCGGCGTGAACGTGCGCGAACTCGATCCGGACGTGCTGTGGAACACGATCGGCTATGTGCCGCAGCGCCCGTACCTCTTCTCCGGCACCATCGCGAGCAACCTGCGGTTCGGCAAGCCCGACGCAACTGAGGACGAGATGTGGACCGCGCTCGAGGTTGCGCAGGCGGCCGACTTCGTGCGGAACATGCCCGGGGGCCTGCGCGCCCGTATCGAACAGGGCGGCACCAACGTGTCGGGCGGGCAGCGTCAACGGCTCGCGATCGCGCGTGCGCTCGTACGCCAGCCCGACATCTATGTGTTCGACGACTCGTTCTCGGCCCTCGACCTTGCCACCGACGCGCGCTTGCGCGCCGCGCTCGTGCCGTACACGCGCGCCGCGGCGATGATCGTGGTCGCGCAGCGGGTGTCGACGATCGTGAGCGCCGACGAGATCATCGTGCTCGAGGACGGTGAGGTCATCGGTCGAGGCCGCCACGACGACCTCGTGGTGAGTTGTCCCACCTACGCCGAGATCGTGGAGTCGCAGATCGGCGAGAAGAGCGCGGCATGACCATTACCGAGGGTCGGCGCGACGGCCAGGACATCACCCACGACTTGTGGGATGGCGTCGACGAGGACGACCAGGAACTGGACCTCGCCGCGCCCGAGCATCGCGCTACCGGACGCTGGAACTCGGCCGGCGTACCCGGCGAGCGGTCGAAGGACTTCAAGCGAGCCGTCAAGCGCCTCGCGGGCATGCTCGGCCCGATGTGGGTCGGGCTCGTCGTGTGTGTGCTCGTGGCGATCGCCAGCGCCACACTGAACGTGCTCGGCCCGCGCGTGCTGGGCCACGCCACCGACATCATCGTCAACGGCGAGTTCGTCGAGCACCACATCGACTTCAGCAAGCTCCACGGCGTGCTGTTCGAAGCGATTGCGCTCTACGGCGGCTCGGCACTCCTGCTGCTGATCAACGCGTACATGCTTGCCGGGATCATCCAGCGCTTGATGTCGAAGCTCCGCACCGCGGTCGAGGACAAGATCAACGTGCTGCCGTTGAGCTACATCGACAAGCAGCAGCGTGGCGACCTGCTGAGTCGTGTCACCAACGACATCGACAACGTGGCCCAGAGCTTGCAACAGACGATGAGCCAGATGCTCACGTCGTTGCTGCTCATGGTGGGCGTGGCCATCATGATGTTCACGATCTCGCCACTGCTCGCGCTGGTCGCGCTCACCACGGTGCCGGTGTCGGTGTTTCTCATGCGAGCGGTTGCAGCGCGAGCTCGGCCGAAGTTCATGAGCCAGTGGAAGAGCACTGGAGTGCTCAACGCGCATATCGAGGAGACGTTCACCGCGCACAACGTGGTGAAGGCGTTCGGCCGTCAACGCGAGGTCGAGAAGCGCTTCAGCGACACCAACGACGAGCTCTACGAATCGTCGTTCGGTGCCCAGTTCATGTCGAGCCTCATGCAGCCGCTCACGATGTTCATGGGCAACCTGCAGTACGTGATCGTTGCGGTGGTCGGCGGCGTCCGCGTCGCAACCGGCGCCATCACCGTGGGCGACATCCAGGCCTTCATCCAGTACTCGCGCAACTTCTCGATGCCGCTCACGCAGATGGCCTCGATGATGAACGTGTTCCAGTCGGGCATCGCTTCGTTCGAACGGGTGGTCGAGTTCCTCGACGCCGACGAGCAGAGCGCCGAGGCCCCGGCCACCGAGCACCCCGAGCCCGTGCGCGGCCGGGTGGAGTTCCGCGACGTCACCTTCTCGTACAACCCGGACACGCCGCTCATCGAGCACCTCGACCTGCTTGCCGAGCCGGGCCAGACGATCGCCATCGTGGGACGCACGGGCGCCGGTAAGACGACGCTCGTGAACCTGATCATGCGTTTCTACGAGCTCAACGGCGGCTCGATCACGCTCGACGGTCGCGATATCGCGTCGATGCCGCGCTCGGAGCTGCGCAGCGAGATCGGCATGGTGCTCCAGGACACTTGGTTGTTCGGCGGCTCGATTCACGACAACATCGCCTACGGCAACCCCAACGCCACCGAGGAGCAGATCCTCGAAGCAGCCCGGGCCACGTACGTCGACCGTTTCGTGCACTCGTTGCCCGAGGGCTACGACACGATGATCAACGAAGAGGGCGACAACATCAGCGCCGGGCAGAAGCAGTTGCTCACGATCGCTCGTGCCTTCCTTGCCGATCCTTCGATTCTGATCCTCGACGAGGCCACGAGCTCGGTCGACACGCGCACCGAGGTGCTCATCCAAGAGGCGATGAACGCGCTGCGGCGCGACCGCACGAGCTTCGTGATCGCGCACCGCCTTTCGACGATCCGCGGCGCCGACATCATCCTCGTGATGGAGAACGGCAGCATCGTGGAGCAGGGCAACCACAAGGACCTACTCACTCGCAACGGGCCCTACGCGAACCTGTACAACTCGCAGTTCGCGGCGCCGATCGCGGAGACCGAGGACGAGCCGGCGTGGTGAGCGGCGGGCATCTCGATCCGCCGATCGATGTGGACGCTGCCGCGCTGCTCGTCATGGACTATCAGGCGGGAATCCTGGGCCGCCTCGGCGACCGCGAGGAGGCGCAGATCGAGCGGGCGGCTGCCGCGCTCGATATTGCACGGAGCGCTGGCATGCGCGTCGGCTACGTGCGCGTTGCATTCGAAGCCGCCGATGTCGCGGCGGTGCCGCCCACGAACGCCAACTTTGCCGCCGCAGCGGCATCGCTGCCGGCCGACGCGCCCCACACGCAGGTGCACGAGCGCCTCGCGCCGCGCGCCGGCGACATCGTCGTACGCAAGACGCGCGTCGGCGCCTTCTCCACCACCGATCTCGACGCACAGCTGCGCAAGGCGGGCGTCGACACGATCCTGCTCGCCGGGATCTCGACGAGCGGCGTGGTGTTGTCGACCGTGGCGACGGCGCTGATCGCGATTACCGCATCGTGGTGCTCGCCGACGGCTGCGCCGACTTCGATGCCGAAGTGCACGAGATGCTCGTTGCCCGCGTGTTCCCGCGCCAGGCGCAAGTGATCGACATCGCGGACCTGCGCGCCGCCTTGAGCTGACCGCGCCATGACGCGGCGGGGCTGGCTGCTCTTCGCGGCCATGAGCGTGATCTGGGGCGTGCCCTACCTGCTGATCAAGGTCGCGGTCGACCATGTCGCGCCGCCGGTCGTGGTGTTCGGTCGCACGTCGTTGGCCGCGGTGGTGCTGCTCGCGATCGCGGCACGCGCCCGGCAGTTACGTCCCGCGCTCCGCTTCTGGCCGTGGGTGCTCGCGTTCGCGGCGATCGAGATGACCGGACCTTGGTTGCTCGTCACGAACGCCGAGCAGCGCCTGCCGTCCGGACTCACCGGCCTGCTCGTGGCGTGCGTGCCGATCGCCGGCGCCGTCGTCGCGTTCGCGCTCGGCGACCGCCACGCGCTGCGCCCGGTGCGGCTGTGCGGGATTGCGGTGGGTCTCGGTGGCGTGGCGCTGCTCGTGGGTCGCGACCTCGACGGCGCGCACGGGATCCCGTGGGGCAGCGTCGCCGCGGTGATGCTCGTGTGCGTCGGTTACGCCTCGGCGCCGTTCATCGTGGCGCGCCGGCTCGGCGATGTGCCGAGCCTCGGCGTGGTGGCACTCGCAGTGGCGTCGGTGGCAGTGGAGACCGCGCCGTTCGCGTGGGTCGACCGGCCGGCGCATGTGCCCGCCGCCACCGCCATCTGGGCGATCGTCGGGCTTGCTGTGCTGTGCACCGGCATCGCCTTCGTCACCTTCTTCGCCTTGATCGGCGAGGTCGGACCCACCCGCGCCACGCTGATCACCTTCGCCAACCCCGCGGTGGCGGTGGTGCTCGGTGCCATCGCGCTCAACGAGCACATCACGCTCGCGACGTTGGGCGGCTTCGTGCTCGTGCTCAGCGGATGTTTCCTCGCCACCCGCACCACGTCCATTGCGCCGACTGCCCCGGCCGCGGCGAGCGCTTCGGTCGCCGCGTCAGGCGCGGCACGTGAGCAGGCTCAGTCGTTACCGTCGTCGGTGGGCAACAAGTCGGCTGCTGCCGCGAGCGCGGTGGCGAGGCCCGCCGACTTCTCGTAGACGCTGGTGAAGTAGTGGCCGGCCACGTGTTCGCGGCTCGGCAGTGGCGCCGATCCGAGCGAACGCACCATCGCACTCGGGTCGGGCGCGGGCACGATGTCGTCCACGTCGAGGTCATCGTCGTTGGGCTGGCGGCCCCAGAACTCCACGCCCGCGGTGCGCCGCTTCGCCGCCGACTTGGTCGCCCCCTGCTTCCTACGGCGCGCGCTCATGCGCCTCCACCCCCGCTCGCCTGCGGCTCGCGCCCCGAGGGGCGGCGGAGGCTCGCTCCGCTCGCACGCACGAAGTCGCTCCTCCGTCGCTCCTCGTGCGCTGGGACGCTCATGCCGGGACCGTTTCGGTGGCGTGTTCGTCGTCGGCGGTGAGGAGCGCGTCGGGGCGCAGGCCGAGCACGGCTTGGAGCTGTGCGGAGTCGAGGTCGGCGAGCGAGCTCGACTTCGGCAATACGAGGTCGGCGATCTGGCGCTTGCCGGCCACCACCTCTTCGACCCGCTCGTCGACGGTGCCGGTGCACACCAGCCGGTGGCAGATCACGGTGCGGGTCTGGCCGATGCGCCACGCGCGGTCGCGCGCTTGGTCCTCCACCGCGGGGTTCCACCAGCGGTCGTAGAGCACCACATGGCTCGCGGCAGTGAGGTTCAAGCCGGTGCCGCCGGCCTTGAGCGAGAGCACCAGCGCGCCGGGGCCGTCACTCGCCTGGAAGCGTTCGATCATCGCGTCGCGGGCGCCGCGCGCCAGGCTGCCGTCGTAGCACTCGATGGGTGTGCCCATGCGCTGGGTGAGGTGCTGCGCGAGCCGCCGGCCCCACGTGGCGAAGTGCGTGAACACCAGCACCTTCTCGTCGGCCGCGAACACCTGGTCGACGATCTCCTCGAGCCGCGCGAGCTTGCCCGACCGGCCTTCGAGTGGCTGGTCGTCCTGGTTGTACGCCCACGGGTGGTTGCAGATCTGTTTGAGGGCGGTGATGGCCGCGAGGATCTGACCCTTGCGCGGCTCCTCGCCCTCCTCTTTGGCACCGGTGACGATGGTGTCGAGGAGTGCCTGGTAGAGCGCGATCTGCTCGCGTGTCATCGCGCAGTGGTCGAGCTCGTCGATCTGGTCGGGGAGCTCGGCGGCGATCTCAGGTTCGGCCTTCGTGCGGCGGAACACGAGGATGCCGTTGAGCGCGCGCATCGCGTCCTCGCCCTGCGCGCGCGTCACTCGGCCTTCGCCCGACAGACCCGCCATGAATTGCGAGCGCGTGCCGACGAGACCGGGGTTGGCGAAGTCGAGGATGGCCCAGAGGTCGCCGATGCCGTTCTCGATCGGCGTGCCGGTGAGCGCGACCTTGGAGCGAGCCTCGAGCGTGCGCAGCTGCTGTGCAGTGTCGTTGGCGGGGTTCTTGATGGCCTGCGCCTCGTCGAGCACGAGCCGCGACCAGCGGATGGCGGCGAGCTCGTCGATGTCGCGCAACGCCGTGCCGTAGGTGGTGACGATCACGTCGGCGTTCGCCACCTGCTTGGCGAACTCCTTGGCCTCGGCGCGATTGATGCCGTGATGCACCACCGCTTGCAACGCGGGCGTGAACCGGCGCGCCTCGGCCATCCAGTTGCCGATCACCGCGGGCGGTGCGATCACGAGGGCGGGGCCGTCGTCGACGCCGGCGAGGAGGTGAGCGAGCATCGTGGGCGTCTTGCCGAGACCCATGTCGAGGGCGAGGCAGCCGCCGAGTCCGGCGTCGTCGAGGAAGCCCAGCCACGCCAGCGCCTCTTGCTGGTAGCTGCGCAGCTCGCCGACGAAGCCGTCCGTCGCGCGTGCCGGTTGGCTTGCCACACGCTCCGCGGCGTGCAGCAAATCGGCGGCCCAACCGCCACCTGCAAGCGATACGTCGAAGCCATTGGGCGCCACATCGAGACCGAGCGCGAGGCGCAGCATCTCGGCGCCGGTCATCTGCTTTGTGTTGGCGCGCTCGTCGAGAGCCGCGGCGACGGCTTGCAGGTCGGCGCGGTCGATCGCCACCCATCGGCCACCCGAGTGGATCAGCGGGCGCGCTTCTTTCGCCATGCGCGCCACGTCTTCGGCCGTGAGCTCGACGTCGTCGAACACGGCCGACCACGCGACGTTGGCGAGCTGGTTCGCGCCCACCACTGTCTCCTGGTCGGCGTCGGCGTACACGCGCAGCGAAGCGGTGGCGCGCTTCGCGGAGAGCGCGGGCACGCGCACGTCGAAGCCCGCGGTTGCGAGTTGCGCGCCGATCGTCGACATGAGCTGCCATGCCTCGTCGGAGCTCACCACCACGTCGCCGCGGTGGTTCGCGCTCGACCGCACGAGCGCGGGAACCATGCGCTCGAGCCGGGCGAGCTCCTCTTCGTAGTACTCGCGCTCGGGGCCGGGCGTGACGATCGCCTGGCCGATGGGCACGAGCTGACCGAGGTCGCCAGGCGTGAACACGCGCAGGCGCCAAGCGTCGCCGGCATCGGGCGGATCGAGTTGCACGATGATGTGGCCGTGGTGGCCGTACTGCGTGGTGACGGCGCGCGCCCAGCGTTCGATCGCGGCGACGACCTTGTCCGTGGTGGCGGTGGGCGCGTCGAAGGCGCTGCCGTCGAGCCGGCCGAGGAATGCCTCGGCCACTTCGGTGGCGCTGCGCACATGCGGTGGCGGTGCCTGCACCGTGACGGTGGCGGCCGCGGTGCGACAGATCGCGTCGACCATGCCGGTGAGCGCGGAGCGCGTGAGCGCTCGGCGGTCGACCTTGCGGTCGAGGGCGAGCACCGCGCCGGGCATCGACTCGGCCGTCTGTAACAAGCGCACCGGATCGACGAGCGCAGGAGTCCAGCGCACGGAGTAGGAGCCGCTCGACGAGCGTGACGTGCCGCGGCGTGTGCGCCGGCGCAGTTGCGGCACCATCGAACCGCGAGCGGTCAGCTCGACGGCCCACAGGGCGACGCGCCCGAGCCAGCGCAGGCTCGGCGCGATTTCGATGGCGTCGCTGGCGGCCCCATTCGCCTGAGGGCCGGTGTCGTCGTCGCCGAGTTGGTCGGCGCCCGCGGCGACCAGCCAACCGAGCACCTCGCGCACCGGGATCGAATGCGACTCCGCCGTGCGACCGTCGGGAAGCTGCACCGGCGTGTGTGCGCTCCAACCCGATTCGGGCGCGCCCGATGCGCCGAGCATGTCGCGCACGTGCGACGCGTCGGCGACCGGCGCGCCGGGCCCCGCGGCCCACACGACTACGCGCCCCGGTTCCCATGACGCCTGCAGTTGGGTGGCGCCGGCGAGTACCTCGTCGTCGTCGTCGGCCTCGTCGTCACTTTCGCGACGTTCGTCTTCGCTGCGCTCGCTGGGCACGAGGCGGCCCCACGCTGCGCGGATGCGACGGTGCTCGGCCTCGAGGTCGGCGAGCACCTGCTGGCGCTCCTCGCCGGTGATCGAACGGGCGTGCTGGAGCGCGTCCTCGCTGTCGCGCAGTATGCGAGCGAGCGACGCGCGCCATTCGTGCGCGTTGGCCTCGAGCACCGCGAGCTGCTCGGACGTGGCGGCGCGGTCGATGTCGGCCGCCACGTACATCTCGAATTGCCATGGCGCGAGCGCTGTGTCGGTGACCGCACTCATCCGCAGCACATTTCCAACTGGCCCTCTCTGGGAACCACGTTCGGGGGACTCTCAGTCCTCGTAGAAGCTCGGGCTGGTTCGGCCCGGTTCCGCTGTGGCGACGACTCGCCGTGCCGGCCGGTCGTCCGCTGCCCTGGCGCCCGTCATGGCGGGACCCGTGCCTCACGAGGATGGGATCCGGCCGGATGACGAGCGCTGTGCCTTCAGTGTAGACGGTCGCCCCGAGAGACCTCGTCCAGCCCCCGGAGCGATGGTGGCCCGGCTCTTCTGAAGTGCTCAGATCATCGGCAGGAACGGCGCCGAGGTGAAGATCAGGTAGGCGCAGAGTTGCCACGGCCCGTGGTGGAACCGCGCCGTTGGCGTGCCGGCCGAACGAGGCGGGGGTCGCATCGGCCGCCCCGAGCCGACTTTTGTCCCGTGAGTACCTCTGGGAGACACTCACGGGACAAAGGTCGAGGGTGTGCGTGCGCGGCTGAGTGACCGCATCGGTCACGTCGAGGTCGTTTCGTAGAATCGCTGCCGTCGTTCCAGCCAACCGATGGGAAGTCACCGTTGACCGTCATCAAGATCAATGCCATTACGGTTCCCGCCGACTCTGGTGACGAGCTCGCCCGCCGCTTCGCCGCCCGGGCCGGGGCCGTCGACGGTCAGGAGGGCTTCGAGGGCTTCGAGCTGCTGCGACCCACCGACGGCCGCACGCAGTGGCTGGTGGTCACCCGGTGGCGCGACGAGGACTCGTTCCAGGGCTGGGTGTCGTCACCGGCATTCGCCCACGGCCACGCCGGCGCCGACCGCCCGGCGCCCCATGGCGGCCCGGTCTCGGTGTCGTCCGAGCTCTGGTCGTACGACGTCGCCGGCGGCACCCAGGGGGCTTGAGCGTCGACAACCGACCGGCGCAGCCGGTCAGGCGGTCTCGGCGAAGTCGGTTGAGCCGCATCGCGGGCATTGATCGACGCGGGCGATCTCTTCCAACCGTTCGCCATCGGCGTCGCGCTGGTCGAGCGCGGTGTGCACCGCGATATCGACGGTGCGCTCGGCCGCGCCACGCTGCGGTGCGGCCCACACGCTGGTGGGCCCGATCCGGGCCTGCCCGCCGCTCGTAGGACGCGAGCGCGCGAGACGGCGTCCCACGTCCCACGTCTCGCCGCAGTCCGCGCACGTCCGATGCACTGATTCGTGCCGCCACAATTTCATGCCAGCGTCTTGTTCCCAGCCTGTCCGATTTAGACACATTCGTTGTGCGGACGGTGGCCTGCGCCCGCCCCCGACCAATGAGCAGATCACACACACGTGTGGTGAACGCGCGCCGCGGCGGCGCGATCGCTAGCGCGCGACGAGGTCAACGAGCGCGGGCGCGTACCACCAGCCTCCGGGTCGCCCCACACTGCGCGTTCGCGGTGCGTAGTGGTCGACGATGCGACGACTCGCGAGCGCGGTGAGCGCGGCGCGCGCTGCCGTATCGGAGACCCCGGCCATCTGTGCGGCCAAACCTGTGGAGAGCACCGGTTGCGCCGGTAGGAGGTCGAGAATCCGGTGCGCGGCCGAATCGGAGCGCACATTGGCAAGTCGGTGGCGCCATTCGCGCATCAATGTGTCGAGCTCCGTAGCCCGCTCGTCGACGGATGCCGCGGCTGACTCCACGACGGACGCGAACCAACTCAACCAGCGCGTGAATTCGCCAGTGCGGAACCAGTACAAACCGGCGACATAGCCACCGGGATCGCGTGCGATCTGAACGCTCACCGGCGGTGGAACGGTGACGTCGAGTCGGCGAGCGAGCACCCACAGCACGAGTACTCGTCCGATGCGCCCGTTGCCGTCGGCATAGGGGTGGATCGTCTCGAACTGCCCGTGCGCGATTGCTGCCTGGGTGATTGCGTCGATGTCGTCGCGGTTGACGAACGCGATGAGGTCGTCGATGAGGTGTGGAACGCGATCGGGAGGCGGCGGTACGAACGCCGCGTCGAGCGGGCTCCGGCCCCCGATCCAGCCTTGCGCGGCCCGGAAAACCCCGACGTGTTGCGCGGCGATTCCACTGTGCGCCATGAGCCGGCCGTGCCACTCGTGGATCCGCTCGACGCTCAACGGGCGTTCGAGACTCGCGTCATCCAGCGCGTCGGTGACCGCTCGCAGGTTGTCGGTAACCCACATCGCGTCCCCGGCCGCGTCGTCCTGGGTTGCGCCGAGCTCGGCTGCGATCACGTCGACGGCTGGCGCACGGAGCCCCTCAATGTTCGACGACGCCACGCCCTCGGCTCGAAGCAACAGGCGGGCGAGCGGCTCCCAGCTCGCCGGGAGCCCGCGCCCGGCGTGCCGCACGGCCCCCGCAGCCCGCTCGAGCGCACGCACGGTGCTGCCTGGAGGGTCGTAGCCGAACGGAAGCAACGGATCCGGGACCCAGGCCGTGGCCCGACGCCCATTCCAGACGATCGGCAGCTCGCCGCCCGGCATCCCTATCCTTCGACCCGCCCACGCATTTCCGAAGGATAACCCACTAACCTTCGATAACTATCGGAATTTTCGAAGGATGTCAGGTGGGCGAGTGGGCTGCGTACTCCACGTAGCGGCACAGGGCGTTGGCGAGGCGCAGTTGTTCGGGGTTGTGGCAGAGCACGTGGAGCAGGCGCGGGCTCGCCACCACGTAGGCCCGCGCCCGCGCCCGTGACACCGCGACGTTGAGCCGATGGAGGTCGTAGAGAAAGCCCATGCCGCGCGGTGCCTCGTCGGCCGACGACGACGCCATGGAGTACACCGCCACCACGCCCTCTCGACCCTGGAACTTGTCGACGGTGCCGACCTCCACGCCCGCCGGCAACGCTCGATGGAGCTCGGCCACGTGCGCGTTGTAGGGGGCGACCACGATCAAGTCGTCGACGGTGAGCGAGTGCTCGACGCCGTGCCAGTCGATCCAAGGTTTGCCGAGGAGGTCGTCGAAGAGCCCGGCAACCGCTTCGGCCTCATCGCTCGAGCGCGTGCTGTCGCCGTCGTGCTGCACGGGTACGAACCACACGCCGGCCGCGCCGTCGACGAGCTGGCGCTCGCGACCGGGTGCTGCGTACAAACGGTCGTCGTACGCGACTTCGGAGATGAAGCGGCACACGTTCGGGTGCATCCGGAACGTGGTGGGCAGGAACAGGCCGCGGGAGTCGGGGATCGTCGAGTGATCGCCGAGCACGTGGTCGAGCGCCGACGCGCCCGCGCCGTTGGGGTGTGAACCGGTGGACGGCTGTGCAAGCTGCTGCGGATCGCCGAGCAGCACGAGGTTGCGCGCGGCGGTGCCTACGGCCACTGCGTCGGCCAACGACATCTGCCCGGCCTCGTCGACGAACAAGAGGTCGACCGCGTCGCGCATTCCTGCGCGAGCCCAGAACCATGACGTTCCTGCGGCGAGCTTGACGGCGCCGCCGAGGAGTGCAGCCTCCATCGCGTCGGTCTTCACACATTCGATGCCTGTGATCGGCCGGCTGCGTTCGCCGTCGATGCCTTGCATGCCGTGCAATACGAAGCGGCGCTCGGCGGCCGCCTTGGCGACCTCGGCCAGCAGGTTCGTGATCGCATTGTGTGTGGTGGCGGCAATGCCGACCTTGCGCCCCTTTTCGAGCGCGGCAACGATCATCCGGGCACCGGTGAACGTCTTGCCCGCGCCCGGCGGACCCTGCACGGGAAGGCAGCCGCCATCGAGGGCGAGCGTGAGCCGCGTGGCCGCGTCGACGATGTCGTCGCCGGGGGCCACACGTGGAGCGACCCCGTCGAACGGTCGCGGTGGCCGGGCGAGCAGTAGGTCGCGCACCGCTCGGTAGTCGCCCGGCGCGTCGATGCCGTGCGCGAGTACCCAGCGGGCCACATCGGCGATGGCTTCACGCTGCTCGGTGGTGAAGTACGGCTGGCCGGGCATCAAGGCGTGCGGTAGCGCCTTGGTGCTGCGCCGGCCGCGTTTGAGGTCGACGTAGTCGTCGCCGATCTCCATGATCGTGCCCGCCGACTTCTGCGTGCCGGGGTCGAGCGGCTCGTGGCCGGTGCGGAACTTGTGATCCTGGGCCTCGAAGCGGAATCGGTGCACAAGAGAGCGCTTCACCGTGCCGACGACGCCTTCGTATGCCAGGCCGCCGATGCACTCGCTGTCGCGCACGAAGTCGTCGGGTTCGTACACGTTGACGCGTTCGAAGTAGCGCCACCACGCCGGCTTCACTTCGCGGCGGTGCCACTCGAGCAGGTGCGCGAGCAGGTAGCGCGCCTGCTCCTCGCGGCCGCGCTCGGTCGGTTCCTCGGGTACGCCGTCGAGCAAGCGGCGCGCCAGTTCGGCACGCTCGCTGTCGTCGACGACCTCGGGAGCGACCTCGGGCTGCGCCGGCCGCTCGATCGGGCCGAACCTCGCGATCGCCTCGCTGCGGCGCGCCTCGAGCCACTCGCGCAACCCGATCAGCGACTCGCAATCGTCGCGGTTGTAGGCCGCGATCTCGTCGAGCAGCGCGCCATCGCCCGTCTCGAGGTACCGCTCGTAAGTGACGATGCTCGAACCCGCGGTCATCACTGCGCCGTCGGGCCGTTCGAAGTAGAGCGTTTCGACCGTCTTCAACGAGTACGACTCGACCGAGAGCCGCACGCCCTGGCGCACCGCGCGGTAGAGGTCGACGAACACGTTGCCACGCAACAGATCGTCGATCTCTTCTTCGCGCGTCCCGTGCTCACCCATGAGCCGCTTGAACGCGCTCGGCTCATGGGGCGCGTAGTGGTACACGTGCATGTCGGGCCAGCGGCGCCGATACTCGACGATCAGATCGACGGCAGCCTCGAACGCAACGCGTTCTTCGCCCTTCGTGTGGCCCCAGAACGCGTGATATTCGGGCGCTCCGTGGGTGATGTCGACGAGCCCGAACAAGTACTCGAGCCCGCCGTCGGCCGCGTAGGGATCACCTTCGAGGTCGAGGAACAGGTCGCCGGTCGAGGCCGCGGGCAGGATCGCCAGACCTTGCGGCGGCACACCGGGCTCGGGCGCTGCCGGTTCGATCAACTCGACGAGCGGCGGCTCGCAGCCATCGCCCCGCACCTGCAACGCCGCTTGCGCGTGCAGGGTGGCGAAGGCTGCGGGCGACATCGACAGCCCTGCGGGCATCGTGACCTCGTGCGCGAGCTCGGCGCGCGTGTCGATGCCGACCGTATGCATTCGTCGGCGCTGTTCGCCGCGCACCCCGGCGACCAACGAGAGGTGGTCGTCGGCGCGGCGCCGGTCGCGGCATACGCCCCACCACCTGCAGATGCTGCAGTGCTCCACCGGCTCGGGATAGGTGGTGGCGGCGGCGCTCGCGGCCACGCCGGCCGTCGCAAGAAATTCGGCCTTGAGCGTGCGGTGGTAGGCCGCGTAGTCGGCGAGGCGGAACGAGTGGCGAACCTCGTCGCCGGTGATCACGTGGATGCGATCGGGCGCGCGGCCCTGTAGCCGCGCCACGTGCGCGGAGTACTCGCAAAGCTGCAGCAGCGCGGAAGCGCGCACCGTGCGCGTGAGTTTGGCGTCGGCCACCTCGTACGACCACGAACCGAAGTCGCTCGCAACATCGTCGACCCGCTCCACGAAGTCGGCGTGCCCCACCCAGCCGTCGTGCAGGAACGCGGCCTGGTAGATGACGGGCGCGCCGGCGCGCATCGCCGCTTCGGTGTCGCGCGCCGCGGCAACGAGTCCGGCGCGATCCGTGGTGTCGGCGCTGACCGTGACCACGTCGCGGCCGGACTCGGCTTCGTGTTCCAAGAGTGCGGCTTCATGGGCCTCGCCGCGGCGCACCATGATGTCGAGCAGCGGATCGTCGCGATTCGGCCGCCTGATCTCGCCCCGCGCGGCCGCGAGCTCGAGTTGGGTGAGGTGCGCGCACGCGGCGAAGCCGACCAGATCGCTCGCACTGAAGATCGGCTCGCCGTCGAGCACTCGCATGGCCGTACAACCTCCGCACGATCAGTCTGCCGCAGGCCTGCGACACTCGATGGAGGCCCTGTGTGCGGCCGGGTCAGGTGCCGGGGCGGGGTTCCTTGGGGAGACCGAGGATGCGTTCGCCGATGATGTTGCGCTGGATCTGGCTCGTGCCGCCGGCGATCTTGCCGGCGGGCGCGGTGAGGAGCCCTTCGACGGCGGGTCCGTCGAGCATGCCATCGGCGCCGGCCTGGTCGGCGCGGAACACCGCCGTGTCGAACATCAGCTCCGTGGTGCCGAGCTTGGCGATCGACGCCAATACCGACGCGACCGGACCTTGGCGGCGACCCATGGCTTGCAACGCCGCGCCGCGCAGCCACAGATCGGTGAGCTCGCTGCGCGCTTCGGGGTCGAGCGTGCCACCCAGCGCGAGCAGCCCGTCGAGCCGGCGTTGCGACGCCTGGCCCGACGCGCCGATGTGGCCGCGCTCGTTCGTGAGCGCCGACATCGCGACAGTCCAACCGCCGTGTTCGGGTCCGAGCAGCGCGTCGAGCGGCAACGACACGTCGGTGAGGAACACCTCGTCGAACTCGGCCTGGCCGTTCATCTGGCGCAGCGGTCGGACCTCCACGCCGGGCGCGTGCATGTCGACGAGGAAAAACGAGATGCCCTTGTGCGCCGCCCTGTCCGCGTCGAATCCCGTGCGGGCGAGCATGATGCCGCGGTCGGCGACGCGGCCGTTCGAGCACCACACCTTCTGACCGTTCACGCGCCACTGCTCACCGTCACGTTCGGCGCGAGTGCTCAGCGACGCGAGGTCGGAACCGGCACCCGGCTCCGAGAACAGTTGGCACCACACGTTGTCGCCGGTGATGATCGGACGCAGGTGCTCGGCCTGTTGCTCATGTGTGCCGTAGGTGAGCAGCGCGCCCGCGGTGAGCACGCAACCCACCATGTTGATGCACGACGGCACGTGCGCGTCGGCGCATGCCATCGTCCACGCGCGCGTGTGTGCGGGTGTGAGGCCGCGACCGCCGTACACCTCGGGCCAATGGATGCCGGCAAAGCCCGCGTCGTAGATCTGTCGTTGCCAGGCTCGCCCTTCATCGGCGAGCTCGGGCGGCAGGATCGGGCCGTAGTCGCGCGGCGCCGCGCCGCGATTGGCGGCGAGCCACGTGTGGGCCGCGCCCGCAAACTCCTCGACAGACGGTTCAGCCGGCATACGGCGCGAGCGCGTGCGCGATCGGTTCGAGCACGTCGGCCGTGTGCGGTGTAGGGAGATACACGATGCCGATGTCGGCGCCGGCCGCGAGAAAAGCCTCGGCTTGCTCAGCGACCGACTCAGGTCCGCGCGCCGCGTCGTAGCGCAGGTTCACCGAACATTCGATGGTTGCCGGATCGCGCCCGATCTCGGCGCACCGCTTCTCGAGTATCGCTTTGCTCGTGGGCCAGTGGTCGATGCCGGCGGTCGAGTTCCACTGCTGCGCGAAGCGGGCGACCGTGCGCAACGTGCGGCGCGGTCCGTTGCCACCGATCACGATCGGCGGGTGCGGACGCTGCACCGGCTTCGGCTCGCAGCGCGCGTGACGCAGTTGCACGTACTTGCCGTCGAGGTCGCTGTGTTCCTGCGAGAGCAGGAGGATGATCGCTTCGACACCTTCGTCGAAACGATCGAAGCGCTCCTGCAACGCTGGCAGTGCGATGCCATACGCGTCGCACTCCTGCTGGTTCCATCCCGCGCCGAGCCCGATGTCGAGCCGGCCGTCGCTGATGATGTCGACCGTCGCGGCCATGTTCGCAAGCACTGCGGGATGGCGGTACACCATGCCCGTGACCTGGCAGCCGATTCGTATGCGCCGCGTTGCCTGCGCCATCGCCGCGAGCATCGTCCACGCTTCCATGCACGGACCGTCGGAGTCCGAGAAGATCGGGTAGAAGTGATCGAAGTTCCATGCCGACTCGAACAGCTCGATGTCGTCGGCGGCGCGCCACACGTCGAGCATTGCCGACCAAGTGGTGTGCTGCGGCGCCGTCTTGATTCCGAATCGCATGCAGCCAACCTAGGACTCCCCGTGGATTGGCCGGCCGTAGCCTCGGTTCGGTGACCGAACGCGCAACTACAGACGGGCGTGCCGATATCCCGGCCGACATGCGTCCGACCGACGACGATCCGTTCGAGCTGTGGCACCGCTGGCTTGCGGATGCCGTGGCGGCGGAGATGGCCGAGCCGACGGCCGCCGTCGTGTCGACAGTCGACGAGACAGGCGCGCCGGACGCGCGTTTCGTGCTCGTGCGCGAGGTCGACGCCGACGGTTTCGTGTTCTATACGAATCTGCAATCGGCGAAGAGCCGCCAGCTCGCGCACGAGCCGCGTGCGTCGCTCGTATTCGGGTGGCTCGCAATGCAACGAAGTGTGCGCGTGCGTGGCCGAGTCGCGCTGGTCGACGGCGCTCGCGCCGACGCGTACTGGAACGGCCGGCCGCGCGGGAGCCAGCTCAGCGCGTGGGCGTCAGCGCAGAGCAACGAGGTCGACCGTCGCAGAGTGCTCGAGCCCGCGGTCGCCGAGCTCGACGATCGCTACACCGGCACGTCGTTGCCGCGTCCCGACTTCTGGGGTGGTTGGAAGCTCACTGCCGAATCGATCGAGTTCTGGCACGGACGGCCGAACCGGCTGCACGATCGCATCATCTGGCGGATGAGCCCACGCGTCGCGGGCGCGCCGCCGATGCCGCAATGGACATGGGCGCGCCTCGCCCCCTGATCGCGCGAGTGGTCGTCAGGCGCCGGCGGGGTTGTTGAGTCCGCCGAACGCCGCGTCCTGCACCGCGGTGCCGCCGAGCGCGGGCGCGTCCCACAGCTGCTGGGTGGCGCGTGAGAAGCCGTGCGCCGATCCGTAGAACACCTGCATTGCGCCCGCGCCGGTCTCGGTATCGACCGTGAGGCCCGGGAGTGACACACCGAGGTCGGCGGCGCCGTTCCCCGAGAAGTCGCCAGGCGTGAGCACGAGCCCGAAGTTCTGGTTCGCGCCAGGGACGTCGTTCGAGAACGTGCGGTCGATCACGAATCCGCCGGTGCGCGACAAGCGACCGCCGACGTTGTGCAGCACCACGACCTCGCCCGCGTTGGCGCGGCCGAGGATGTGGCGCCCGGATACGCCGATCGCGAGATCCGGACGGTGGTCACCGTCGAAGTCGAACGCCGCGAGGCTCACACCGAGTTCGTCATCGGCGGCCGGCGACTGGCTGTTCGTGATGTTCGACAGCACGTAGACCTGTTGCGGGGAAACACTCGCGTTCAACCCGTGCGCCGAGCCGTACAGCATCGTCAAGGTGCCGGCGCTCGACAATGCGGTCACCGTCTTCGTGGGTGCCCCCACCACGAGATCGCTGCGATGGTCGCCGTTGATGTCGAACGCCGCGAGCGACCAGCCCCATGCGTCTGCGGGCTCGCTATTGGCGGGAACGCCCGCGGTGTTCTCGGTCCAGGTCTGCGCGCCCTTTGCCGAGAGCCCGCCATGCCCGCCGTAGAGCACGTCGACGACACCCGCGCCGCCCTCGCTGCCGACCGCCTTCTTCGGCGCGCCCACCGCGAGGTCTGCGTAACCGTCGCCGTTGAAGTCGCCGGCGGCGAGTGTGCGACCCCAATCGTCGTTCTGCACGAGTCCGCCGTGGATTCCCGGCGTCGACTCGTCGAAGTGCTGCGGCAACAGTGGCGACGCGTGCGACAGACCGCCACGCGTGCCGAACAACTCGTAAACGCGGCCCGACCGTGTGACGCCGTGCACGCCCACACCACCGGCGTCGATAGCGAGGTCGGTGTCGCCGTCGTGGTTGAAGTCGCCCGCAGCCAATCCCAGACCGAAGTAGTCGTTCAACTGAGGTGTGGCGCCCAGACCCGTTGTCGCTTCGGTGAACACCTGCGCGTTGGTCGAGCCGAGCCCGTGCGCCGAGCCGTAGAGCACCACCACCTCGCCGGCCGACGACTGGCCGTCGACGGTGGTGCCCGGCGCGCCGATCGCGAGATCGTCGTAACCGTCGTGATTGAAGTCGCCCCACGCGGTGACCCATCCGAAGTTGTCCGCGTCGTTCGACGTCGCGCCGTGAGCCACGCTCGATTCGGTGATCAGCGTGTGGCGGTTGCTCGTGTTGGCGCCGTGCGCGCCGCCATAGATCGCCCAGATCGCACCCGCGCCCTGGGCTGAGCCGACGTTGTCGTTCGGCACCTCGGCGATGAGATCGGCGTAGCCGTCGCCGTTGAAATCGGGGTGATGGCGCGCGGCGACGGCGAGTGTGGCCGACCGCACCGCGACCGTGTGCGCGCGGGCATGCTGCGCGGGCGCGTTGGGCGCGCGTGTCGCCGACGCGATGCCCGCACCGAGCGGGGTTACCAGCGTTGCGACCGCGATCGCGACGAAGGGCGCTCGCATTCCGCTGGAGAATACGGCCACCGGAGCAGACAGCCGCGCACACCGGGTTCGGAGCACACACCACGGAGTCAGTGTGCCGGGTGTCACGAGCACGGCCTCGCGACCGCAAACCTTCGCGTCGCCGCTTGGCCCGGTTCCGCAGGCACGACTACCGTCCGCGTTGAGGCTCGATTCAACAGGGAGCAGGTCATCATGAGGAGTCGTTCGTTCGGCACGATCGTCGGCGCGTCGACGTTTGCAATCGCGCTCGCCGGACTCACCGGACCGGCCGCGCACGCGGCGACCGCGCGAACGCACAACGCGACTGCGCGACCGCGTGCCGTCGTGCACCCGAACATCAGCCCGAGCCGGCACCGCAGCGACTTCAACGGCGACGGCTTCGACGACCTCGTGGTGCCCGCACCCGGCGAGAGCCAGGGCTCGATCACCCGAAGCGGCGCGATCACCGTGGCCTACGGCTCGGCATCCGGCCTTACCGGCACCGGCTCGACGACGTTCACGCAGGATTCCGGCGGCGTGCCCGGCAGCTCGGCGAAGCGCAACTTCTGGGGCCGCACTGTGGCCACCGGTGACTTCAACGGCGACGGTTTCGACGACATCGCCATCGGTTCGCAGGAGTCGATCGGTACGACGGCGCGCGCCGGCACGGTGACGATCCTCTACGGCAGCGCGTCGGGCGTGAACGCGCTCGGCGCACCCACGGCGCAACTCTTCACCGCGACGAGCGCCGACGTTCCCGCCTTCAAGACCACGCTTGCCTACTTCGGTGGAGCGCTCGCGGTCGGTGACTTCAACGGCGACGGCGTCGACGACCTCGCGGTGGGTGCTCCGGGCGTGACCGTCGCCAAGGCGTTCGACGCAGGCGGCGTCACGATCCTCACCGGCTCCGGCAGTGGTCTCGTGCCAACCGGTCTCGCGATCACCCAGCATCACGGCGCATCCGGATACCCGGAGCTCGGCGACACCTTCGGCGCGTCGCTCGCGGCCGGTGATCTGAATGCCGATCACTTCTCCGACCTCATCGTCGGCACTCCGCTCGAGGACGCCGGTTCCACGATCGACACCGGTGTGGTCGACGTGCTCCTCGGCGCGGCCGACCTCAACAGCACCGGCGGCGACTCCACGCTCACCGCGATGCAGGACGTCTACCTGCCGAACGGCGACCTTGCGTCGGCCACCAACCGCCGCCTCGGTTCGAACGTGGCAGTGCAGTCGTTCGGCGGCACCGACACGGGCTGGGTGTACGCACCCGGGCACTTGTCGGCGGGTTGGATCGAGCAGATCGACCTCGCCCACAGCACCTTGCACATTCACAGCCACGGCACGAGCGGCAGCCAGCACGGCATCTCGCTCGTGTTCGGCTCGTTCTCGAGCGGCGCGCAGTCGTCGATGGCGATCGGCGAGCCCTACTTCGACAATTCCGGCGGCGGCCAGGTGGTCGTGCGTGACGGCGCGAACAGCACCACGCTGAGCCAGGACACGGCCGGCGTGCCCGGGCACAACGAGCGCGGCGACGCCTTCGGTGTGAACATGTCCGTGGGCGACTACAACGGCGACGGCGTCGACGAGCTCGCCGTGGGCGTGCCCTTCGAATCGATCAACGCGATTTACCACGCCGGCGTCTTCTACGTGTTCCCCGGCGATGCGTTGGGCTTGGCGCACAGCGCGCCGAGCGCGCAACTCTGGACCCAGGAATCGCCCGGCATCCCAGGAGGCTCAGAAGACCGCGACCTCTTCGGCACGCTCGCCTTCGGCCCGGAATAGTGGGCGCGTCTCTATTGCTGCGCTTTCGTCGCGGTACCGACAGCTCCGCTGCGCGGTTTCGCTCGCCGCCTGCGCGCGAGTGGATACCTCCTGAGTACAGTCCGGGCCATGGCTGACAGTTCTGATGTTGTCGCGGTCGAGCGCACGATCAAGGCCGATCCGGCCGCGATCTTCGCCTTGCTCGCCGATCCTTCGCGACACTGCGAGATCGATGGATCGGGCAGCGTGCGCGACGCCAAGTCCGGCTCCGAGAAGTTGGCGATGGGGTCGAAGTTCGGGATGTCGATGAAGCTCGGCGCGAAGTACTCGACGATCAACGAGGTCATCGAGTTCGACGAGCCCAAGCGCATCGCCTGGCAGACGCGCCCGCCGTCGGCACTGGGTGGGCGTCTCTTCGGTGGACGGATCTGGCGCTACGAGCTCGAGCCCACCGAAGCGGGCACCGTCGTGCACGAGAGCTGGGACATCTCGCAGGAGAAGCAGCCCGTGCGCTCGGTGCTGCGCCTCGGTCGCAGTCGCGACCACACGCGCAAGTCGATGGACGCCACGCTCGAGAAGATCGAAGCGCTCGTCACGAAGTAACACGAGGCGGCGACCGGAGCACCTAACCGCGAGTGAAGCGAAGCAATAGTCACGGATGCACCGGTTCGAGCAGGACGACCGGGATCGTGCGCGTCGTCTTGGCCTCGTAGTCGGCGAAGCCCGGGTAGCGCTGCTTCTGGGTCTCCCAGATCTTGTCGCGCTCGTCGCTGCCGGCGACCCGCGCCGTGACCGGGATGGTCTCGCTGCCGACTTCGATCGACGCCGACGGGTTGGCGCGCAGGTTGTGATACCAGTCGGGGTTCGTCGGCGCGCCGGCCTTCGACGCGAACACCGCGTACTCGCCGTTGTCGACCGCCTGGTACATCACGGGCGCGATGCGCTCGACGCCGCTCTTGGCGCCGGTGCTGTGCAGCAGCAACAGCGGCGCGCCCTCGAACTGGCCACCGACCTTGCCGCCGTTGGCGCGGAACTCGTCGATGATGCCCTGGTTCCAGTCGTTGGTAGCGGTCATGTGCGGACGTCCTCCGTAGCTCTGCGGTCAAACACAGTTGTATACCGCGTCCATCAGTGCACGATTCCTGGTGCTCTGCCAGCGCGGGATCACGTGGTTCATCACGTAGCCGAACGCCACGTGCGCATCCGGGTCGGCGAAGCCGAGCGCGCCGCCGCTGCCGAAGTGGCCGAAGCTGTGTGGGTTCGGGCCGAACGGCCGGCGCGCCACGGTGGGCTTGAAGCCGAGCCCGAACGTGACGTCGTCGTCGAGCACGGGGCAGTAGCCCTCCGATTGCGGCCGGGTCGCCTCGGCGAGGAGCGTCGGCGAGAGCAGCCGGCCCGGCTCGAGCAACGCGTCGTAGATACGTGCCACACCCGCGGCGGTGCCGTGCCCGTTGGTTGCCGGAACCTGCGCGCCGCGCCACATCGCCGTGTTCACGATGCCGGTCGACGCGTAGCTCGGTGGATTGAAGTAGCTCCACAACACCATGCGCGTGTCGCCGGTGAGTGCGTCGAGGTCGATCTCGTTCGGGTCGCGAGAGCCACCGCGCGGCGCCCACACGATGTCGGCACAGCGATGCTGTTCCGACGCGGGCACGCCCCACCAAAGGTCGGCACCGAGCGGTCCCGCGAGCTCGCGTAGCGCGTCGCCCGGCATCACGCCGGTGGTACGGCGCGCGATCTCGCCCACGAGATGGCCGTACGTGTTCGTGTGGTACGCGTGCCGAGTTCCCGGTTCCCACCATGGTTCGGTGTCGGCGAGCGCGGCGGTCATGCGGTCCCAATGCGAGAGATCGTCGTTCGTGAGCCGGCGTGGAGCAATCGCAGGCACAGCCGCGCGGTGACAGAGTGCGTGGCGCACCGTGGCGGCGTCCTTGCCGTGGGCCGCGAACTCTGGCCAGATCGTGGCGATCGGATCGTCGAGCCCCACGAGACCGGCGTCGACAGCGCGCAGCGCGAGCAACCCCACCATCGCCTTGCCGACCGAATAGAAGTTCACGAGCGTGTCGGGTTGCCACGGCCGCGTGCGCGCTTCGTCGGCCCAGCCGCCTGCGAGCTCGACCACCACGGAACCGTCGACGATCACGCACACCGAGGCGCCCACGTCGCCGCGCTTGGCGAAGTTGTCGGCGAAGGCGTCGCGCACCGCGGTGAAGGCGGGATCGCAGTGGCCGGAGATCGGCGCAGTCATCGGGGCAGTCTCGCAGCCCCGACGCCGTGCGCCGACTCGTGATCCTCGTCGTGAACCTGGCCGGCCGCGCGTGCGTATCCTCTCGGCATGATCCTCGACGAGCTCGCCGTCGACGCCGGCGCGTTCAAGCGGCGTAGCGGCTGGGAGATCAAGCCCGAAGGTGCGTGCAAGGGCGACGTGTGCGTGCCGTTGCCCGACTCGGCTCGGCGCGCCGACGGCCGGCTCGACGTGCCTGTGCTTGCCGAGCGCCTCGGGATGCCGCTCGTATCCGACGACCCTCACGGCGTGTGGGCGCTCGGGCCCGAGACCGCGGGCGGCGGGCGCGTGCTCACCACGGCCGAGGCGCCCGAACTCGAGCTGCCCGACGCGGACGGCAACCCCTTCAAGCTGTCGAGCCTGCTCGGCCAGAAGGTGCTGCTCGTGGCGTGGGCGTCGTGGTGAGGCTGCCGCTTCGACTTGCCCGTGTGGCAGGCACTGCGTGAGCGTCACCACGCGAGTGGGCTCGAGGTGGTCACCGTCGCGCTCGATGTCGACCCCGCCGAGGCACGGCCGTTCATCGAGGCCGCGCACCCGCAACACCCTTCGGTGATCGACTCGTCGCACGTCACCGACGAGCTGTTCGGATTCGTGAACGTGCCGAACGGTGTGTGGATCGACGAGCAGGGGATGATCGTGCGCCCGTCAGAGCCCGCGCATCCCGGTCGCAACGAGTTCACCGAGTCGTTCCGCTCGGTCGATCTCGACACGTTGCCGCCCGACGTCGCCGACATCTTGCGCGAGGCGCGCAAGATCAAGAGCGATCCCGATGAGTACGCGCCGATGATCGCTGATTGGGTGGAGCGCGGCGCGCAGAGTCGTTACGCGTTGTCAGCCGACGAGGTCGTGCGCCGATCCGCGCCGCGTGGCGTGGACGAAGCGACCGCGGCGGCCGAGTTCGAGATGGGGGAGTGGCTGCACACCCAAGGCGACCACGCGTCGGCCATCCCGCACTGGCGCGAGGCCCACCGGCGCTTCCCCGACAACTGGACGTACAAGCGCCAGGCGTGGAACTTCGAGGACCCAGTGCGCCAGGGCCACACCGACGCATACGACAGCTCGTGGTACGAAGACATCAAGAAGCTCGGTGCCGAGAACTACTACCCGCCTGTCGTTCCGTAGCGCAGCTACGCGTCGAGCAGGGCGCGCACCTGGCTGGCGATCTCGAGGTCTTCCCGTGCGGTCACCACGAACGTGCGCGAGGCCGCACCGGGCGCGCTGATCTCGGTGTCGGTGCTCGCCGACGCGTTGGTCGACGGGTCGAGCGCGAGGCCGCAGGTCGCCCGCACCTCGGCGGCATGCTCGCCCACGCCGCCGGTGAACACCACGATGTCGGCGCCGCCGAGCACGGCCGTCATCGCGCCGAGCGCGCGCCGCAACGAGTGGCAGTACACGTCGAACGCGAGCGTGGCATCGGCGTCGCCGGCCGACCGCCGCGAGATCACTTCGCGCATGTCACTGGTGCCACAGAGCCCGACGAGCCCGCTCTTGCGCTCCAACGCTTCTTGCACCTCGTCGACGGTCACGCCACCGCGCTGCTGTAGCCACGTGACGATCCCCGGATCGATGCTGCCCGCGCGCGTCGCCATCACCAGTCCTTGGAGCGGTGTAAAGCCCATGGTGGTGTCGACCGAACGCCCGCCCTCGACCGCGCACAACGACGCACCGCCACCGAGGTGGCAGCTCACCACCCGTGCCTGCTCTACCGGCGCGCCGGCGAGATCGCAGGCGCGCCGCGACGCGTAGGCGTGGGAGAGGCCGTGGAATCCGAAGCGCCGCAACGGCCACTGCGCGCGCCACTCCGCCGGCAACGCGTAGGTAGCCGCGGCCGGTGGCAGCGAGGCATGAAACGCGGTGTCGAAGCACGCCACGTGCGGCACACCGGGAATCGCGCGGCGCGCGTCGTGGATCGCCGCGAGCGCGGCGGGCTGGTGCAGCGGCGCGAGTTGGGTGAGCTCGCTGAGGGCGCGTTCGACCGCGGGATCGATCACCACTGCGCTCGTGAAGTCGGTGCCGCCGTGCACCACCCGATGCCCGACGGCCGCGATGTCGGCCGGCGCGTCGGACACGAAGGCGCCCAGGGCCTCGGCCGCGTCGCGGGGCGTGTCCAGGTCGCGCGAGGCGACGACCACGTCGTTGCCGTCGAGCAGCGACAACTTCAAACTGCTCGACCCGGCGTTGACGACGAGGATGTGACGCGTCAACGCGCTGTCCACATCCAGTCGCGCACTTCGGGCATGTCTCCGCCGAACTCGCGCACGTACTCGTGGTGCCGGGTGCGGGCGTCGACCATGTGCTGGCGCACGTGCGCGGCCTTCACCGCCAGCCCCGGTACACGATCGATGACGTCCATCACGAGATGGAAGCGGTCCATGTTGTTGCGCACGACCATGTCGAACGGTGTGGTGACCGTGCCCTCTTCGATGTAGCCGCGCACGTGCAATTCGTCGTGACCGTGGCGGCGGTAGGTGAGCCGGTGGATCAACCACGGGTAGCCGTGAAAGGCGAAGATCACGGGCCGGTCGGCGGTGAAGATCGTGTCGTACTCGGCATCGGACAGACCGTCGGGATGCTCAGTGTCGGGTTGCAGGCGCATGAGGTCGACCACGTTCACGACGCGCACGCGCAGTTCCGGCAGATGCTCGCGCAGGATCGAGACGGCCGCGATCGTCTCGAGCGTGGGCACGTCGCCTGCGCAGGCCATCACCACGTCGGGCGCGGCACCCTCGTCGCAACTGGCCCACTCCCAGATGCCGATACCGCGCGCGCAGTGCAGGTCGGCCTCGCCGATCGACAGCCACACTGGTTCGGGGTTCTTGCCCGCGACGACGACGTTCACGAGATTGCGAGTGCGCAGGCATCGGTCGATGGTGTGGAGCAGCGTGTTGGCGTCGGGCGGCAGGTACACGCGCACCACCTCGGCGCGCTTGTTCGTGACCACGTCGATGAAGCCGGGATCTTGGTGTGTGAAGCCGTTGTGGTCCTGGCGCCACACGTGCGACGTGAGCAGGTAGTTGAGCGACGGGATCGGCCGCCGCCACGTGAGCTTCTGCGCCACCTGCAACCACTTGGCGTGCTGGTTGAACATCGAGTCGATGATGTGGGTGAAGGCCTCGTAGCACGAGAACATGCCGTGGCGGCCGGTGAGCAAGTAGCCCTCGAGCCAGCCTTCGCACGTGTGCTCGGAGAGGATCTCCATCACCCGCCCGTCGGTGGCGAGCGACACATCGGTGGGCAGTATCTCGGCCTGCCACGCCTTGGCGGTGGCCGCGTACACCGCATCGAGACGGTTCGACGCGGTCTCGTCCGGTCCGAACAGGCGGAAGTTGCGCTGGTGGGCGTTGCGGCGGAACACCTCGCGCAGATAGGTGCCGAGCACCTGCGTGGCCGCGGCTGCCGACTCGCCGGGCCCGTTGAGCGCGACCGCGTGGTCGCTCACCGGCGGGAGATCGAGTTCGATCGTGAGCAGGCCGCCGTTGGCGTGCGGGTTCGCGCTCGGGCGGCGGTCGCCGCGCGGCAACCAGTCGATCACTTCTGGCCGCGGCGCACCGTCGGCTCCGAAGAGTTCCTGCGGTCGGTACGAGCGCATCCACGCTTCGAGTTGCACGAGGTGCTCGGGCTTCTCGCGCACTTCGGCGAGCGGCACCTGGTGCGCGCGCCACGTTCCCTCCACGGGCAACCCGTCGACTTCCTTCGGACCCGTCCATCCTTTCGGCGTGCGCAGCACGATCATCGGCCAGCGCGGCGGCACATGCCCGCTCGATTCCGATGACCGCGGCGACTGCCGCACACGGTGTTGGATAGCGCGGATCTCACCGAGCACATGGTCGAACGTGGCCGCGAGCTGTTGATGGACGCGTGCGGGGTCGTCACCCGACACGAGATACGGCTCCCATCCGCAGCCGCGCAACATCGCGTCGAGGTCGCTCTCGGGGATGCGCGCCAGCACCGTGGGGTTGGCGATCTTGTAGCCGTTCAGATGCAGGATCGGCAGCACCGCGCCGTCGCCCGCCGGGTCGAGGAACTTGTTGACGTGCCAGCTCGTCGCGAGCGGTCCGGTCTCGGCCTCACCGTCGCCCACGACGCATGCGACCACCAGGTCGGGATTGTCGAACGCCGCGCCGCACGCGTGAGTGAGCGAGTAGCCGAGCTCGCCGCCCTCATGGATCGAACCGGGCGTCTCGGGTGCGACGTGACTCGGGATGCCACCCGGGAACGAGAACTGGCGGAACAGGTGATGCATGCCCGGCGCGTCGCGGGTGATCGACGGGTACGTCTGCGTGTAGGTGCCTTCGAGCCACGCGTTGGCCACGATCGCTGGGCCGCCGTGGCCGGGACCGATCACGTACATCATGTCGAGGTCGTCGCGCGCGATCACGCGATTCAGGTGCGTGTAGATCATGCTCAGACCCGGGCTCGTCCCCCAGTGGCCGAGCAGCCGCGGTTTGATGTCGGCCGGCACGAGTGGCCGCTCCAACAGAGCGTTGTCGAGCAGGTAGATCTGGCCGACGGTGAGATAGTTCGCGGCGCGCCAGTAGGCATCGATGCGGGCCAGCTCGTCGCCGGACAGAGGAGCGGTATCGACGTGGCGCATCCGACCACGGTCTACCCGCAAGTGAGGTGGCAGACTCAGCGGTCATGAGCCTGGATGAGCTGCTCGGGTCCGCGAAGGCGCTTGTCGACGGCGGGTTCACGCCGTCGTGCCAGCTCGCGGTGGCACGTGACGGAGATGTGATCGCGTTCGAGACGTTCGGCGCCGCTACGAACGACAACCGTTTCTGCTGCTTCTCGGCGACGAAGCCGATCGTCGCCTCGCTCGTGTGGCGGCTGATCGCCGACGGCGTCGTGGAGGTGCAGCGCCCGGTTGCCGACTACGTCGACGAGTTCGCCGCCAACGGGCTCGACGCCGTCACCGTCGAGCAGGTGATGCTGCACACCGCGGGCTTCCCGAATGCATCGATGAACGCGGTCGAGGGCGCTGATCCGACGCGCCGCCGGAAGCAGTTCACGACCTGGACGCTCGAATGGGAGCCCGGCACCCGGTTCGAGTATCACGCGGGGTCGGCCCACTGGGTGCTCGTCGACATCGTCGAGCGGGTGACCGGCGACGACTTTCGTGACGCGCTGGAACAGCGCGTGTGCGCGCCGCTCGGGCTGCCGCGGCTGCTCGGTATCGCGCCGGGCGATCAGGGCGATGTGGTGGACGAAGTGCCGTGTGGCAACCCGGCGGCGGGCGAGTTGGTCGAGCTGATGCGATTCAACGAACCGGCCGTGCGCGCCGCGGGCGTGCCGGGCGGTGGCGGAACGCTCACCGCGGCCACGATGGCGCGCTTCTACCAGGCGCTCCTGCACAACCCCGGCGGGCTCTGGGACGCGGCCGTGCTCGACGACGCCAAGACCAACGTGCGCTGCCGCTTCGACGATCCGCTCATGTCGGTGCCCTCGAATCGCACGCTCGGTCTGGTGCTCGCGGGCGACGACGGACTGCACCAGTTCCGCTACGGCATGTTCGGCGCCGACAACTCGCCGGGCACGTTCGGTCACTCGGGGGCGTGCTGCCAGGTTGCGTGGGCCGACCCCGACACCGGCGTGTCGTTCGCGTTCGTGAAGAACGGGCTCGACCCCGACATGTTCGCCGACGCGGTGCGCGTGCTGCCGCTGTCAAACCTCGCCGCCACTCTCTAGACCCACCCCTACGGCACACGCGCCGAGTTGCTCGATAGGTGATGCACAAGTGACGCGCGCCATTTGCGATCGTGCGGAGAGGAGGCCCTTGGGGGGCCTTGAGTTCGCCATTTGCAAGGAAGGCGTGTCGCCATGGGCCACAAAGTCGCAAGGTCAATCGCTCGCAGGTCCCGGATGCTGCTGGCGCCGGTACTGGCACTGGCCGCGCTGCCCGCGGGCGCGGTCCTCCACACGCCCTCGGCGTCCGCCGCGACGAGCGGGCGCCCTTTGACGGCCTACGTCGCCAACATGGGCGACAACACGGTTACGCCGATCAATCTGGCCACGAACACGGCCGGCACGCCGATCCCGGTCGGCAACGGTCCCGCCGCCATCGCGATCACGCCTGACGGTGCGACTGCGTGGGTGCTCGGCGAGAACGACGGAACGCTCACCCCGATCAATACCGCCACGAACACCCCGGGCACCAAGATCCAGCTGACCGCGAACGATCCTGTCGCACTCGCGATCACCCCGGACGGCCGCAAGGCATATGTCGCGGGGCACGGTTCGTCGTTCTTCGGGGCGGCCACCGTCACGCCGGTCGATCTCGTAACGCGCACGGCCAAGGCGCCCGTGCCGTTCAACTTCGCCGGTCCGACCGCCATCGCGATCAGCCCCGACGGATCGAAGGCATACGTCGCGTCCGACGAGGACGGCGGCGTCGAGGTCATCGACACGGTCACCGACACCGTCGTCGACGGGTTCAACGACGGCGGTGGTCACGCGTTGAGTGAGACGATCACCCCGGACGGTGCAAGCCTGTACCTGCCGCAGTTCACGTTCAACAGCGTGAACGAGGTCGGCACCCTGGCGCCGAATGCAGTGTCGCAGGACGTCGGTGGCCCGGGTGGCCTGGGCGACCTCTACCAGCTGTCGCGGGACGTTGCGTTGAGCCCGGACGGTGCCGTGGAGTACATCACGGACCTTCACGGCCTGCATCGACGCGATGCGTCGACGTTCCAGAGCGTCGCGATATCGAGTGGTGGGCTGTTCGCCCCGGCGATCACACCGGATGGCAGCGAGGGTTATCTCACCGACAGCGCCGCGAACACGGTGACGCCGTTCGACGCGTCGACGCTCACCCTTGGGACCCCGATTCCGGTTGGAACGGACCCGTGGGCGATCGCGATCACGCCGGATCAGGCGCCAGTGGCGCGCCTGAGCGTCAAAGCGCAGCCGATCGGCACGCCGACCACGTTCGACGCGTCGGCTTCTACTGTCACCTTCGGAACAATCGCGAGCTACGCGTGGGACTTTGGTGACGGCACCACGGCGACGACCACCACGCCGACGACCACGCACACCTACACCAGTGGGAGCTACACGGCATCGGTCACCGAGACGAGCTCGGGCGGCACTTCGACCGCGGTCGTGTTCACCGGTCAGACCGCCATGCGCAACGGCGGTGCGCGAGCACGCGCAACCGCGCTCGGCTCGCTCGCGCGGCTGGGTGCGCCCGTCGTCACGCAGGTGACCCCGCAGATCGCCGCCGCACTCGGAGGCGACACGGTGAGCGTCATCGGATCTGGTTTCACCGGCGCGAGCAGCGTGCTCTTCGGCACGACGCCGGCCGCGAGCTTCACGGTGAATGGCGACAACTCGATCACCGCGATCGCTCCCGCGAGCGATGACGGACCGGTCGACGTGACCGTGACCAACTCGCTGGGCACGTCGGCGGCAAGCTCCGCCGACCTCTACTTGTACGTGGGCTCGGTGTCGAACTCCGCCTCGTGTACTGGCACCGCCTGCGGTGTGACCGTGGCGCAGTACGGAACCGCGGTGACCGGGTCGACCGGAACGTCGACGTGCAACGTCTGCAACTTCGTGGGCGGGATCGATCCGATCCAGCTCCCGCCCACGTCGCTCTGCCCGAGCGGCCAGCAGGGCACCGAGGAAGCCGGATGGGTCGCGATCCAGCAGCAGTCGAGCCCGCTCTCCGCGCTCAACGCCTCGCTCACCCACATGCAGGCGATCAATGGCTTCATCGCCGACAACAACTACGCGGCGTTGCAGATGATCTCGGTGTGCTACATCGACGGCATTCCGCGCCCGTTGCCGAGCGGCGGGGCGGCGCGCCACACCGCTGCTGTGTCGACGCCAGCGTCATACCCCCTGAAGACATGCGCGGTGACGAAGAACAAGGTGCCGTGCATCCAGTCGATGTCACTGCTGCCAGACGGCAGCGTCCAGGCAAATCTGCGGTTGCCGGCGACTGGCTCGACGTTCTTCATGTACTCGACACCAGCCCATGTGACCCGGTTCTCCCCGGCGAACGCGCTGCCCGGCCAGACGGTGTCGATCTCCGGCATCCACCTGTCCACGGTGTCGGCGGTGACGATCGGCGGCGTCGACGCGACGATCGGCGTGCGGAACGACAACCACTTGTACATCAAGGTTCCGCAAGGCGCGCAGTCCGGTCCGATCACCTTGAACACGCCACAGGGTTCGGTCGTGACGCCGACGGCCCTCAATCTCGACCCGAAGATCACCACCTTCGACAAGACATCCGGCAAGCGCGGAGCAATCGTCAAGATCACCGGCTTCAACCTGACGTCAGTGACGAAGGTCGCCTTCAACGGCAAGCCGGCACAGTTCGCCGTGCTCTCCAATGCCGCGCTCATCGCGGTTGTGCCCCGCGGCGCGACGACGGGTCCCATCACGCTCTCGACACCGCGCACCAGCGTCGTGAGCTCGAAGAACTTCACTGTGGTCTAGGAGATGAGGACCGTTCTCGTGCTCCACGACGTCGAGGACGTCTCCTCCTGGCTCTCGTCTGCGTCGCGGCAGGAGATGTTCGGGCCGTTCGGGATCACGACACGAACGTTCGTCGATCCCGAACGGCCGAACCGGGTCGGTCTCGTCGTGGAAACGCCGAGCATGGAGCTCTTCCAGGAGGCCATGGAGTCAACGGGCGCGGTCGGCGCCATGCAGCGAGACGGTGTACGCGTCGACACGGTGCAGGTGCTCATCGAGGGCTGACGCTCGCCAGCGCCTCCACCTGCGTCAGCCAACTCCGAAAGCCACCGGCACGGCACAGTCCCGCGGCCTCGGCGAGCCACGCGTGGCATTGCACGTCGAGCGCGCCGTCACGGCGGTAGCGAGCCGCGGCGAGCGCGAACAGCGTGGTCGCACGGTGGTACGTCCAACCGAACGCGCTCGCGGTGTCGAGCGCCTGCACGAGATACTCCTCGGCCGCATCGTGTCGGTCCAGCAACGACGCCAACTTGCCGGCGTAGGCCGCGACCGGGCCTTGACTGGTGGCGCCGTTGAACGCGACGACGCCCGCGTACGGTTCGATGATCGGCATGAGCAAGGCCGCAGCACCGGCATCGGCGAGTTCGATCGCGAGCACCGCGTAACCGAGGATCGTCGTGAGCCACACATGGTCGAACGCGATCTCACCAAATCGATTCGCCACACCTTCGGCAAGGATCTCACTCGCAATCGCTTCACGTCCGGTCGCGGCGCACGCGATGCCGTAAGCAAGCTTGAACGGAGCCGGGCCGGGATTGTCGTCGACGACCTGTTTCACAAGCGGAAGGAGCTCTTCGTGGCGGCCGCCGAACGTGCCGATCACGAAGAGCTGACCAGCAAAGATCGTGAAGGCGTCTGGCGCAATCGGCATACCAAGTTCGAGGTTCGCGGTGGCAAGTGCCTCGGCGTCATCGAGACGACCGGCCATCATCGTGTCGAAGGTGTCGTAGATCCCCAACGTCCACCGCAGGCCCGGTTCGGGAATGGCACCGGCGATGGTGCGCATCGCAGCCAGGCTGCGCGCCGCGATTGTGGGATCGCCCGACTCGACGGCCACGTTGTAGGCAGCCTGGTGCGCGGCGAACTCGAGTCGCGGATTGCCAGCCGCGCTTGCGGACCGGATTGCGTCGGCGGCCACTCGTTGGCGAAGTTCGCGGCGCCCCAGACCCCACAGCGCGTAAAGGGCGGCTGGCGCGACCTGCGCGAACACAGTTGGGTCGCCAAGCTGTTCTGCCAGATCGAGTGCTTCGTGCGCGGCCGCAAGCCGCCGCGCGGCGTCCGGCGTGTAGACGAGGCCGCGCGCGAGGAGCGCTCGCAGCCGTGCGTATGTGGCAACGTCGGTCGGGTCGGCTACGGCCAGCGCGTGCTCGATCATCGCGAGATATTCCGGCGCGCCGCTGTCGATGCGCATGAACCCGCGGTCGGCGGCGAAGACGGCGCGAATCAGCGGCTCGCGAGCGGCCGAGGCCTGCGCGAGGCGCGACCCTTCGGCGATGGTCTCGAGTGCAGCCGGATCACCGGCGCGGTGCAGCGCATCGCCGAGCCGAACGAGCAGGTCGGCGCGTTCGGCCGGCGGCCGGTCGCGCGCCAGAGCGAGATCGAGCGCGACGCGGTAATGCGTCGCCGCCTCGGCGGGGGCCAACTGGCCAAGGGCGTCATCTCCCGCCTGAACCGACCAGCGCTGTGCGTCCTCGGGGCGTCCCGCGAGCGAAAAGTGACGAGCAAGTTGCACCACCGCGTCCGGCGGCGGCTCGGTAAGAACCTGTTGCAACGCCAGCGCGGCGGCTTCATGGAGCCGCGTACGACCCGATGACTCCACGCCGTCGCAGAGCGCGGTCGCAACGAGCGCGTGGACGAAGCGCAGCGATCGGCGCGTCGAGACACCTTCACTCAACAGACCGGCACGCGTCGCAGCGTTCAATGTTGCGACCACCGTCGACTCGGGCAGTGGGAGCATCGCGATGAGCACGTCTTCGTCGAACTCCGCTCCAAGCACCGATGCCGATGTCAACACCTCGGTGGCGTCGCTGCTGACGGCACGGACTCGGCTTCGCACGAGGTCGCGGAGGCTCGCGGGAGTCGAGGCGGTCTCGAAGCCCGACTCGTTCCAGTGGCGGATGAGCTGCGATGCGTACAACGGGTTGCCTGCGGTCTGGTGGGCCAAGCTGCGGGCGACCGAGTCGGAGGTGTCCGGAGCGGTCGCGTCCTCCATGGTTCTGATGAGGTCTGCGAGGTCGGCGGCGTGCAGTCCGCCGAGGTCGAGGCGGCCCGAGTCGCTGCGCGCCAGGTCTGCGAGCGTCTCGTGCAGGGCGTCGGAACCGAGATCGCTTTGCATCCGCAACGCCAGTACGAACAGCACTGGCTTATCGACGAGCGCGCGCGCGAAGTGGCGCAGCAACAACAAGGTGGTCGGTGCCGCGAACTGCACGTCGTCGATCATCACGACGAAGGGCCGCGCCGACGCCACGCGGCCGATCAGGTCGGCCGCCGCGTCAAACGCGAGAAATCGTTCGGTCGCCTCGTCGGATTCCGTCGGAGCGGGCGTTGTGTCGACGCGCTGCGCGAGCGCCGGACAGAACCGCAAGAGCTCACCGCCGTGCTGCGCGACGTGCGCGGCAAGCAACGCTGAGGGCGCATGTTCGACGCAGCCATAAATGACACCGCGAAGAGCCTGCAGCGTCGGGCCGGCCTGATCGCACCGCCCATACGCGACCGTCGCTCGTCGCGACGCGATCAGATCGCGTGCGAATGCACCGAGGAGCGCGGTCTTTCCGATCCCGGCCTCACCGGCAACGACGACCGAACCGACTCCGCCAGTCGTCGCGCGCGAGAGCCGGCGCGTGAGCTCCCGCATCTCGCCGGCGCGGCCCACGAACGCCGCACTCGTCTTGAGTTCGCCTGGGAGCGGGAGTTCTACAACCGCATCGTCTGTCCCGCGCGCGACCTCGCGCGACTCGACACCATCCCAACCTGTCGCAACGCGCCGCTCGATGCGAACGACCTCAGGCGACGGATCGATTCCGACCTCGTCGATGAGAACAGAGCGGTAGCGCTGGAACGCGCGCAATGCGTCGGCCTGCCGACCGGCTGCGGCAAGCGCGCGAATCATCAGGCCGTGCGCGCTGTCGCGAAATGGGTGACGGTCCATCTGCCCTGCGAGCAGAGCGACCGCGTCAGCAGGCCGATGCACCGCGATGAGCGACGCAGCGAGATCATCGACCGTCCCGGCGTGAATCTCGGTGAGGCGCGCGATCTCCCCCCGCGCCCACTCTTCGCCGGCGAACTCTTCGAGCGCCGGCCCTGACCATTCATCGAGCGCCGCGCCGAGCGCGAGGACACGATCGTCAGCGGCTACGGCCTCCGACGCGGCGCGACAGAATCGTTCGGCGTCGACGTCGACCGTCAGCACGTATCCGCTGCTCGATCGCTCGACAGCGGCACCGATCGTGGCCCGCATCCGTGAGACCGTGGTGCGTAGCGCCCCTGGCGATACGCCGAGCACGTCGGCGAGCCAGTCCGACCGCAACCGGCGGGGCGCATGCAGAGCGAGCACGGCAAGCAACCGCCGTTGGCTCGCGCTCGGGAGACCGACGAACGCCCCCTCGGCGTTCATCGCGCCCACAGTGCCGAGGATCCGCACAACTGTGATCGCCGGGGCTTGGTCGCTCACGGGTCGGTCGGTTTTCTGGCGCCGCAGATCTGCGCGTGGAGTTGCTGGGTGAGTTCGTGGATGCGCCGGGTGAGATCGGTGTTCTCCTGGAGCAGCTTCTCTTCGGCCGCGTAGTCGTGGTCGGCCTTGGCCTGCTGGAACGTGGCCTGGCGATTCTGGCCGATCATCACGAAGGTCGAGAGGAAGATCGCTTCGAGCGACACGATGAGCGTGAGCGTCGGCCACGGGCTCTTTTCGAGCCCGAGCATCCACACTGCGAACAGCACCGCGTGGATGTAGACGAAGAGCATCGAACCCGCGAACGCCGTGATCTTGTCGGCGACGCGCAGCTGCACGCTCTCGGTGCGTTTCTCGCGCTGCCGCACGACCACCGGATGGTGCTCGACCTCAGGGTCGAGGTGGAGCCAGCTCCAACTTCTCGCCTTCGCCATTTCGCCTCCGGTTCGGGTGTGCCGACGGGCACGCGATTCTCGCCGCGCCGGAGCCCTTCACCGGGCTAGGTCGGCACCTCGACCGGGGACTTCAAGCTTCGGAGTCGATACGCACCAATCGCGCCGTGAACAGCGTGTGGTACTGCCACACCATCTCGTCGCCGTCACGCCGGCGGCGCACCTCCACGCCTGGGATGCCGTCGGGGCGCAGCACGAGCACGCCGTCCTCGAACGACGCCGCAACCACGATGGGCGTGGTGAAGTCGGTCTGCATCACGTCGTGCACGCCGTGCTCGAGGGCGCCGTCGGCCCGCATGTCGTGGATGACGCCCGACGACGTGATGACGACGCGGTCGCCGGCCTGCTCGATGCGTTCGACGTGGTCGTGGATCGGGTGGTCGGCGGGGAGCGCAGTGCCGTCGTGCTCGGCGGCGATCACGTGCCAGGTGCCGCGCAGTTCGGGCGCGCCTGCGACGAGCGGATCGTCGCAACCATCGAGGATCGGCGCCGGCATCACATCGTGCCAGCCGCCAGGTGGTGTGTTGGCAACAGGAATCTCGTCGAGCGTTGTCACGACGTCATCCCGCCGAGACCCACGAGGCCGCGTGCAAGCTCGATCTCACCCATGTGACGCAACCCGTGCTGGTACAGCCAGCACTCGAAGCCGTCGAGCACGGTGATGCCCTCCGGCCCCGCGCACATCGCGCTGTACGTGCTCGCCACCTGCGGCGGGAACGGACGCGTGATCAACACTCGCACGTGGTCGGCCGGATCCATCTCGGCGAGGTACGTTTCGGTGCGATCGAACACGGTGCGCTGGTACGCCTTGAACGCGTCGTAGTCGCCGATGCGCTGGTGGATCATCTCGTCGACCGTGCGGTGCTTGCCGTGGTCGTTGATCGTCATCCGCACGCGCGACTGCCACTGTTCGTTCCAGATCGGCGGGATGCCGGTGATGAGCATGAACGTGGCGTCTTGCATGTTGGTGTAATGGAAGAGTGAAAAGGCGATCGGCAGCACGCCCTCGCGCTCGAAGTGGTTCACGTGCTCGAGGCCCATCGAGCCGACGGCTTGGTAGTAGAGCGAGTGCATCGTGTGCATGCGCCGTTGCAGCGAATCGTGCAAGAGCGACAGCGAAGTGTCCTGGCTCGTTGCGGGCATCACACCCAGCCTCCTGCGTAGGCGACGAACTGGCCGGTGGTGAAGCGGCTCGTGCCGTCGAGGTACGGCATACAGAATGCCGCGAACTCTTCCATAGTGCCGAGGCGGCGCATGGGTACCTGCGCCTCCACCTTGGCGCGCGATTCATCGTCGGTGACGCGGTTCGCGCGCAGGAACTCGGGGAAGTCCATGAAGTTCGTCCCGACAGCATTCACCTGTACGCCGGTGTGGGCAACCTCGGCGGCCACGTTGCGAGCGAGCATGGTGGCGCCGGCACGCGCGGCCGAGTACAACGGCGCCCCGAGCGTGGGTCGTGCGGCTGACGCGCTCGTGATGAGCAACACCTGCCCGTCGCCTCGGGCAACCATCACTGGCACCACCGCGCGCAGGAAGTGGTACGGCCCTTCGAGGCAACCCTGCACCACCTTGCGCAGGTCGTCGATGCTCGACTTCAAGAACCGTCCGGTCACGACGCGCCCCGATGCCGCTGCCGCCGCGTCGAGACGGCCGAAGCGGTCGAGCGCGATGGCCACGAGCCGCTCCGACGACTCGGGGTCGCCGATATCGCGCGCACCCGGAACCGACTCGACCGCTGCACCCTGCGCCCGCAGCTCTTCGACCAGGCCATCCGGCGCGTCGCCGAGCACGAGATCGTGGCCGCGGGCGGCGAGGTTGCGAGCGAGATCGGGTCCGACATAGAAGCTCGCGTCGTTGATCACCGCAACGCGCCGTTCACCCGCCAATTGACCGGCCAAGGTGGACCTCCCGTCCAAAGTATTGTCAGTTATAGTGCCAAAAGACGTAGGGTGTCAAACATGAAGCAGTACGAGCCGTTCGAAGGTGTGATCGGGCGCACGATCGCCGAGTCGCAGCCATGGTGGCCCACCCGTGCCCATCCCGGGGAGAGCGCGCCGAACGTGGTGGTGATCCTCATCGACGACCTCGGCTTCTCGCACTTCGGTTGCTACGGGTCCACCATCGCCACGCCGAACATCGACCGGCTCGCGGCGGGCGGCCTGCGTTACACGAACTTCCACGTGACCCCGTTGTGCTCGCCCACGCGTGCCTCGTTGCTCACCGGGCGCAATCACCACGAGGTGGGCATGCGGTCGGTGTCGAACTTCAACACCGGCTTTCCGAACATGCGCGCGCAGATCTCGAACCACGCAGCCACGATGGCCGAGGTGCTGCGCGACGAGGGCTACACCACCTTCTGTCTCGGCAAGTGGCACCTGTGCCAGATGGAGAACGCGTCGGCGGTCGGTCCCTACGACCAGTGGCCGCTGCAGCGAGGTTTTGACCGCTACTACGGCTTCCTCGACGGCGAGACCGACCAGTTCCACCCCGAGCTCATCTACGACAACCACCGCGTCGACCAGCCTCGCTCGGTGGAGGACGGCTACCACCTCAGCGAGGATCTCGTCGACCACGCGATCGATTTCGTGCACGACACGAAGTCGGTGCGCCCGGACCGGCCGTTCTTCATGTACTTCGCGTTCGGCGCCACCCACGCGCCGCACCAAGCACCGCCTGAGTATCTCGAGCGGTACCGCCACCGGTTCGACCAGGGATGGGACACGGCGCGCGACGAATGGTTCGCGCGCCAGCAGGAGATGGGTCTGTTGCCACCCGACACGTTGCTCGCGCCGCGCAACGCCGGTGTGGAACCGTGGGACTCGCTGCCCGAGAACCACAAGCTGCTCGCGGCGCGCCTGCAAGAGGCGTTCGCGGCGTTCCTCGAACACACCGACGCGCAGATCGGACGCCTCGTCGACTCGCTCGCCGACCTCGGTGAGCTCGACGACACGCTGATCGTGTTGCTCTCCGACAATGGCGCGAGCCAGGAGGGCGGACCCTTCGGCGTGCTCAACGAATGGAAGTTCTTCAACTTCATCATGGAGACGCCCGACGAGGCCGTGGCACGGCTCGACGACATTGGTGGCCCGAACAGCCACACGAACTATCCGTGGGGCTGGGCCCAGGCCGGGAACACGCCGTTCAAGTGGTACAAGCAGAACACGCACGAGGGCGGTGTGCACGTGCCGTGCATCGTGCACTGGCCGGCCCATGTGGCCGACGCCGGTGCGCTGCGCGACCAGTTCCATCACGTGAACGACCTCGCGCCCACGATCTACGAAGCCGTGGGCGTCACCGCGCCCGACGTGTACCGCGGTTACGAGCAGATGCCGGTGACCGGCACGTCGCTGGCGTACACCTTTGCGGCCGGCGCCGACGGCGTGACCGAGCCCTCGCGCAAGCCGAGCCAGTACTACGAGATGGTGGGGCATCGCGCGATGTACGTCGACGGTTGGAAGGCAGTGACACGCCACCAGCCCGGCGTCGCGTTCGACGACGACACTTGGGAGCTGTACGACCTCGAGCACGATCGCTCGGAGTGCCGTGACCGCGCCGGCGAGATGCCCGAAAAGGTGGACGAGCTCGTGGCGCGCTGGTGGGTGGAGGCCGAGGAGCACGGCGTGCTCCCGCTCGACGACCGCGGCGTCGAGTTGTTCGGCATCCGTTTCGTGGAACACTCACCGCACCGACCCGATCGCCACTACACGTACCGCCCGCCGGTGTCACCGCTGCCGTCGCAGGCCGGTCCGGCGATCGGCGGTCGCAGCTGGGACCTTGCCGCGGTCATCGAGCGTGGCGCGGGCCAGGACGGCGTGCTCTACGCGCAAGGCACCGCCAGCTCGGGCGTGTCGATCTTCGTGCAGGACGACCGTCTGGTGTTCGACTACAACTTCTTCGGCGAACATTCGGTGGTCGAGTCGGATCGGGCCGTGCCGGTCGGGCCGTCGGTGGTGGGCGTGCGGTTCCGCCGGGTGGATCGCGGCGGCACCGCGACGCTGCTGGTCGACGGGGCCGAGTGCGGCACGCTCCAGCTCCCGGTGATCATGCGGATCATCTCCAGCCTCGGTTCGAGCGTGGGCCGCGACCACGGTTCGCAGGTGAGCCCGCGCTACGACGGCCCGTTCCCGTTCGCGGGACGCCTCGATCGGCTCGACGTGCAACTCGTGTCGGAGCGGACCTCTGATACGGCTGCGGCCGAAGCGCGCGCGATCATGTCGCGCCAGTAGAGGAGGCGCGCATCGATGTCGGTCGACCGAATGCCCGACGAGGTTCGGCAGAAGATCAAACGGATCCGCACGGCCCGGTGGGTGATGGTGGCCATCACCGCCGCGCTCGCCCTGGTGCTCGCGGCGAAGGGCGACATCCTGATCGGCGGCTTCCTGGCCGTGATGGCGAGCATGCGCGCGTGGATGCTGTACACCATGCCGAAGCGCATGCGCTCGGTCGGTCAGCAGCGCCGCGAAGGCTTCAACCCGCCCGCTTCGTGATCTCGTAGGTGCACGCGTGCGCGCCCGCCACGATGTGGGTGGTGCGCTCGACCACAGCGTCGGGAAGCGCGGCGCGGATGAACTCGATCTCGCTCGAGCACGCGTGCGGATGCTGCTGCGCGACGGCGAGCACCGCGCAGTTGTGCTCCACCACGAGGAAGTGGTCGTTGCCGACGCGTTCGAATGACGCGAGGTAACCGTCGTCGTCGAGGATCGCCGCAAGCTCCTTCACTCGCGCGGCGAAGGTCTTCTTGCTCGCGAGTCGAGCTTCAGCGCCGGCGATGCGCTCGTCGCGCCGGTGCTCGAACGCCGCGGCCACGTTCTCGGGTGCCATGTAGCCGAGGAGCTGGTTCGTCAGCTCGCCGTAGGCCTTCGGGAACAGTGGCTCGGCGCGCGCGGTGAGCCGGTGCACGCGTTGCGGCCGACCTCTGCGGGCCGGCTCGCGCGTTGCCGCGCCCGAGGCGACGAGGCCTTCGGTTTCGAGCCCCGCGAGATGCTGGCGCGCGCCCGACACGCTCATGCCGAGCGCAGCCGCGAGTTGTTCGGTGGTCGCCTCACCGCGCCGACGCAGCGCGTACAGCACGGCGCGCTGCGCCTCGGAGATCGGCGAAGGAACGTCGATGCTCACGCCGGTAAGCATGTCACGAGTCCCGGCCGGGGAGCAGCAAGTGGCTGTCGCCGAACTCGTGCCAGTGGTAGCCCGCAGCGACTGCGGCCGGATACGCGATCTCCAGCGCACGCCGCCCGGCGACCGCTTCGAGCATCTGCAGGTGCGTGGCCGCGGGTTCGTGCCAGCCGGTGAGTAGACCGTCGATGGCGTGCACGCCGCGCTCGGGCGTGATCACCACGCCGGTCCACCCCGATGCGGGATGCGTCACACCATCGGTGCCCGTGGCGCTCTCGAGCGCGCGCACCACCGTGGTGCCGATTGCGATCACGCGGTGACCGGCGGCGTGCGTGGCATTCACGCGCCGTGCCGTGCCTCGCGACACGCGGAAGCGTTCGGGATAGGGCAGCTCGTTCGCTTCGAGTGACGCCACTCCGGTGTGGAGGAGCAGTGTTGCAATGCCGACGCCGCGAGCCTCGAGCGACGCGAGTACCTCGCGCGTCACCGGACGCCCGGCCGACGGCATCTCGGCCGACCCCGGCTCGTTCGCGTACACGTTGCGGTACGCGTCGATCGGCCAGGTGGCCGGCACGTAGCGGTAGCGGATCGGGCGTCCCCACTGCTCGAGGTACGCCACGACCGGTCGACCGAGATCGAGCGTGGCCGCCCAGAGCCGGATCGAACCTGGGAAACGCTCGCGCAGCTCCACCGTGGCGCCACCCGGCAGCTCGAGCCGGTGACCGGTGAAGTCGCCGAAGTTCGGCTGTGTCGCGGCGCCGTCAACCGGCGTCCGCACCTCGACAAGCCAACT
>DASXZO010000029.1:0-60238 GCA_036501845.1 Acidimicrobiia bacterium | reverse complement strand
GGGCTGTACAGCGCAGGCCGGCGCCGCCCCCGCGCCCGGCGCATGGCCGGAACCCTGCGGTCGAGCCGGGCCGCCTCCGGGTTCGGTCGCGGCACTCCCCCGTCGTCGCCCACGAACGTGGGCATGAGGTGCAGGTGCTCGGCGCTGCGATCACCCACCGCGTACAGATGGCGCAGCTCCACTGGGCGCCGTTCCTCGATCACCGCCTCGGTGGCGCCGCGCACGGTGCGCAACCACTCCGCCACCTCCTCGGCGTTCGACACCGTCGCCGACAGGCACACGAGGTCGACCTCGGGCCGCAGGTGGATGATCACCTCTTCCCACACCGCGCCGCGGTACGGGTTCTGGAGGTAGTGCACCTCATCGAGCACCACGTAACGCAACCCGTCGAGCGCGGGACTCGCTGCGTAGATCATGTTGCGCAGCACTTCGGTGGTCATCACCACGATCGGCGCGTCGGGTTGGATGGCGTTGTCGCCGGTGAGCAGGCCTACGCGTTCCTCGCCGAAGATGTGCGCGAGGTCGCGATACTTCTGGTTCGACAGCGCCTTCAGCGGAGTGGTGTAGAAGGCTTTGCCGCCCTCCTCGAGCGCCACCGCGATGGCGTACTCGGCCACGATCGTCTTGCCCGACCCGGTGGGCGCGGCCACGAGCACGGAGCTGCCGTCGTCGATCGCGGCGATGGCATCGCGTTGGAAGTCGTCCAGCTCGAAGTCGAGCCGAGATTGGAACTCGTCGAGGCTGATACGGGTCATCCGCCCGTGGTGGTTGGCGCCGCCACTGTGGTTTGGGTCGGCGCGACCGTGGTTTGGGTCGGCGCCACTGTCGTCGACGCACCGGGTGTGGTTGTGGTGGCCGCCGGCGCGGTGGTGGCGGGAACTGTGGTGGCGGGAACCGTCGGCACGGTGGGCACCGCGTAGTTGTGCACCAGCGAGTCGTGCCATACGCCGAGCACCGCGACCGCCACGACGACGACACCGGTGATGCCGAGGAGGAGCGCGCGCAGTGGATTGCGCACCTTGCTGTCGCCTCGCAGGATCAACCAGCTCACGATGGCGATCAACGCCGCGGTGGCGAGCAGCCAGAGCGCGACCCGCGGCTGACGGTGGAAGACGCCGCCGCTACCACCCGTGGCACTGGCGCCGCCGGGGCGCATCGCCCAGATGAGTATGAGCGTGACGAGCACGATCCCGGCCGAGCCGAAGATCGCGATCGACCACTCGCGCCGGCTGTAGGTGACCGGCGCGGTCTGGTTGCGCAGGCGGCGGCTACGCGGCGCTGCCATCAGGCGATCTCCTCCGCTCTTTGCCGCTGCGCGGCCGGGCCGCTCGGGCCACGCTCGCTACTTGCGGTCGTGATGCATCGACAAGTTCACGCTCGCTCGGGCCTCCACAGGTCATCGCTTCAGAATCCTTCCGATGATGATCGAGGCCTCGTAGAAGATGTACATCGGGACCGCCATCAGGAACAGAGAATAGGGATCCTGGCTCGGCGTGATGACCGCTGCGAAGATCACGATCCCCACGATTGCGTGCCGGCGGTACTTCCTGAGCCAGTCGGTCTTCAGCACGTTCACGAGCATCAGGAAGATCAGGATCACCGGGAACTCGAACGAGAGCCCGAAGGCCAAGAACATGAGGCCCACGAGGGTCACGTACGAGTTCGCGGTCGAGTGCACGTTGAGCGAGTTGCCGCCGATGCCGATCAGGAAGCTGAGCGCCTTCGGCAGGGTGAACCAGGCCACCACCGCGCCCAGCAGGAACAGCACGACCGTGCTGAGCAGGAACGGCAGCGCGTACTTGCGCTCCTTGGTGTTCAACCCCGGCGTCACGAAGCGCCAGATCTCCCACAGCACTACCGGTGAGGCCACGAGGATGCCGAAGTACATGGCGATCTTGAGCCGGATGATGAACGGCTGCAGGTAGTCGGTGGTGATCAGCTTCGAGCAGTCGCCGAATCCGCTCGAACACGACTTGCCCTTGGTGGCCTCGCGCAGCGGCTCCTGCAGGAAATGCAGGATCTGCGGGTAGAGGAAGAAGCCGATCAGGCCGGCGACGATCACTGCGGCCACGGAGATGAACAGCCGGTTGCGGAGCTCCGCAAGGTGCTCCATCAACGTCATGCGCCCCTCGGTGGGACCCTGGTCGCCGCCGTCGGCGCGTGATCTGAAGGGGACGCGGATGGCCATATCGATGTCGCGTCTCGGTGTTGTCGCGCCGAAGCGCTAGTTGAAGCTTCCGGCGGACGGCGGATCGACGGGCGGCATCGTCGGGGGTTCGCCCCAATGCGAGTCGGTCTGGTGCGAGGCACCCGAACTCGAGGTACCGGGCGCGCCGTTGTGCGGGTCGTCGTACGACGGCACGCCGTGCCCGACGCCGTCGTGGTCATCGACGCTCAGGGCGCCGTGCAGCTCCTGGCGCACGCTGTCCTGCATCTTGCGCAGCTCGCGCATGCCCTTACCGAGCTGCCGTGCGATCTCCGGCATGCGCTGCGGACCGAACACCATCAGCGCCACGAGCAGGATCACGAGGATCTCGCCGCCGCCGAGGCTCATGTCCACCCCCGCTCGCCGGCGGCAGTGAACGCGTTGGCGACGCCACCGTTTGCGTGCCGCCGCTCGCGCCCCCAGGGGCTCATGTCGGCCACGTCCTTTCGACACGTCGCACGGGAACCGATCGCAGGGACGACCCGTGTGAGGCCGTCTCAGGGCTGTTCGGACCGGGCGATCTGTGTGGATGCTACCGCTGGTGCGGCAGGCGCATGGTGCCGGCCCGCTGCGCCTCGTCGCGCGCCAGTACGAGTGCCGGACGCAGCTCGTGGCGGGTGGTCGCGATCGTGAGGATCGCCGCTTCGGCGGCATCGCGCGCTCGGCGCGCGGTCAGAAAGATTGCCAGGAGCGCCGTTGCGCAGACAGCGAGGGCGAGCACAGCCATCTCTTACCTCTTGTTCGCTTCGCTCACGGGCCGGTTGGCCTTCCCTCGCTCCGGTCTCGCTGTCGGAGTCACGTGGCTTGAAGTCGCTCGGCTGGGGCCGACGCTACGCCGCGTCGCTGTTCATCGAGCGCCGCACCTGGTCGGCCAGCTCGTCGAACCACGAATCGGACTGCAGGTGCAGGTGGAAGTCGAGGAGGTCGTCGGGCTGCAGGACGGGACCGCCGTGCGCCTCCTGGAGCTCGGCCGGCAGTCGCCACACCTGCATGCGCACGCCGCTGCCCACGAGCAGGTCGACGATGCGCCGGCTGGCTTCCTTGGCAACGGGCGCCGCGCAGTCGGGGCAGCGGAAGCAGTAGGCGCCGCTCTCGTCGTCCGAGCAGACCCGCACCGTGAGGTCGGCGGCCCGCAGCTGGACGTCTCCGCAGCTCGGACAGTTGGCCCTGATCGTCGTCACTGTCCCCGCTCCGTCTGGAAGGCTCCGCACCGCCCATTGCGGTGATGCACTACCTCTCGGCAGTGCCCTAGGGCCCCTTGAGGGCTGACTGACGGTTGTGGGCAGTATGAGAACTGCGCCACGGTGAGCGCGAGGATCTGGCTGTGATTTCCCCCATAACGTTCGCCCACCGCGGAGCGCGCGTGGAGTTCCCGGAGAACACGATCGCGGCGTTCCGGCGGGGGCTGGAACTGGGCGCCTCAGGACTCGAGAGCGACGCCTGGCTCAGCGCCGACGGCCAAGTGGTGCTCGTGCACGACGACACGGTCGGCCGCTCGCTGCGCCGCCAGAAGGTGCGCAGCTCCACCGCCGCCGAGCTCGCCCGCTTCGACGTGCCGACGCTGGAGGAGCTCTACGCCACGCTCGGCACCGAGTACGAGCTGTCGATCGACGCCAAGCATCCCGAGGTGATCGCGCCGATGCTCGAGGTTGCCGAACGCCACGGCGCCGCGCCACGGCTGTGGCTGTGCTCGCCCGACGCCGAACAGCTCTTCGAACTCCAGGGCCACACCAACGCGCAGCTCGTGCATTCCACCCACAAGGACCGCATCGAACAGCTCGAACGGCACGCGTGCGAGCTGCAGTTGCACGGCGTCGCCGCGATCAACTTCCACCGCACCGAATGGAAGTCGGGACTGGTCGCGCTGTTCCACCGTTTCGACGTGCGAGCCTTCGGGTGGGACGCGCAGGAATTACGCCATCTCGATGCGCTCTTCGCCATGCACATCGACGGCGTGTACTGCGACCGCCCCGAACGAATGATCCAAGCCCTACAGGAACGCGAATCGCGCTAGAGCACCTTGATGCGTGAGAGCGGCCAGATGCGGATGAACGCGCGGCCGATGATGCTGCTCTTCTTGATGGGGCCGAAGGCGCGCGAATCTTCGGACGCGCAGCGGTTGTCGCCCATCATGAAGTATTCACCTGCAGGCACGGTGATCGGTTCGAGCGTGCGCCCGGCCACCGGACCTTGCGTGCCGGCTGGGCAATCGGGCGTCGATTTCACGTAGGGCTCGTTGAGCTCGTAGCCCGTGGTCTTGCCGGCCGGGATCACGAACACGTGGTTGTCGCGGGCCGACAGCTTGTCGCCGGGCAGGCCGATGACGCGCTTCACGAGGTCCTTGATGTTCTCGGTCGACTCGCCCGGCGGTGCCTTGAACACCACGATGTCGCCGCGGTGCACTGAGTGCAGCTTGTACGACGCCTTGTTCACGAGGATGCGGTCGTTCACCTCGAGCGTGGGGGCCATCGACGCCGACGGGATGTAGAAGGCCTGGAAGAGCGTGCCGCGGATGACGAGCGCCAGCACGATGGCGCCGGCGACGAGCGCGAGCCATTCGATTGCCTGGCGGGTGGCGTTCTTGCGGCGCCGCCGTCCGGCTGCGCCACCTTCGGGGAGAATCTCGCCGGTGGACTGCGGTGCGGCAGGCTCGGCGACCGAGACCGCCCCATCGGTGCCTGCGGGCGTCGGTGGCTCGGCGGCGTTCATGGCGTCGTCCTTCTGCGAGATCCCGGCATCGGCGTGGTCGTCCACGCCGGGCTGGTCACCCGACGCCCCTTGCAACGATGGCGGGGCGCCTGGCTCGTCGTCCTCCGGCTGGTCGGCCGGCGTGTCATGCGCGTGCACCTCAGGCCCCCGTCGCACCGTAGCGGGCGAGCACGCGCGCGGCGGCACGCGGTCCTGAGAAGCTGCTGGACTCCTGATCGGCAGCTTCGCGCCGTTCCACCAGGTCGGCGTCGCGGCCGAGGCGCAGTAAGAGGCGTTCGGCGAACGCGGGCTCGCTCACCGTGAGCTCCACGCGGAGCCGGCCCTTGCCCAGCTCCTCGACCGACACGCACGGGTAGCGCTCGGCCACCCAGCGGGCGCGGTCGCTGAGGTCGAGCACGATCGTCGAATCGCCGGGACGTGGGTGGTACACGTCGTCACGCGGCTCGAAGTCGGCGACGTCGAAGTGCCGGCCGGTCGCACGAACCGATCGGACGCGGTCGACGCGAAACAGGCGCAGGTCGCCGGCGCGCAGACACATCGCGTCGAGATACCACTCGCCGGCCGCATAGAACGCCGAGAGCGGCTCGATCTTGCGCGTGGTCACCTCGTCGCGGCCGGCCGACCAGTATTCGATCTCGAGTTCTTCGTGGTCGGCCGCGGCTCGTCGCACCTCGTCGAGGTGGTCGGGCGCGGCGATCGTCACCGGCACGTCGGGCAGGTCGAGCACGGCGGCCAGCTTCGCGAGCGCGGTGGCGAGCGGGCCCTCCACGTCGGAGCCGCGCACTGCCAGCAGCGTGCGGCCCGCGGCGAGGATCGCCAGACCCTCGCGCGGTGTGAGCCGCAGCGGCCGCCGGAACGACTCGGCCATGCGCAGGGTGACGCGCTCGTCGCCGTTGGCGTCGGGGATGATCTCGACGTCGATGTAGTCGCCGGGCGAATACGGCGGCACGCCCACCATGAGCATGAGATCGAGCTCGGCGTCGAGCTGCGCGGGGTCGATGTCGAAGCGCTCGGCGATCTCGGTCTTCAGCACGCCGGGGTGCGCCACGATCCACGGCACCAGTGCCAGGATCCGCTGCACCTCCATCTCGGCCACGGGGTGCGCTGCACTACTCGGCCGCTTGGTCGCGTCGCGCGCGGGGCGGCGCGCCTTCGCTCTCGGTGCTTCGCGGCGCGTGCGCTTGGCGGCAGCCTTCTTCGCGCTCGCGCTTTGGTCACCGCGCGCCGCGACCTCCTGCAGCCACGCGACCACGTCGTCGCGCAGCTGTGGGGGTTCGAGTACTTCGGCGTGTTCGAGGAAGCCGAGCACGAACGAACGCACCGCGTCGGGTTGCACCGCGTCGAAGGTGACGAGCGTGCGGCCATCGGGCGCGCGCGTCACCACGGCGTCGTCACCGAGGCGTTCGATCGCGCCCACATCGTGGGGCGGGTCGAACGCGATCGTCACCCGCAGGGTGTCGCCGTCGCCGAGCTCCCATGGTGCATCGAGGCCGCCGACCCGCGCCTCGTCTTCGGTGGGCGGCACGAAGCTGCGTGCGTCGCCCACGCTCACGTCGCCCTCGATGCGGTCGGCGCGGAACGTGCGCCGGCTGCCTCGCTTCACGTCGTAGCCGGTGACGTACCAGCGGCCCTTCTCCGACTGCACGCTCCAGGGCTGCAGCACGCGCGTCTCACCGCGGTAGTCGAACTGCACCTCGGCGTGCTTGCGGACGCCTTCGAACAGCGGCGCGAGTGCCGGCACCATCGGCAGCGCCGCGATCGGCGGAGCGCCGGAACCGACGCCGGTGTCGTGGTCGCTGGCCCCCGCGAGCTTCATGAGCGCGCCTTCGCTGGCCGCGTTGCCGAGCGTGACCGCGGTGATCGCCACGTGGAGCGCGGCGGTTTCGTCGCCGTCGAGCGGGAGATCGGGCAGGTAGTACTCGCTCGGGCGCACGCGATAGCCGGCCTCCACACCGTCGGGCATCACGCTCAACTCGATGGGAACGCCCATCGTGCGCAACATCTCTTTGTCGCGCTCGAAGGCGCGGCGGGCCGCGACCTCACTGTCGGGGTAGCCCGAGATCTCCGCGATGATCTCGCCGCGCGTGAGCGCGCGGTTGGTGTCGAGCAGCAGTGCGAGAAGGTTCAACACGCGCTCGACACGCGCAGCCGGAGCAGACACAGACCTCGATCCTACGGGTGCTCAGAGCGAGGCGATGAGACGCTCGACCCGTTCGTCGCGGCTCTTGAACGGGTCCTTGCACAGCACGGTGCGCTGGGCCTGGTCGTTGAGCTTCAGGTGCACCCAGTCGACCGTGTAATCGCGCTTGCGTTCCTTGGCGCGCTTGATGAACGCACCGCGCAGGCGGGCCCGCGTGGTCTGCGGTGGCGTGTCGACCGCAGTGTCGATCTCGGCGTCGGTGACCACGCGTTCGATCAGGCCGCGCTTGGCGAGCATGGCGTAGAGCGAACGTGACCGCGTGATGTCGTGGTACGAGAGATCGACGAGCGCGACGCGGGGGCTGGCGAGCTGCAGGTCGTGCTTGGCGCGGTACTGCTCGATGAGGTGGTACTTGATCACCCAGTCCACTTCGGTCTGCAGCTTGAGTGGATCGGTCTCGATCGCGGTCATCACGTGTTCCCACATCTCGAGCGCCTGCTGCTCCTGTTCGGGCAGACCCTTGCGCTTGGCGAAGCGCAGCGCGCGGGTGAGGTACTCGGACTGGATCTCGAAGGCCGACAGCTCGCGGCCGTTGGCGAGACGCACGCGGCGCCGGCACGTGATGTCGTGGCTGATCTCGCGGATGGCGCGGATCGGGTTCTCGAGCGTGAGGTCGCGCCAGGGCGCCGGGTCTTCCTCGAGCATGCGGAGCAGGATCGCCGTGGCGCCGCACTTGAGGAAGGTGGTGTACTCGCTCATGTTCGAGTCGCCGACGATCACGTGCAGACGGCGGAAGCGCTCGGCGTCGGCGTGCGGCTCGTCGCGCGTGTTGATGATCGGCCGCGAACGAGTGGTGGCCGACGACACGCCTTCCCAGATGTGTTCGGCGCGCTGGGCGATGCAATACATCGCGCCGCGCGCCGTCTGCAGCACCTTGCCGGCACCGGCGTAGATCTGGCGGCTCACGAGGAACGGAATCAGCACGTCGGTGGATTTCGTGAAGTCGCCCTCGCGCTCCACGAGATAGTTCTCGTGGCAGCCGTAGGAGTTGCCGGCCGAATCGGTGTTGTTCTTGAAGAGGTACACCTCGCCGCGGATGCCTTCTTCGCGCAGCCGCTGCTCGGCGCTCTGCACGAGACTCTCGAGGATGCGCTCCCCCGCCTTGTCGTGGATCACCAGATCGCGCACCGAGTCGCACTCGGGCGTGGCGTACTCGGGGTGGCTGCCCACGTCGAGATACAGGCGAGCGCCGTTCTCGAGGAACACGTTGCTCGAACGGCCCCACGACACGACGCGACGGAAGAGATAGCGCGCGACCTCGTCAGGACTGAGCCGGCGTTGACCGCGCAGCGTGCACGTGACGCCGTACTCGTTCTCGAGGCCGTAGATACGACGCTCCACGCATCCTCCCTGGAGTGGCCTCCTGGTCTGCGCCGACGATGCAGTGTACGGCTGCCGCACCGTGCGTCATCGCGCCTTCTGGACAAAGGCGTGTGACCAGGTCTTCACCATTCCACTTCGCTTGGTGGTTCTCGTTGCGGCCCGATCGGCAGCCGTTGCGTTCCGGCCAGCGGTTCGCCACACTGTTTGGAATGGAACCGGTGCCGATGGCGCTGCTCACCACCGTGAGCGGCCGTTTCGCGGCCGACGTGCTCGCGGCCCGCCTCGACGACGAGGGCTTCGACGTGCAACTCCGCGGCGGCATCGGCCAGTCGGCGTTCCCGGTGCCCGGGTTCGCCGACGTGCAGGTGTACGTGCCCTCCGACCAGGTGGAAGAGGCGAGCTACGTGTTGCTCGTCGGCGAGGTCGACGCCACGCTCGACGAGGAACCCGAGGAACGGTCGCGCCGGGTGCGGCGCCAGATTCCGGTGCGCTATCGCGTGGTCGCCGGCATGCTGCTCCTCGGCGCGCTGGCGTCGCTGGCCCACGCGCCCGAGGTGATCTGGCGGCTCGCCGTCGCGTCGCCTACGCCGGCAACGCCCCGCGCGCTCTCAGTGGCCCGGTAGCGCTTCGCTCGCTCTCAGCTGTTGAAGAGTTCCTCGAGCTCGGGGCCCTTCACGCGCCGGAAGCACCGCCGCGTGCGTGAACGGTCGAGCAGCGCGACTTCGAGGCGATCGGCGCCGAGCGGTTCGTCGTCCTCGCCGAGCACCTTCGCGCCGAGCCTCACCGCGTCGGCGAGGCTCATGTTGTCGCGGAACTGTTCTTCGAGCTGCGTGCTGATCGCGTCGGAGTGACCACCCAACACCGAGAAGCGCTCCTCGTCGATGACCACGCCGTCGTAGAAGATGCGATACATCTCGTTGTCGCCGTCGGGTTCGGCGCTCACCTCGGCTACGAGCAGCTCCACCTCGTACGGCTTCATCTCGTGGGTGAACACGGTGCCGAGCGTCTGCGCGTAGGCGTACGCGAGCTCCTTGGCCGACACGTCTTCGCGTGAGTACGAATAACCCTTCACGTCGGCGTGGCGCACGCCCGCAGTCTTCAGCATCTGGAACTCGTTGTACTTCCCCACCGCTGCGAACGCGATGCGGTCGTAGATCTCCGCGGTCTTCGACAGCGTGCGCGACGGATTGTCGGCCACGATCACGATGCCGGGTTCGCACTCCAGTGCCACGAGGTCGCGACCGCGCGCGATGTTCTTCCGCGCGTACTCGGCGCGGTCCTTCATCACCTGTTCGGGCGACACATAGAACGGCATCGTCATGCGACTACACCGCCGCTCGCGTGCGGCATCGACCGCGTTGGCTGGTCGACACCGTCGTGTGCCGCCGGCTCGCGCCCCGAGGGGCTCGCACCACCCCCGCTCGCCTGCGGCTCGCGCCCCCAGGGGCTCGCACCACCCCCGCTCGCCTGCGGCTCGCGCCCCCAGGGGCGGCGGAGGCTCGCTCCGCTCGCACGTCCGAAGTCGCTTCTCCGTCGCTCCTCGCACGCTGGGGCGCTCATGCCTGCACCTCCGTGCCGCCGCGTTCGGGGCCGCCGAGCAGCGCTTGGGCGCGCTCGCCCACCTCGTCGTCGGGGATCTGGCGGTAGCCCGCGTCGTCGATCACCGCGACCGTGGGATAGATGCGCCGCACGAGGTCGGGACCACCCGTTGCAGTGTCTTCGTCGGCGGCCGCGAACAGCGAGCGCAGCGCCAACTCGACGGCCTGGTCGGCGGTCAGCTCGGCGTTCCAGCCGGCCTTGATCCAGTTGCGGGCGTGGATCGAGCCCGAACCATTGGCGGCGTAGTCGAGCTCTTCGTAGCGGCCGCCAGTGGCGTCGAACGTGAACACCCGGCCGCGCTCGCGCCGCTGGTCGAAGCCCGCGTAGAGGGGCACCACCACGAAGCCCTGCATGGCCATCGGCAGGTTGGCGCGCACCATCTGCGCGAGCTGGTTCGCCTTGCCCTCGAGCGAGAGCGAATCGCCCTGCACCTTCTCGTAGTGCTCGATCTGGGTCTGGAACAGGCGCACCATCTCCACCGCCATGCCGGCTGCGCCTGCGATCGCGATACCGCTCCAGTCGTCGGCCGGTGCCACCTTCTCCATGCGCCGCCCGGCGATGGAATTGCCCGCGGTGGCGCGCCGGTCGCCGGCCATCACCACTCCGGTCGCGAACCGGATGGCCACCACTGTGGTGCCGTGCACGATCTCGACGGCACTGCCGTTCGCCTGCGGGTCGCGCGCCCAGGGACGACCGAGCGCGCCCTCGGGAAGGACGCGTTGCAACAGGTCGGCAAACGACGGCCCTGGGTCGAGACCGGGTGCGAACAGCGGCAAGGGATGCTCGAACATCGGCCCGGACACTAGTGAGTGCGGTCCTCAGCCCGAGACGTTCGGGAACGCCGCGACGAACTGGTCGAGCCCGGTGAGCTCGCTCGGCGTGATGCCCAACACTCGCTCGAGGTTGCGGTGCAGGTTCACCACGCGGCACTCCTCGGTGGGCGACACCGACAGGTATTCCAGGCCGGGCTGGTGCAAGCCGCGCTGGGCGCGTTCGAAGTTGCCCACGTCCTGGCTCAGCACCAGACCGAGGTACGACTCGGCACCGGGCGGCAGCTCCACGTCGAGCGGACGGGTGCGCGCCGTCGCCGGGTTCGCCGCGTCGCGTTGCGGTATTCGCTCGCAGTTGAAGATGTCCATGTAGGCCGTGCCGGTGTTCGAGCCCGGTCGGGCGCGCACCGCGGCCACCATGTCGCTGAACACGAGCACGCTCACGTTCGGGAAGAGGTTGTACTGCGACATGTCGAGTACTTGGCCGTCGTCGAGCGCCGAGTAGTCGTGGCCGACCGTGCTCGCGTGGTTGCGGAGCCGGTCGGCAATCACCGACCGCATCGTTGCGCCCTGCGGCACGGCAGGCGCGGGCGCGTCGGCCGGTGACGTCTCCGTGGGGATTCCGATTCGGGTTCCCATCACCTCGATGAAGCCGGCCCACACCTGTGCGTCGCTCACGTCGCGTACGCGCGGCGACGCCAGGCCGTACGACTGCTGCAGCTTGCCGTGCCAGCCCCAGATCTCCTGCGGGCCGCGCACGTCGTCGGCCATCGTGAGCATCTCGCGATGGATGCCCTGCACGTGGTAGGTCTCGCTGAAGCCTTCGATCAAGGTCTTCCAATTGCAACGCGCCTTCACCGTTGCTTGCGCGGTGCAACGGAACTCGTCGAGGTGCGCCCACGCGCAGTCATCGGGCACCGGCGCGAGGAACTCGGCGAGCGACGGTCCGTCGAGCGCGAGGTCGACGAATACGAGCGGCCCCCACGTGTCGACGCGTGCAGGGAACAGCCCGTAGCTCTCGTTGTCGACGCCGAACACCCGGCGCGACGGCACCTCGCGCAAGCGGCCGTCGAGATCCCACGTCCAACCGTGATACGGGCAACGCAGTTCGGCGAGACCGCCGCCGCTGCCGGTGCAGATCGACGAGCCGCGATGACGGCACACGTTCTGGAACGCGCGCAGCTCGCCGTCGTCGCCGCGCACCACGAGCACCGAGAGGTTGCCCACGACGTGCTCGTACCAGTCGCCCGGCTCGGCCACGTGGTCGACCGAACACGCGAGCTGCCACACCTTCGGCCACATCTGCGCCTGCTCGCGCGCCGCGAACTCGTCGGACAGGTAACGCTCAACCGGGATGTGAACCGGCTTCATCCTTCACCCCCGCTCGCCTGCGGCTCGCGCCCCGAGGGGCGTTCGGACGCTCGCTGCGCTCGCCCGGCTCCTACGCGCCCGTCTCGCTCCTTCGTCGCTCCCGGGCCGCTGCGCTCGCCGCGACTCATGCGCGTAGTTCCGCGAGCTTGACGACTTCGGTGTGCGGGGTGGGCACTTCTTCTTCGGGCAGGAACCAGCGCCAGTACACGATGCCGAATGGCCGGCCTTCGGTGTCGAGCCAATTGCGGGTGCCGGGATCCTCGTGCGCGATCACCATGCGCCACGTGCCGTCGGCTTCGAGCGTGGTGTTGGCGCGGTTCCGCGACACGGCACGGTTCGTGTAGTCGTACGTCTGCAGGAAGCGGTTCCAGAGCACCACGTTGGCGAAGCGGCATTTCGGCCACGACGACGTGATCACGAGCGCCTCGTCGGGACCGAGCACGTACGGCGCCATCGCGTAGGCCGCATCGAAGGCGCTGAACGCCAGGTCGCCGGGAACCTCGGGCTTGTTGAACACGTTCGGCACCGTCGACACCCAGTCGGGCCGCAGCTCCCCGGGCTTCGGTGCCTCCACGGTCTTGCCGCGCACGTAGTTGACCACCCGGCGGATCGCCGCGGCGACGCGCGCGTCGTCCCACGTGGGAGGCGAACCTACCGGCTCGACGAGCTCGATCGCGAGCGGGATCACCACGTTCGGATCGCATGCCGCCGGCTCGGGCGTTTCGAAGTAGTGGCGCGTCGTGAGGCGCGCGCCGTCGGGCGGGAGTTCCAACCAGTTGCGTTCGCGTGATGCGCCACCCAACACGATCTCGTAGTTGCCGTCGGCGTCCACGTCGAACTGCGTGTCGTTGATCACGCCCGCCGTGCGCGTGGCGTACTTGCCCTCTTCGGCACCGGCCTCGACGGTGATCGACGTGTACACCGCGCCGCCCAGGTTGCCGCGCACGCGGTACACGTGCGCCGGGTCGACGGGCGCCTCGAAGTAGACCGCGTCGGGATTGTCGCCGGTCATCTTGCGCGTCGGTGTGACGATCCGGCGGAAGTCGGGGTGCAACGGATCGCTCTCGAAGTGCGACGTGAGCGCGCCTTCGAGGATGTGCAGCAGCGCCCGGTGGCCGTCGCTGACACTGCCTTCGTCGGCGATCCCCCACTCGTCCGACAGCCACCGCTCGTCGGCCTGCTGCAGCGCGTCGAGCAACTCGCGGTACGCGACGCGCGACTGCGTTGTGATCGGGTCGGCCACCAGAGGCTCCTCGCGTGTTCTCGTTACGGCGTGGTGAGGAAGTCGATCACATCCGGGATCGCCGCGGGATCCTGCGCGAAGAACGCGTGCCCGCCCTCGTACACGTGCAGCGTCGAGCCGGGCACCCGCGCCGCGATCGCCTCGGCGTTGCCGAGCGGCGCGATGCCGTCGTACCGACCCGCGGCCACGAACGTGGGGCAGGTGATGCGGCCCAGCCGATCGCACACGTCGTGCCCGGACCGGGCCAGGAGCTGTTCCCTCGCACCGTCTCTTGCCTCTTGTTCGCTTCGCTCACCCAAAGCTGCCGGCTGTGGCGGGCCTTCCCTCGCGCCGCGAGCGCGTTCGGTAGGCACACGGCTCGCAGTCGCTCGGCTGGCCGCGTCCGAGTCGGGGGCGGGCGTGGAGCGCTGGGCCATGAATTGGGCGAGCATCCGGTCGGAGTCGTGGGTGGCCAGCCATTCGGGCGTGAAGCGGGTGTCGAGCAGGCGAATCGCCACCGCGCCCCGGTCGGCCTCGTCGAGCTCTGCGAGTGTGTGCAGCGGGTACGACGCTGCGTCGGGCCCGCCCGGCGAGGTGCACACCAGTGCGAGCCGCTCGATCCGCTCGGGCCAGGTGACGGCGAGCTCCTGGGCCACCATGCCGCCGAAACTCACGCCGACCACGGCGCAGGTGGGCCAGCCGACATGGTCGAGCAGGGCCGCAGCGTCGGCCGCGTAGTCGGCCATGGTGTACGGACCGGCGGGAACGGACGTTCGGCCCAGCCCCCGCTGGTCGTGAGCCACCACGTCGGCACGGGCTCGGAAGGGGTCGATCAGCATCTTGGAGCCCTCGAGGGTGGAACCCGACCCGTTGAGGAACAGGAGCGGGCGCCCCGACCCGTCCCGCTCGAAGTAGATGTCGATCCCGTTGACGAACGCCGTCGGCATGCCGATGACACTAGATGTGGTACGCCAAGCCCGCTCCCGCCGTCGCGTGGTGCAAAATGCACCGATGCCCGCGCGTTACGTGTGCCTCTCCGACCTCCATCTCGGAGCCGAGAACAGCCTGCTGTCGAATGTCGCCGCCGGCGAGACCGCCGTCGACCTGAACGCGCCCAGCCCGGTGCTCGAGGAACTGATCGAGTGCCTGGCCGCACTGCTCGACCGCCTGGCCGGCGGCCCCGACGGGCCGAAGCCGACGCTCGTGCTGAACGGCGACATCCTCGAGCTTGCACTGGCTCGCGACGAGGTTGCGCTCGGCGTGTTCACCCAGTTCCTCGAGCTGGCCTTCGAGAAGCACCAACTGTTCGATCCGAAGATCGTGTACCTGCCCGGCAACCACGACCATGTGCTGTGGGGCCGCGATCTCGACCAATCGTTCGCCGACGGCGGCGCTCCGGCCAGCGGCTCGTCGGGATGGAGCTCGCTCCTCTTCGACGCCAACGGCTCCGCGTCCGGCACGCGTGCGGGACGTACAGAATTGCTCACGAGCACGATCCACCGCCGCACCGGCTTGCGGCACCTCGAGTTCGAGCTGCGCTATCCCACGTTCGCGGTCGAGTCGGCGCAACAGGAGTCGGGCACGCGCGTCGTGGCGTTCCACCACGGTCACTTCACCGAGGCTTCGTCGGCGTCGATCAGCGCGCTGCGGCGCGCGGCATTCCCGCGCGAGATGTCGTCGCGCACCACATGGGATCACGACGACGAGAGCTCGCCGTGGGTGGAGTTCGTATGGTCGACACTGGCGCGACCCGGTGCGTTCGGGGCCGACGTCGGTGTGGTGCACGCGATGATCCAGGATCCGCGCGGCGCCCGCGTGGTTGCCGCCAACCTCGCCGATGCCGTCGGCAACGTGTTGCCCAACTGGATGCCGCCGCAGCTGCGCCGCACCGCGGGCCGCGTGTTGTTGAGCCGGGTTGCCAAGAAGGTGGCCGACGACGAACGCTCGTCACCCACCGCGCCGCTGTCGAACAACAGTGGCGACGGACTGCGCGACTTTCTCAATGGACCGCTCTGGCACCAGCTTCGCGTGATCGAGGGTCACGACGATCCCACCGAGCTGGTGTTCGTGTTCGGTCACACGCACAAGCCGTTCGCCGACACGTTGCGCTACGCCGGATATGGCTCGCCGATCGCCCGCTACAACACGGGCGGTTGGGTGGTCGACTCGCTGCGCCCGCTGCCCGGGCACGGCGGCGCGGTGCTGCTGTTCGACGAGGAGCTACGCGCCGCCAACGTCGAAGTGTTCCGCCGGCACGGTTCGGCGAACGTCGTGTCGGTGCATTCGGCATCGTCGGAGCACGAGGCGTTCGGCGCGCAGGTGCGCGCCGCGCTCGAAGCCGACGCGCCGATGTGGTCGTCGCTGTGCAGCACGATCGACCACGAGACCCCGCACCGCTACCGCTCCTTGCGGGCGATGATCGCAGAAGGCTTGGCACTCGCAGGCTCGCGCTAGCGGGCCTTCGGCGATCATCGCGTTTCTCCACCCCCGCTCGCCTGCGGCTCGCGCCCCGAGGGGCGTTCGGACGCTCGCTGCGCTCGCCCGGCTCCTCCGCGCCCGTATCGCTCCTTCGTCGCTCCCGGGACGCTGCGCTCGCCGTGGACTCGGACGCCTAGCGCGCTACTGCGTAGCCGCCGTCGGCCACGACGAGTGCGCCGGTTACGAACGATGACGCGTCGGAGCACAGGAACAACGCGGGGCCGACCATCTCGTCGGCGTGCGCGGCGCGCCGCATCAGGCTGATCTCGGCCATGCGTCGCGCGGCTTCCGGCCCGTTGTTACGCACCATGTCGGTGTCGGTGGTGCCGGGCGCGAGCGCGTTGACGCGGATGCCGTCGTGCACCCACTCGGCGGCGAGGTTGCGCGTCCACGCGAGCATGGCCGCCTTCGCGGCCGTGTACATGCCCATGCCCGGCGAGTATGTGAGCGCGCCCACCGACAACACATTGAGCACCGCGGCGTTCGTGCTCTTGGCCAGGTACGGGTGCGCGGCCTTGGCGAGGAACACCGGACCGCGCAGGTTCACCGCGTACGACTTCTCCCACGCGTCGGGTGTGAGGCCAGTGGCGGGTTGCGTGAGCGCGTTGGCCGCGTTGTTCACCACGATGTCGATCGCGCCGAAGCGCGTCACCGTGGCGTCGATCAGTGCGTCGATGCCGTCGAGATCACCGAGATGGGCGGGAACCCCGAGCGCCTCGCCGCCCATCGCGGTGAGGTCGGCCTCGGTGGCGCGGCAGGCGTCGGGCTTGCGGCTCGCCACCACCACCTTGGCACCCGCGCACACGAAGCCCTCGGCGATTGCCCGGCCGATGCCGCGCGTGCCGCCGGTGACCACTGCGACCCGTCCGCTCAGATCGAAGAGTTGGTTGAACTTGTTGCGGTCCATTCACCGGAACCTAGCGACGGCTACTCAGCTGTAGCGGGTGACGAGGCCGCGCCGGCGGAAGATCGCCAGCAGGCGCGTGGCGCACCAGAACGTGAGCCCGAACACGATGATCGAACCCACGAATGCCTCGGCGATCAGACCCCACGGCAGCGCCTGGCCGCCGAGCACGTCGCGCAAGGCTTGGAACGCCTTGGTGGTGGGCAGCCACTGCGCCACCACCTGCATGTTGCCCGGCAGGGCGTTCACCGGGAAGAACACACCCGAGAACGCGAGCAGCACGTAGTTGAAGCCCCAGATGAGGATTTCGGCGCTTTGGCCGAAGCGCAGCACGAGCCCCACCACGAGCAGCGCGAGCGCCCACCCGTTGATCACGAGCACGGCCGCGATCGGGATGACTGCCCAGCCGACCGCGGAGAGATTGAACCCGAAGAAGATGATGGTGGTGATCGTGAGCGTGAGCAGGCACAGCGCGAGCTTCAGCAGGCCGAACAGCGCGATGCCCACGATGTACTCCACCTCGGTGACTGGCGTGGTGAGCACGTTCAGGATGTTGCGGGTCCAGGTCTCCTCGTTCACGCCGAGCGCGATCGAGAACTGGGCTTGCGTGAACGTCCAGAACATCACGATGCCGGCCAGCAGGTAGGGCGTGGTGGCGTGCGAGTTCGGCGACTGCTTGGCCACGTATGCGCCGAGCGAACCCCACAAGAGCACGTCCATCACTGGCCAGAACGAGATCTCGAAGAAGCGGTGTGGCGCGCGCCGCAGCACGATCCAGTGCCGATGCATCACCGCGCGGATGCGGACGGCGCTCATCGGTTGCCCTCGATGTGTGCCTCGCTGTACGCGCTGTGGCGCGCCGCCACCTCGAGGAACGCGCCCTCAAGGTCGTCGGTGTCGAAGACGTGCGCGATCTCGGCGGGCGAGCCGTCGGCAACGACGCGTCCGCGCCCGAGCATCACCACGCGCTCGCACAGCGTTTCGACCTCGCGCATGTTGTGGCTCGTTACGAGCAGTGTGGTGCCCTGCTCGCGGTGGATGTCGAGCAACGCTTCGCGCACGCGCCCGGCCACGTCAGGGTCGAGTGAAGCGGTGGGCTCGTCGAGGACCAGTAACCGCGGGGCATGGAGCGTCGACTTCACGATCGACACGAGCGTGCGCTGCCCCGACGACAGCTCGCTGCTGCGTTGCTCGGCAAGATGGCTGATGCCGAAGCGTTCGATCGCTTCGTCGATCACCGGCTTCGGCCGGCGGATGCCGTAGAAACCGGCGAAGATCGTGAGCGCCTCGCGCACTTTGAGGTTCTCGGGCAGCGGCAGGTAGCCGGCGACGAAACCCACCTTGCCGAGCGCAGCCGAGCGGTGGCGTGGCAGCCGGTGGCCGGCGAGATCGATCGTGCCCGAGTCGGGCGTGATCACGCCGAGCAGCATGAGGAGCGTGGTGGTCTTGCCCGCGCCGTTCGGGCCGAGCAGACCGACGCGCGCGTTCTGCGGCACCACGAGGTCGATCCCGTCGACCGCCGCGGTGCCGCGAAAACGCTTCGTGAGCGAGCGCGCGACGACAACGTCGACGTCATGCGACACGCGCGCAATCTAACGGTGCCGGTCACGGCGGCTCGCGAGGATTTTTCGCCGGTTGGCCGCCACGGTGAGACGGCCGCAACACTGGCACCGTGACCGCAGCCGACGCACGCCAGACGATCGTGACCCTCGACCTCGAAGGCGTGCTCGTGCCCGAGATCTGGATTGCGGTGGCCGAACGCTCCGGGATCGACGCGTTGCGCCGCACCACTCGTGACGAGCCGGACTACGACGTGCTGATGCGCGGCCGGCTCGAGTTGCTCGCCGAGCACGGCCTCCGCCTTGCCGACATCGCCGATGTGATCGCGGGCATCGCTCCCCTGCCCGGAGCGCAGGAGTTCCTCGACGAGCTGCGCAGCCGCGTGCAGGTGCTGATCCTGTCGGACACGTTCGAGCAGTTCGCCGCGCCGCTGATGCGCCAACTGGGTTGGCCGGCGTTGTGGTGTCACTCGCTGGTGATCGACGGCGCCGGCCGTGTGGCCGACTACCGGCTGCGCCTCCCCGACCAGAAGCGCCGCGCCGTCGAGGCCTTGCACGGGCTCAACTTCTGTGTGGCCGCAGCCGGCGACTCCTACAACGACGTCGCCATGCTCCTCGAAGCCGACCACGGCGTGCTCTTCCACGCCCCCGACAACGTCCGCGCCGAGTTCCCCCAACTCCCCGCCGTCGACACCTACGACGCCCTCCTGCAATCCCTGCTCCCCACAGCCGGCTGATGGCGATGTGCCGCGAGCCGCGGTGCCTACGCGGTGAGCGCGGCCTGCAGCTCCGTGATGAAGTTGGCCGGCGTTCTGATGACCTTCCGCCACGTGGCGAACACGAGCTTGAAGCCGTGGCGGCCCGGCACACTCCACTTCTCGTTGTCGTCCTCGTAGTCGAGTGGGTCGTCGTGCCAGCGCTTGCCGTTGGTCTCGAGAATCGTGCGGCCGCGGAGGAACGCGAAGTCGAATCGGTAGGTACGACCGTTCCATTCGAGTGGGAACTCGCGAACGAACGAGGTGATTCGGCGAGCCACGAGGAGGCGCCGCGTCTTCACTTCGAGCGTGGAGTTCGCGGGATGCGCCGGGTCGAGCTCGCGGAGCAGGGTGCGCAGCGGAGCGATCCCTGGACGGCCCGAAGCGCCGAAGCGATCGAGATATGCGCGCAGGGCAGGTACCGAGGTCAGACGCCGCCGGCGCGCGTCCTCACACGCGACCTCGAGCGCCTGGTCGCCGAGCGGGTGAGCCAGGCGCACAAGCGTTGCCTCGGGGCCAGTGACGCGAAGCCCTCTGTGCATTCGGATCATCAGCGCCCCCGGGTCGCTGGGTCTGATGACGGCAACGCCTTCTGCGCGACGGTGCAGCGACCGAGGGGCAGCGATCTCGGGTAGAGGCGCGTGGACCGCCTGTAGCCGGTACCACTCCCCGGCGGACAATCCGGCGGCGGCAGCATCCGGCCCGGCCCAGAGCAAGGCCGCGCGCAGTCGCTGTTCCGAGCTCGGGGGGACGGCTGCTACGACGTATGTGTCGGGAAGCGCCCGCTCGACGGCGCCCGCGGCGACCAACGCGCCCAGCTGCTGGCGGGACACGCCGGCGGAGACGGCGGCGGTTCCTCGCACCACGCCGCACGACCCCCGGCCGAGGCGACACAGAGTGGCCATTGCCGATTCTCGGGCCATTGAATGCTCCCTACGCGCATTCACGGGCCCGAAAACGAGTCCGTGGACAAATGATTCGCGGGGAGGAGCCATCAGTGTGCGCGGGGGTTCGGACAGGCGGGAAGTGGCTACGGAGCGGCGGCGGCGGTGGCTTCGGTGAGGCGGCGTTGGAGGTAGCGGCGTTCGGTGTCGTTGGCCACGAGCGCGAGGGCGGCTCGGTATTCGGTGGCGGCTTCGCCGGCGCGGCCGAGGCGACGCAGGAAGTCGGCGCGGGTGGCCGGCACCAAGTAATAGCCGGCGAGCGCGTCGCTGGCGCGCAACGAGTCGACGATTGCGAGGCCCGCGGCCGGACCGTCGGCCATGGCGATGGCAACGGCGCGGTTCAACTCGATCACCGGCGACGGCGACACGTGCGCCAGTTCGCGGTACAGCCCGGCAATCTCGAGCCAGTCGGTGTCGGCTGCCTCGCGCGCCCGCGCGTGGCACGCGGCAATAGCGGCTTGGATCTGGTAGCGGCCGGCGTTCCGGCGGCGCAGCGCCGCGTCGAGCAGCGTGAGTCCCTCGTCGATCTCGCCGCGGCGCCAGCGGTCGCGGTCCTGTTCCTCGAGCGGGATCAGATCGCCGTCGGGTCCGACGCGAGCGTCGCGGCGGGAGTGTTGCAGCAACAGCAGCGCGAGTAAGCCCGTCGCCTCGGGCTCGTCGGGCATGAGGCCCGCGAGCATGCGCGCGAGATGGATCGCTTGCTCGGCGAGGTTCTGGCGCACGAGATCGGCGCCGGTGGTAGCGCTGTAACCCTCGTTGAAGAAGAGATACACCACCGCGAGCACCGCGACGGTGCGTTCCGGAAGCAGGTGCGCCGGCGGAACGCGGTACGGGATGCCGGCATTGCGGATCTTGTGCTTGGCGCGCACAAGTCGTTGGGCCATCGTCGGCTCGGCCACCAGGAACGCCCGCGCGATTTCGGGCGTGGTGAGCCCCACGACGGTGCGCAACGTCAACGCCACTTGCGCGTCGAGCGCGAGCGCCGGATGGCAGCAGGTGAACACGAGGCGGAGCAGGTCGTCGTCGAATCCGCTCCCGTCGGAAGAGGTGAGGTCCGGTTCGTCACCCGCGTCCATGCGCGCCACCTCCTGGAGCTTCGTGGCGCCGGTCGCGCGGCGGCGCAGCGTGTCGATCGCCTTGTTGCGCGCGGCGGTGGTGAGCCACGCGCCGGGCCGGCGCGGAACGCCGTCACGCCGCCATCGGTCGACGGCGAGCGCGAAGGCGTCCTGCGCGCATTCCTCGGCGAGGTCCCAGTCGCCCGTGGCCCGGATCGCCGCGCCGACGACTCGACCCCACTCGTCGCGAAAGGCCGCGGCGACCGCGGCTTTCGCGACGGCGGCTTCTACATCTCCCAGAGCGGCCTCACCTCGATCGAGCCGAACTGGGCGCCAGGGATCTTCCCCGCCACTTCGATCGCCTCGTCGAGGTCCTTGCAGTCGACCAGGTAGTAGCCGCCCACCTGCTCCTTGGTCTCCGCGAACGGACCGTCGCTCGTGAGCACCTCGCCGTTGCGGACGCGCACGGTGGTGGCGTCGGTGGTGGGCCGCAGACGGGCGCCGCCCACGAGCAGGCCCCGCTTGCCGATCTCCTCCTGGAACTTCATGTACTGCGCCATGCTCGACGCGGCCTCGTCGGGCGTGGCGTCGAACATCGCCTTCTCTTCGGTGCAGATCATCAGCAGGTATTGCATGGTTCGCCTCCGTTGGGGGTGGTTGTCACCCGTACGACGAACGGGACACGCCGGAATCGACAGCCACGGCGTCGCGAATCTCGAATGCCACGGGCCGGTCGCCGGCGATGGGCGCGCCCGGTCGGAGCTCGATCCCACCGCCGCTTCCCGCCGGATGCCACTCGACGGCCGTGCCGTCGAGCGCGCGCACCTCGGTGGTGGGCGTCGCACCAACTTCCTCGAGGGTGATGTGTTCGACCGCGACGGCCGGGTCGGCGGCGCGCGCAATCGCGTACACGAAGCGGTCACGGGCCGTGTAGCGCAGCTCGACACCGCCGCCGTCGCGCCCCGCGGGCGTGGCCCACGGTCGCGTGCCGCGCAACGCAGCCTCGTTCGTGGCCGTGAACGCGCCGAGCCATTCGAGGCGCGCAAGCTGCTCGGGTGCGATCTGCGCGTCGACGCCGCGCGGTCCGACGTTGAGGAGCAGGTTCCCGTTCTTGCTGACGATGTCGGTGAGCATCCACAGCAGCTCGCGTTCGGAGACGCGATCGCTCTCTTGCGACTCGGCGTTGTACCCGAAGCTCTTGTCGATGCCGCGCACGCACTCCCAGGGCTGGCGCTGGATGTCGTCGAACACCGTGTACTCGGGGGTGCGGTAGTCGTACAGCGGCGGCGCGGGCGGGATCACACCGGTTCCCCGGCGTGCGCTCCGAGCGGCGGCGCGGTCGAGCACACCGCGTGCCGGCCCCCATCGCATCGCGGCCCATGCCGGCGACCACGGCATGAAACGGTCGTTCACCGCGCCGTCGGGAACCGCGCGGTAGTAGTGCTCGAGGAGCCGCGCGAGCTGCGCAACCGGCCCGGGCCACGAGATGTCGCCCCACAACACGCTCGGGCGGTAGCGCGCGATGAGCTCGCGCACCTGTGCTTCGGCGTAGTCGACGTACGCGCCGCGGGGCTGCGCGAGCGCGAGATCGCTCATGCGCCCGATCGGGTGGTCGTTCCACGTGGCGTCGAGACCACCCGAGTAATAGAGGCCGAATTTCAACCCGCGTGCGCGCACCGCCTCGCCGAGCTCGCCCACCACGTCGCGCGAGCTGCGGAACTTCGGCGCGTTCGGGTTGGCCACCGAGCTCGGCCACAGGCAGTAGCCGTCCATGTGCTTCGACACGAGCACCACGTAGCGCGCCCCTGCCGCCGCGAAATGGTCGGCCCACGCGTCGGGATTCCACTGTTCGAGCGCGGCTTCCCAATCTTGCGCGAAGGTTCGGTACTCGCGGTTGCCGTACGTGGCACGGTGATGGCGCGCCGCGGGGCTGTCGGGGAATCGCAACGAGTTCTCGTACCACTCGGTGTACGAGATGTGGGCAAGCGCGTCGGCGCGGTCGGCGGCGAGCAGTTCGCCTACCTCTTCCTCGGTGGGCGCGAACGCGGGCACCGACGCCGGCGTCCAGTGCACGAAGATGCCGAGCTTGGCGTCGCGCCACCACGTGGGTGCGGTATGGCGCTTGACCGCGCGGACCTGGCCTCGCTTGGTGTCGCCGCCGCGCCGGGCGCGCTCGGTCATCGCGGTTCGAGGAACACGAGCGGGATCTGGCGGTCGGTTTTCGTCTGGTAGTTGCCGTAGCCCTTGTATTTGGCCACGACGCGCGGCCAGAGCTCGGCGCGCTCTTCGGGCGTGGCGATGCGTGCGATCATCGGCTGGTTGGCGCCCCCTTGGAGCTTCACCTCCACCTTCGGCTCGTCGCGAAGGTTCAGGAGCCACGCCGGTTGCTGCGGGTCGCCGCCCCGAGACGCCACGACCACGATCCGATCGCCGTCCTGGATCGGTGACGTGAGCATGACCGTGCGGGGTGCGCCGCTCTTGCGGCCCGTGGTGGTGAGCTCGACCACAGGCATGCCTGCGGCCTTCCAGCCGAACCGTCCCCCGGTGAGTTTGACGGCCACCCGGTGCGCGGCATTCACAGTCTTGAACATCGCGTCGCTCGGCATCGATCGAGCGTATCGCCGGTGAGGTTGCGCGGTCACCGAGCCACCGATTGAACTAGTGCGTGTGAGCGAGGGGGAACTCACCCGGGCGGTCGAGCGCGTCGGTACGCCGCGAGTGTTCGCGGTACCGAGCGACGACATCGCCGTGTACCCGAGTGGCACGGTCACGCTCCTGTTCACCGATATCGAAGACTCCACGCGCAAGTGGGAGCTCGACGAGGACACGATGGCGCTCGTCGTCGCCCACCATGACGATGTGCTGCGCGGCGTGATCGAAGGTTGCGGCGGCACCGTGTTCAAGACCGTGGGCGACGCCTTCCACGCGGTGTTCAACGACGCGGCCGACGCAGTGATCGCCGCCGCGCTCGTGCAGCGACGGGTGGCCGAGGAACGCTGGCCGATGGACACCGACCTGCGCGTGCGCTGCGCATTGAACACCGGTGTCTGCGAGCTGCGCGACAACGACTACTTCGGCCAGATGGTGAACCGGTGCGCGCGGCTCGAGAGCATCGCCCATGGCGGCCAGGTGGTGATGGCCGACGCGACGCACGCGCTCGTGGTCGACCGGCTGTCGCCCGACCTCACGTGTGTCGATCTCGGCCCGCAGCAGTTGAAGGACCTCGCGCGGCCGGAACGAGTGTGGCAACTCTCGGTCGAAGGCTTGCGTAGCGAATTTCCGCCGCTCGAGTCGTTGAGCAACCCGAAGCTGCAGACGAACATCCCGGCCGAGACGTCCACCTTCCTGGGTCGAGCCGACGAGGTGGCGCAGGTGGGCGCGCTGCTCGAACAGTCGCGATTGCTCACGATCGTTGGGCCCGGTGGTGTGGGCAAGACGCGTTTGGCGCTGCACGCCGCGATCGAGCAGGTCGACGGGTCGGGCGACGGCGTGTGGTTCGTCGACCTTGCGCCCCTCCGCGATCCACAGCACGTGGTGGGCGCGGTGACACGCGCCATCGGCGTGCGTGACGACCCGGCGCGCGACCCGATCGACCATCTCGTCGACGCCTGTACCGACCGCAACATGCTCATCGTGCTCGACGGTTGCGAGCACCTCGTCGACGCGGTGGCGAAGGTGGCCGACCAGCTGCTGCGCCACTGCCCACGAGTGGACATCCTCGCAACGAGCCGAGAGCCGCTCCGTGTACACGGCGAGCAGCGTTACGAGCTCGAACCGATGTCGATCCCCGACGGCGCGCTCGAACTCGACCGGCTCGGCGGAGTCGCAGCGGTCGAGCTCTTCGTGGAGCGGGCTCGAATGCAGCAACCGCGCTTCGCGCTCTCGGCGGAGAACGCCGCGCCCATCGTGCAGATCTGCCGCGCGCTCGACGGGATCCCGCTCGCGATCGAGCTCGCCGCGGCGCGCCTCGACGCCATGTCGCTCGAAGCCCTCGCGCGGCGCGTCGAGCAGCCCTTCACGGTGCTCACCGGCGGCGCACGGGCCGACCAGCCACGCATGCAGACGCTCACCGCGCTCATCGACTGGTCGTGGGACCTGCTCACGTCGCTCGAGCAGGTGGTGCTGCGGCGGCTGAGCGTGGTGCCCGGCCGCTTCACCCTCGACTCCGGTGCGCAGCTCGCGGCGCGTGGCGACGACTTGCTCGTCGACGACGAAGCTTCCGACGTCATCATCTCGCTCGTGCGCAAGAGCCTGCTGCGGGTGCACGACGACGGCCGCTACTCGATGCTCGACATGATCCGCGCGTACAGCGCGTCGCGCCTCGCCGACGACGGTGACGGGGCCCGGCGTTTCCGCCACATCGTGCACCGCGAGCTGTGCCTCGAAGCCGCACGTGAGGCGTCGGCACAGATACCCGGGCCCGACCAGCGCGCGTGGTCGGCGCGGATCGACGGCGACTACGACAACATCGTCGCTGCGATCGACCGGGCGAAGGGCGACGACGATGTCGCGCGCGGCGTCGATCTGGTCACGGCGTTGTTCGAGTACTGGGGCTCGTCGGGTCGGTCGTCGTATGCCGTCGGTGCGCTGCACGAGCTGCTCGATGGCGGCGGTGAGGCACTCGAGCCCGCGCTCCGGTGCCGCGCGCTCGCCGATCTCGCCGCGCACGAGATGCGCCAGGGCAACTACGGCGCCGCGAACCTGCATGCCGGCGACGCGATCAGCAGCGCGCGCGAGCTCGGCAACGACGAGCTGCTCGTGCGCGCACTCACGAGCGTTGCCTTCACCGAGATCGGCGCGATCGACGACGCGGTGAAATGCCATGAAGAGGCGCTGGCGGTCGCCCGCCGCGTTGGGAACGACTACCTCCTCGCCCGCGCGCTGCAATCGCTGCAATTCAGTGAGTCGGCGGCGGGCCGTGGCGACGAGTCGGTGCGCAGCCTCGAAGACGAACGCATGGTGAGGGCTCGCATCGGTGACGCTGCCGGCGAGGCGCTGGCGCTCTCCAACCTGGCCGACGAACAACTGCAGCGCGGCGACGACAACGCCGCGCAGCGTTGTCTGGCCGAGGCGTTCGCGCTGCTCGAACGGCATCCGAGCGCCACGGTCGAGGCGCCGGCGCGGCTGAACGCGGGCTGGGCCGATCTCGGCTGCGGCGATCGCGTCGGCGCGGCGCGCGAGTTCCGGCGGGCGCTCGACGTCGCCCGGCGAGCGGGGCTGCTGTCCGACGTGGACTACGCGTTGCTCGGCCTGGCACAGACCGCCGATCGGGCCGAGGACGCGGTGGTGCTGCACGGCGCCGCCGACGCGCTGCTCGGGGCGCGCGGCGAACAGCTGCAGCCGCTGGAGTCGTCACGTCGCGATCGCGACAAGCGACGGCTCCGCGCGAGCTGTGGAGACGACGTGTTCGACCGCGACTACGCGCGTGGCCGCGAGCTCGGCCGTGTGGACGCCACCGCGTTCGCGCTCTCGGTGGTGCCGTCGTGAATATCCGCACTGCGTATCGCGTGACTTCGAAGCTCGGCTGACAACCGCGAAGGCCGGCGGCTGCCTACGGCAGTCGCGGCACCGTCAACGGTGGCAGGTTCGGCACGGTCGGCACCGTGATGCTGGGGATCTTCGGCACGCCCGGCACACTCGGCGGCGACACCGGCAGCGGCACGGTGATGCCGGTGCCGGGCACGGTGATCACGGGCGTGCTGCCCGGGGTTCCACCCGTTGTGCCGCCGGGCGTGCTCGTCGGCGTGGAGGCCGACGGCGGCGCGCTCGTGACCGTGGTGCGGTGATGCGTACTCGTCGTCGACGGCGTGCTGCTGCGCGCCGGCGGCGAGTTGGTTGCGGAATGGTGCGCGCCCGGTGAAGTGGTGTGCGGCGCGTGATGCGCCGGGCCCGTGTGATGAGTGTCGCCAGGAATCGACACACCGAGATGCGATACGACACGCGCGGTCGCATGCTGCAGCGGTGCCGGCAACGCGCCCGCGCCGGCGAGTCCCCCGAGTCCCCCGAGGAGGACCGCGGCCACGGCCGACGGCACGATCGCGGGCCGGAGCCAGCGTCGCAGCGTTGCGAATCGCGTCTCACGTTCCTGTGCGCGCGCGCCGTCGGCGAACTCGAACACGGGCAAGCGCCCGCGCCCTCCGTCGAGCACTGCTGCGAGCGCGGCGTTCGGCCGCGGCGCGGGCGCGTGCTCGGCAACGTTGCGCAGCTCGCCGAAGAATCGTTCGATTTCCACCTGGCCGCGCGCCGTGGTGCCGTCGCTCATGGCGCGGCCCGCGAGCAACGCGTCGGAGGCTCGGGCTCGTTTCTTCATGGCTCTACCTTCTGGAGGCGACGCCGCAGGTTGGCGACGGCGCGGTGCTGCAGCGACTTCACGGCCCCAGGCCGTTTCCCGAGCATCGCCGCAACCTGTTCGACCGAGAGATCGGCCATCACCCGCAGCGTGACCACATCACGTTGATCGGCAGGAAGCGACGCGAGTACCAGGGCGATGTGCTGTTCGGTGAGCGCGGCGACCGCATCGGCTTCGGCGTCGCCGCCTGCGATCGTTGCTGCGAGCGGGGTCGAGAGCTCCACGGTGTGCACCCGGCGGGTGCGCCTGCGGTGATCGTCGATGAGGAGCCGGTGTGCGATCGTGAACACCCACGAGCGGAACGCCGGCTCGTCGCCCGAGAAGCCGTCGAGGTGGTCGAACACCCGCAGGAACACCTCGTTGGTGAGGTCGTCCGGCTCGGGCGCGCCGTGCACCCGGAGGTATCCCGACACCCGTCCTGCCAGCGACTCGTAGAGCCACCGGCAGGACGGCGCCGTCCCCCGTCGGGCGCCGGCCAAGTGTGCGGCGAAGTCGTCGTGGTTCGGATCGGCCGCGATCCGGCCGGCGAATGCCACGTCAGCTTTGTCGGCGCTTGGTCGCGCGCACCTGAGTTGGGCGGGTGGAGACACTGCAGTCAATCGGGAGTGCGTGCGCTATCCGGCCAGGCCGAGGCCACCGGTGATGTTGAGGTTCGGCGTGCTGGGCTGGCGCACCACCACGTGCACACCCGTACCGTTCGAACCCGTACCGGCCGCGGCGACGCCCGGCGTGCTGACGTTGCCGTCGATCGTGAGCAAGGCGCCGTTCGACGACGAACCCGACTGCGGCGTCGTGCCTGTCGAACCCGAGGTGCTCGAGTTCGAGCCCGGGGTGGAGCTGGAGTTGCCGTTGCTGTTGATGCCGGAGCTGTTCCCGTTCGTGCCGACGCTTGCACTCACGCCGGGCTGGCCACTGGAGTTCGAGCTGCCCACCGTGATGCCCACATGGCCCGCAGCGCTGGGCAGATGAGCGTGCGCACCCGAACCTGACGACGAAGTTCCTGAGGATGACGACGGCGGTTGGGTGCCGCTGCCATTGGTCGGAGCAGGCGATGCCTGGCTCGTGGTCGCGGGGCAGTTCGCCGCGGTGGCGTGCGAGTCGGCACCAGCCGATCCAAGCTGCATGACGGTGGCGCCGAGCGCGATGCCGGCCCCGACGAGCAGGGTTGCAGCGATCTTGTTGTGCATCTGCGGAGTCCTTTCTCCATAAGGGGGCCTCCCATCCGCACCTCGTCGCAGTCAACGCCGACCGCCGCCATCGGGTTACGGGTGTCGCGTCGATCATCCGGATCGCGCGGATCACCGCTCCGAACGGGCCCGGGGGCTCGGCGGCGTTTCTCAGGTTCTGAATCCAGTCTGTGAGCATGCCTTCGCCGATGGGAACGGTGTGGGTCATCCTGATGTTGCGCACTTCCAGCGAACGACAGCGAATGACGTGATACGAACGACTCAGGCGGTTCACCCGTGACCTACTTCGACCACCCCCAACTCTTCGAACCACCGCCGCAGCCGCAGCCGCCGGCGCCTCCGGAGCCGCCGCGCCATCACACGGCGTTGCTCCGCGCGCTCGTGGTGCTGTCGGTGATCGCGCTTCTCGGCGGCATCCTCGTCGGGCGGGAAACCGCCGGCCACTCCTCGAACCAGGCGTCGCCGCCGGCAACCAGCCCGAGCAACGGCGTCAACGGCGGGAACGGGTTCAACGGCGGCAACGGCTTCTTCGGTGGTGGGAACGAAGGCAACGGCGTCGGTGGCAACGGTTCCTTCGGCAACGGCTCGAGTAACGGCACTGGCAACGGCTCGAGCGATGGCACCGGCAACGGCACCGTGAGCCCGGCCGCGAACAGCACTGCGGCCAAGGTCACGCCCGCGGTCGTGAACATCAACACCACGCTCGACAGCGGTGCCGCGGCTGGCACCGGCATGATCCTCACGTCCGACGGTTACGTGCTCACGAACAACCACGTCATCGACGGTGAGACCTCGATCACGGTCGAGCTGCAGAACGGTTCCGAGCACAGTGCCAAGGTGATCGGTTACGACGTCACCGACGACGTCGCGCTGATCAAGGTGAACGGTGTGTCGGGTCTGCCCACGATCAACAGCAACTCCGGCTCGGTGTCGGTGGGCGACTCCGTGGTCGCCATCGGCAACGCGCTCGGCAAGGGTGGCTCGCCCACCGTCGTCACGGGTTCGGTCACCGCCACGAAGCAGACGATCACCGCTTCCGACGACGACGGCAGCAATGCCGAGACGCTCCACAACTTGATCCAGACCAACGCGCCGATCCAGCCCGGCGACTCCGGCGGCCCGCTCGTGAGCGGTAGCGGTCGGGTGATCGGCATGGACTCGGCGGCCTCGACGAACTCGGGCTTCGGCTTCCGCCAGGCCAGCAGCAGCGAGGGCTACGCGATCCCGATCTCGGCCGCGCTCACCATCGCCAACCACATCAAGTCGGGCGACGGATCGGGCACCGTGCACATCGGCACTCGCGGCATCATGGGTGTGGCGTTGTCGACGTCGTCGGACAGCGGCAACGCCAACTCGTCGAACGGTGCGGTCATCGGCGAGGTCGAGTCGGGTACCCCCGCCGACCACGCCGGCATGCAGGAAGGCGACACGATCACCGCGGTCGGCAACGCATCGGTGAGCTCCGAGAACGACCTCACGAACGTGATGAACCAGTACCACCCGGGCGACAAGGTCACCGTGCACTGGACCGACACGTCAGGCAACCAGCATCACGCCAGCCTGAAGCTCGTCGCCGGTCCCCCAGCCTGAGTCGACCCGGCCTGCGTTTGATCGGGCCGGAGTCGCGATCGATGCCGCGGCGCGTCAGCGGACTTCCGCAGGCGCGCCGCGGTACGTCGCGAGCAACTCCGGCACGTCGGCGGCCGGCGTCGGGCGCGCGAACAGGAACCCCTGGCCGGTGTTGCACCCGGCGTCGCGCAGCGCGCTGAGCTGATCGGAGTCTTCGATTCCTTCTGCGATCACGTCGAGGCGCAGGTTGTGGCCGATGCTGATGATCGAGCGCACCATCACCGCACCGTCGTCGTCGTCAGCGCGTAACTCGTTCACGAACGTGCGGTCGATCTTCAAGAAGTCGATCGGGAACGTCCGTAGGTACGACAGCGACGAGTAGCCCGTACCGAAGTCGTCGATCGCGATCCGCACACCCAGCGTCTTCAACGCTGCGAGCCGCTGCTGCACGTGCACGCTGTCGGTGAGCAGCGCACTCTCGGTGAGCTCCAACACCAGGTTCGCCGCGGGCAGCCCACTGCTGGCGAGCGCAGTCTCCACGTCTTCCACGAACTGATCGTCGTAGAGCTGGTGCGACGACACGTTCACCCCGATGCACAGGTCGGCGGCGCCGGGAAGCTCCCGCCATGCGACCGTCTGGCGGCACGCCTCGTGCAACACGAAGCGACCGAGCTCGACGATCAGACCGGTGTCCTCGGCCACCGGGATGAAGGCGTCGGGCTGGATGAGCCCGCGGGTCGGGTGCCGCCACCGCACGAGCGCCTCGAACGACTCGATGCGCGACGTCGGCAGGTCGACGAGCGGCTGGTAGTGGAGCTCGAGCTCGCCCGCAGTGATGGCGCGGCGCAAGTCGCCGTGGAGCTCGTGGCGCGCGGTGAGCTCGGTCTGCATGCTCGGCTGGAAGGTTTCGTAGCGGTCGCGACCGCGGCCCTTCGCCGCGTACATCGCGATGTCGGCGCGGCACAACAACTCGTCGGCGTCGAGCGCGTCGTCGGCGTTGTCGGCGATACCGATCGAGGCCCGCACGAACACGTCACGGCCCTTGATCGCGAACGGCTCCCTCAAGGTGTCGATCAAGCGCTGCGCCAGCGCGATCGAGTCGTCGCGGGTCGAGCTGTCGAGCACGATCGCGAACTCGTCGCCGCCGAGGCGGGCTGCGGTGTCGCCATCGCGCAGGCTCTGACGGAATCGCACCGCGACCTCTGCGAGCAGGATGTCGCCGTAGTCGTGGCCGAGCGTGTCGTTGATCATCTTGAAGCCGTCGAGGTCGCAGAAGAGCACCACGACCGTGCTGCCCGAACGGCGCGACCGGGCGATCGCGTGCTCGAGGCGATCTCGTAAGAGTGCCCGGTTGGCAAGACCGGTGAGCGCGTCGTGGAACGCCTGGTGCGAGAGCTGATCGAGGAGCTGGTTGCGCTCGGTCACGTCGCGGAAGCTCCACACCCGGCCGACGATCTTGCCGTCCACTCGCTGGGGACGCGAGTGCCGCTCGTAGACCCGCCCGTCCTTGAACTCGAGCGTGTCGTCGCTCACCGAATCGGGCTGGTCGTAGAGCTCGGCGATCTTGGCCGCGAACATGTCGGGGTGCACGAGTTGGTGCGCCGCATGCTCGAGTGCCGGCCGATGGTCCCCGAGCCCCATGAGGTGTTCGGACAAGCCCCACATCTCGGCGAAGCGTTCGTTGCTGAGCGTCATGAGGCCGTGCTCGTCGACCACGAGGATGCCGTCGGCGGTCGACTCGAGCGTGGCGGACATCAGCGAGACGGTCGTGTGCAGATCGGCGTCTGCTTGGTCGCGGGCGGCGAGGGCGCGCTCGTTTTGCTCCGTCTTCGTGCCGAGCAGGCGCATCACGAACGCCGTGCCGAGGATCCCCAGCACCGCGAGACCGTGCACGTACGGCGCCGGCACGTAGGTGGGAACCATGTTGAGTGCGATGGCGATCTGGCCGAGCACGATGCCCACGACGGTCCAGGCGAAGGCCACCCGCCAGACGCGCGAGCCGATCGTGTCGAGCAATCGGGCGAGGATGAACAGGTAGCCGATGGTGAGCGTGGGCCCCCACCCGATCGCGTAGATGATCGCGGTCACGCCGAGCGTCTCGCCGGCGATCGCCAGATGCAGAGCAAGTCCGTCCGCATCGGGCGTCATGTAGCGGCCCGCGAACTCACCGGTCGCCGTGCCGACCACGAGCAAGGCGATGATCAGTGCAAGCGGCAGGTTGCCGTCCGCATTGAAGTGGCGCAGCACCGCGAACGCGATCGCGGTGAGCGTGGACGGAACGATGAGGATCGCGGCGCGGCTCCACCAACCGGTCGAGCCGTCACCCACCTGACTCATAGCGAGTTGATCGGATTGAGTGACGCGTTGCTGTACGGGCTTCCCCCGGTCAGCGCGGTCGCGTCGCGGGCACGCGGGTCGATCGACCCATGCCGTCCGACCCGTGGAGGCGGTCTTCAGCGATGAGCGCCCACACGATCTTGCCGCCGGCCTTGTGCTCGAAGCCCCAATCACTGGCGAGCGCGCCGATGAGACGCAGGCCGCGTCCACCGAGCGCGCGCCGGTCCACCTCGGGCAGCGCCGGATCGGCGGTGCCGGTGTCGCCGACGGCGATGCGCACGCTGTCGTCTTGCCGTGCGAGTGTCACGGTGAGGTCGGCGCCGCCGTAGCGCACCGCGTTCGCCACGAGCTCGCTCACCACGAGGTTCGCCGGATCGATCAGCTCGGTGTGTCCCCAATACGTGAGCGAGTCGGCCACGAGTTTGCGAGCGCGGCGGGGCGCGTCGATGGTGGAAGGCAGGCGCAACATCTGGCCGACGTTGTCGTCGAGCGGGGTGGCGTCGAACGGTGCGACGGCGGTGGTCGTGCGTCGCTGGTGATTCACGTGGCGCTCCACTACGTGATCACTGCTCGCCAGACGGATGCGGGTGTCGTTGGGCATAGCTACAGCTCCCGAGCCCGCTCGCAGCCGCCGATACCCGTCGGCTCCCGCGGGCAAACCAACCACTGAAGTGGATGCCGCGCGACGCGGTATCGAACGGCATCACATCGTTCATCTACCCACTGCGGACCGTCACCGATCGTCGCGACGCCGGCGGTGTGCATGGCGCACGCCGCACGCCGCACGCGACGAGGCCGTGCCCCGGTGGGACACGGCCTGTCGTTGTGTTGCTGGCGTGACGTGCGCCGTCACGCTGGTTTCGGGATCAGATGGTTCAGATGGTGAACGCCACCGGCTTGTTGTTCACCTTGTTGTTGAACGTGATCTTCTTGACCGGGCTGGTCGTGCAGTTGCCCGACGCGAGCGAGAAGCTGATCTTCCCGCCGATGGCCTGGCCCTTGAAGAGACCGGCAGTCGCCTTGCCGCTGAAGGTCGCGACGGTCGGCGCCGAAGAAGTCGTCTTGGCGGTGATGTTCACCGACGACGTCTTCTTGTTCTTCCAAGTGATGCTGCCGACGAGCGGCAACGTCGTGCCCGAAGCGAGGCCCTGGCACGAGCCGTTCTTCAGGTGAACAGTCGCGTGCAGGGTGCCGCTGCCGCCGGTTGCGGCCGTGGGCGTGCACTTGGTCATCGTGCCCGTTGCGGTGATCGTCTGGTTGGCCGGCACCGTCGAGAGACCGGGAGCGATCGTTGCCGATCCCGCTACGGCGGTGCAGGTCTGTCCGTGCGTCACTGCGGTCGCGCTTTCAGTGCCCAGCATGAGCCCAACCGGCGCCAAGAGCGACATCGCAAAGGCAAAACCGGCAATCTTCCGTAGGTTCATCGAACCTCCTGTATCAGTCTGACGTGGGTGTCAGGTGCGGCCATCGAACTACCCGTGCCAAACGGCTCAGATAACCGGTTCGCGGCGTTGTTGTGCACATGGTGTGACTGGCCGCGGAATACCGATGACTCGCGCCACAACTGTCGATGTGCGCAACGGTTCCGGGCCTTTACCAGGCGAGCACGAGGTTGCTCACGTGCCGCAGCCCGGGCGCGTAGTCGAGCGCCTCGTGGCCGGGCTTGATCCTGTAGCTCGGGATGCGGCGGTGCCACTCTCGGAGCGTGATGCGCAACTCCCGGCGCGCGAGGTGTGAGCCGAGACAGCGGTGCACGCCGCCGCCGAAGGCGATGTGCCGGTTCACGTCGCGGTCGAAGCGCACGTCGAAGCCGTCGGGAAACTCGACGGGGTCGATGTTGGCCGCGCCGTAGCTCACCATCACTGCATCGCCCTTCGAAATCGCGATGCCGTTCGGCAGCGTGGTGTCCTGCGTGGCGATGCGCGGCACGCCGCCCGGCACCGGCGATTCCCACCGCAGCAACTCCTCCACCGCGTTCGGGATCACCGACGGGTCGTCGACGATGCGTTGGCGGTGCCCCGGGTTCCGCGCAAGGAACGCGTAGAAGCACGTGAGCGAGTCGCTCACTGTGTCGAGCCCGGCGATGAGGAACAGGAAACAGATGTCGAGGATCTCGTCGCGAGTGAGGCATTCGCCGTCGATCTCGGCGGTGAGGAAGTGCGTGAGGATGTCGTCGGTGGGTCGCGCCGCGCGGTCGTCGAGCTGCGCGCCGAAGTAGTCGTAGATCTCGAGCCCTGTGGCGCGCATCACCGCTTGGCGCGCGTCCATCTCGAACATCGCGTTCGGATCGGTCTTGTGCGGGCGCAGGATCCCGTCGCGCAGATGGATGAACGTGTCGAGCTCGCTCCACGGCAGGCCCATGAGACCGAGGAACACCGCCGACGGGAAGAGCTCGGCGAACTCTTCGGTGAAATGACATTCACCGCGATCGATGAACGCATCGATGAAGTGGTTCGCGCGGGCGGTGATGTCGGCGTCCTGTTCGTCCATGCGCTTCGGCGCGAACAACGGGTCGAGGATGCGCCGGTACTTGCCGTGTTGCGGCGGGTCGACGTTGAGTGGGATCAGGGGCCGGATGTTGCCGAGATCGAGCCCACCGTCCGACGAGAACAGCTCGTGGTGGCGCAACACGTGGTCGGTGAGCTCGCGGCTGAAGGTGACGGTGACACCTTCCATCGGGCAGGCGACGCCGCCTTGCTCGATGGCCGAGCGGTACATCGGTTGCGGCGCGGCCAGGTTGCCGAGATCGTTCATGTCCATCTCGAGCTGCGACACCAAGTCGCCGTGCCCTGCGTCCTGAGCGTCTGCGCCCGTGTCTGCAGTGTCCGCGTTGCCGTCGCCCATCGTGCCGCCTCCCGTTGCTCGGGAACGACGCTACGCCGCGCCGGGCACCGCCTCAGCCGTGGGCCCGAGCGCGCCGGTTCGAACGCCGATCGTTCCTGCGGATCACCCGGCGTTCCACGCCCTCGAGCACCATCGTCACGAACGAGATCACGATGGCACCGAGGATTGCCCAACCGAAGTTGTCGACGTGCAGCCTCGACACGATCGCCGACGTGAGGAGGAACAGGAGCCCGTTCACCACGAAGACGAACAGCCCGAAGGTGATCAAGGTGAGCGGCAGCGACAGCAGGCGCGCGATCGGCCCGATGATGGCATTTACCAGCCCCCACACGAGCGCGATCAGCAACAGCGCACCGAAGCCGCCGTCGATGTGCACGCCGGAGAGGAGGCCCGCGGTGAGGGCCACGGCCACCGCCGCGATCCCCCAGTCCCAGATCAGTCGACGCAGCACGAGTACGACGATCCGACGTGCTCACTCGCGCCCGCCTCACCCTCGAGGAGTGAGAGTGGCGCGTGCAGAGGCGAGTGAAGGCGGCCAAACCCGTCGCGTAACGTCGGGCGTAACAGGGAGGTCGCCATGGCCGAGGCGCCGCGCATTCGCATCGACACCAACCCTAAGTGGATCCGGGGGTTCGTGCATGGCCGTGCCGTGGTCGACAGCCGCTCGGTGCGCAACGTGTGGGAGACGCCCTATTTCCCGGCCTGGTATGTGCCGCTCGCCGACGTGCGATGTGAACTGCGCGAGAACGGCAACGTGTTGCACTCGCCGCGACGCGGTGACGGCACGCGGTACGACCTGGTCGTCGATGGCCACACGGTGAGCGACGCGGCGTGGCGCCACGTCGACTCTCCCGTCGAGCAGCTCCGTGACCTCGTGCGGTTCGAGTGGGCGGCAATCGATGCATGGTTCGAAGAAGACATGGAGGTGTTCGTGCACCCGCGCAGCCCGGAGACGCGTATCGACGCGCTGCGATCGTCGCGGCACGTACGTGTGCTCGTGGAGGGTGAAGCGGTCGCCGATTCGCGTCGCTCGACGATTCTGTTCGAGACCGGTCTCCCCGCCCGCTACTACCTGCCCAAGACCGACGTGCGCATGGATCTGCTCCGGCCCACCGACACCACGTCGGCCTGTCCGTACAAGGGCTTCGCGAGTTACTGGGACGTCGTGATCGGCGAGCACGTGCACCACGACATCGTGTGGGGCTACCCCACTCCGTTGCCCGAGTCCGCGAACGTGGCCGGCCTCGTGTGTTTCTACAACGAGCACGTCGACATCGAGATCGACGGCGAGCTCGTCGAACGGCCCAAGACGAAGTTCAGCTGAGCAGCGCGTCGAGCGCCCGGTTACGTGACGCGCGGTTACGTGACGCGCGGCTTCGCAGTCCAAGCGCGCAGGATCGCAGCACCCACCGCCGGCGCGGCGCGGTCGGCGCCCGGGTCGGAGTAGTGCACGCCGTCGGGCCGCATCGTGAGGTTCACCGGGCAGCCGCTCTGGTGCACCACATCGGTGACCCACTCGCCGTCGTGCGCGCTCACCTGCTGCTCGATACTTCCCACCACCGCAACCCGACTCGGCGAATACCACGGTGGCGGGCTGGTGTCGGTGGGTGACGTGTCGGCGAAGCACGGCGGTTCGAGCCACAGCACGCGCGCACCCGACGCACGCAGTGCTGCGCCGGCTGCCGACACGTCGGCTTCGTACCGCGTGTTCCAGGTGGGTGTGCCCGGCGCAAACCACGTTCGCCCACCGTTCCATGAGGCGTCGTACACGTCCCACGCACCGAAGAGCACCACCACCACGTCGGGCCGGAATTTCTCGATCAACTTCTGCCAGAGCGCGCGCTGGTGGCACGGGTCGGCGTCGCGCGTCTCGACGCCCCAGTAACCCCGCACCTCTGCGCCGTTCAACAGTCCGCAGCCGAGCTGACCCTCGTTCAACACTTGGATCCCGTGGGCTGCGCCCCAGCGCTCGATGCCGCGCCCGAGCGTGAGCGCCACGGAGTCGCCCACGACGAGTACCCGCTGGGGTGTGTTGCGCGCCGCGCGGTCGGACGGTGTGCGTAGCGGTGCGGAAGGAATTACGAGCGGAGCGGCGGGCGCGAAGTGAATCGTGGGTGCGGTGCTGGTGGCGGCGACCGCGCTGCCCGCCACCGACGCGGCGATGAGGGCCGCCGGGAGCGCGATCCAGCGCACCCGGCCACATATGAAGTGGCCGGTTCGGATCGGTTGCTCGACGAGCACGTACGACGCGATCGCCACCGCCAACGTGGCCGCGAGCCGTACGGCGACGAGGGCAAGTGGCCCGAGGCCCGTGCGCTGGTGATCGAGCACCAGGTACAGCGGCCAGTGGTACACGTACACGCCGTAGCTGATGCGGCCGAGCCACACCAGCGGACTCACCGACAGCGCGGTGCGCACGGGTCCGGGCACGCACGCGGCGAGGGCGACCACAGCGTTCAGCACTGCGAACGCCACGAGCGGGCCTCGGAAGAGGTTCGTGTCGAGGTGGGCGTGCACGTAGAAGGCGACCGCGCCGGCGAGCGCGAACGGCCCCGCGATCGCGATCGTGCGCTCGACGCGCGCGGAGAGTTCGCGTGGCCGCGCCGCGAACAACGCGCCGAAGAGCGCGCCCACGAGGAACTCGGCCGCTCGGGTGTCGGTGCCGTAATAGGCGCGGTCGAAGCTGCCGTGCGTCGCGAAGTATGCGCCGAGCGCCACCGACACCGCGATCAACACGGTGAGCGTGGCGTACAACAAGGTGTGTCGGCCTCGTCCGAGCGCGAGCGCGGCCACGATCACCGGTACCAGCACCACGTAGAACTGCACTTCGACCGCGAGCGACCAGTAGTGCTGCACGGCCGACGGCGTCACGAACAGCGCGAGGTACGAGCGTCCCGCGAGCACGAAGCGCCAGTTCGCCACATCGGTGAGCGCGGTGATCGCATCGCCTCGAAAGGCATGTGACGCGGCGGCGTCGTGGCGTACTTGCGTGACGACAGCCGCGAGCAGCACGCCGAGGATCGCGGCGGGCACGAGGCGCCGCACTCGACGCGAGTAGAAGCCACGGAACGACACCGCGCCGCGCTCGTCCCGTTCGCGCAGCAGCAATGCCGTGATCAGGAAGCCCGACAGCACGAAGAACGTCGACACGCCGAGGAAGCCGCCTGCGAGTCGCTCGTCGTGGTACGCCAGCACGGCCGCCACGGCGATCCCGCGCAACCCGTCGAGCCCGGGTTCGTAGCGGCGCCCGATCGCCATCGACCGAGTCAAGCAGGTCGTATCGCAATCGGTCCGTCGGCGGCTCGCGGTGCGCGCTCTACCCTCGTCGGTTGTGAGTGATCTGTCGAGCGGCGAGTTCTTCGAGCAGGTGAGCGATGCGCTGCTCGGGTCGGTCGCGCCGCAGTACGCCGAATTCGGTGGGTACACGCACGGCTACGGCATCAAGGTCACGTACGGCGAAGGCGAGCGCATCAAGGAGCACTACGAGTCGCAGATCGTGCGGGCCGGGCCGAAGGGCGGGCTGGTCCTCGAGATCGGCTTCCACAGCGAATACCCGAAGGCCGACCGCAACGACGATGTGCTGTCGACGCTGGTCGCGCACCAAAAGCGCTGGCGCAAGGCGCTCGGCAAGGAACCTGTTGCCGGCCCGTTCCTCGGCAACGACCGCTGGCGGCGCATTTCGGAGACCTGGTCGGAGTTCGACTTCCGCGACCCCGACCTGCCCTTCGAGGTGAGCGATCGGCTCGCGGCCTACATCGCCGCGTTCGAACCGCTCCTCGGGCGCTGACCCACGTTCCGGCGGTACGGTCGGCGCATGCCTGAGCTCATCACTGATGACGGCCTGCGCATTGCGTACGACGTGTGGGGCGACGTGGGCGACCGTCCGCCGGTGGTGTTGCACCACGGTTTCGCGGCCAACGCCTTCGTCAACTGGGTTCGGCCCGGGCTCGTCGACGCGCTGGCGGGTGCGGGCCATCACGTCGTCGCGCTCGACGCGCGCGGCCACGGCCGGTCCGACACGCCGCACGACCCGGCGCGCTACGGGCACGGCCGCATGGCCGACGACGTGCAACAGCTCGTGGATCACCTCGGCTTCGAGCGGTACGACCTGGCCGGATACTCGATGGGCGGCGTGGTGTCGGCCACCGTCGCCAGCCGCGATCACCGCGTACAACGCCTCGTGCTCGGCGGCGTCGGCGGCGCGCTGGTCGACCGTGAACTCGTCGGCCGCCGCCAACAACGCATGGCACGCGTCGTGGATGGTCTCGAGGCCACCGATGCGTCGCAGGTGAGCGACCCGTCCGGCGCGGCGTTCCGCAACTTCGCCAAGGCCACGGGTGCCGACCTGCTCGCGTTGGCCGCGGTGGCGCGTGGAGGTGGACGCGAGCGGATCGCGGTCGAGAACATCACCGCGCCCACCCTCGTGTTGGTCGGCGACGACGACGCGCTGGCGCAGCGCGCCGATCTCCTCGCTGCCGCGATCGAAGGCGCGACGCTCACGGTGGTGCCGGGTAATCATCTGAGCGCGGTGGCGAAGCCCGAGTTTCGCGACGCGCTCGTCGCCTTTTTCGCCTGACCTAGCGAGCTGCGCTGCGCCGCTCGTTGTTGCTCGTCAGTAGAGCCACACCGGCGTGCCCAGAGGGATGATGCCGCTCGACCAGATCCAGTCGATTGCTTCGTCAGTCACGCGAACGCAGCCGTGCGACACCGGCCGCGGCGGCACGTCGGAGTCGCCGTGGATCGCAAACCCGCCGTCGAAGTACTTGGGTCGCCACAACTGGCCGAGCGTGCTCACTCGCAAGCCGTCGATCTGGCGGTACACGGTGAAGTGGCCGCGAGGCGTGATCGCCCGCGCGAATCCGGTGCCGCTGGCATAGGAGTATCCGCCGCCGGTCGAGACGTTGAGCACGTGCGCCACGTGGCCGTTGTCGACAACCATCAGCAGATCGCGTTCGAGGTCGACTTCCACCACGTAGCCGGAATGACTCTGCGGGGTCGGTACCACACCGCGCGCGAGTGCCGCAGCGGTGATCGGACCGACGCTGCCGTCGGCCGCGACGCCGGCCGCCTTCTGGTAGGCGTACACCGCCTGCTGCGTCGAGTCGTCGAAGTTGCCGCTCGTGGTGTCGAGCCAGTAGCCGAGTGAGAGCAGGCGCTGCTGCAGCGCCGCGACGACCAGCCCCGACGAACCGCGGCGCAGTGTGGCCGGGGGCGGGGGCAGCGGCGGCAAGGTGGTGGTGGTGCTCGGCGGGGGCGCCGTGGAAGTGGTCGTCGGCGGCATGGTTGTCGTCGACGGCTCGGTGGTGGTGGCGCCCGCAGTCACCTTTGTTGCCGATGTGGTCGCCGTCGATTGCGCGCGGCCATGTGCCGACGACGAACCACTGGAGCACGCGGCGGCGAGCACCACGAGCACCGCGACGAGGAGGCTGGTGCGACGGATCACCCGGGAATCGTTGCGCGCCGAAGTGCTTGGGCACGAAACGAACGCGAGACTGTCTCAGGTCGCGCTCACGCAGCGTCGAATCACTCCGCAGGTAGGTCGGGTCGGGCGGTCGGACTGGGAGGCCAGCAGCGTGTCGGACCAGAACAGCGAAGCCAACGCGTGGCCGCCCCAGAGCGCCGTTCAACGGTCGACGAACGGTTTCGCGATCGCCTCGCTGGTGCACGGCACCTCGAACCCCGCGCCCCCGCAGTACTGATCCGACTGCGCTACAGGCCGCTGCCGAAGGCTGGCAGTACCGGAACGCACGGGGGCGGCTCGGCGTGTGCAGGGTCGAGCGCGTTGAGGATGTACTGACCGGTGATCGGGTCGGAGATGATCGACAGGTGGTCGCTGAAGTCGAGCGGGCAGTGGTCCTGCACCGTGATGTTGGTGACGTTCCGACCCGTCATGAAGCTGTTCGTGTGCGGGGTGACGAGCTCGTCGTAGTCGGTTGCGATGTTGGTGTAGATCACACCCGGTGCCGGTGCGCGCGCCTCGATCTTGGCGATGTACGCCGAACCCACGAGGAACTCGTCGCACGACTGGCAGGTGCTCGCCGTCGGATCGGGCGTGCCCGGGAAGACACTCTCGATCGCGGTGAGCGCCGTGCCGACGCCGTCGAGCGTGGTGCCGTGCTTCACGCCCGACACGCCCACGTAGCGGAACACCTTGGCGGCCCCGCCGAGATATTCGAGGTAGTAGTCGGGCATCGTGGCGCCCTCTGAATGCCCGACGATGTCGACCTTCTTCGTGCCTGTGGCCGCGAGCACCTTGTCGACGAACGCCGAGAGCTGCTGCGCGCTCTGTTCCATGGTGGTCAGGCCACCCACCTGGAACGTGCTCGACTCGTTCGTCTCGGTGCCGTACGTGAACGCGTACACGCAGTAGCCGCTGTCGGCGACCAACGGCGACATCGTCTGCCAGTTGTCGGTCATGTTTGCGAGCAGCCCGTGCACGAGTACCACGGGTTGCGGGTGCGCTCGTGTGGGCTTGCACGACCAGTTGTTCGAGCCGGGCGGTGCTGTCCCCGGCTGCGTTGCCGCGGCCACGATGTTCGCCGCGAAGTTGTACGGCACCGGATACTGCGCGCTCGCCGAGGCGGTCAGCGAACCCAACCCGAGCACAACGGCCACGGTTGCCGCCGCCGCACCCCCCTGCCACACCGACACACGCCGCATAGCTCAACCTCGCGAGTTCTGCGCGCCGTGCGCGCGCCCGCCGACCGTTACCCACACGCGGCGCAGCTCATGCCGAACGCCGAACGCGACGAGACCCCGTGCTGCCGGACGACGGGCAACACGGGGTCTCGGGGTTGTGCGCTCAAGTGAACGTCTGGGTTGCTGCGTTGGTCACGCTCCCATGATCGCCGGCGCAGCCGGGATGTTCAGCGCTGCGGCGACGGCCTGCGGAAGCGTCGTCGACGATGCGAGCAGGGCCTTGGCGCCGGTCTGGACCGTGAAGTTGCCGTGGATCGGGTCGACGAACAGCGAGGTGATGGCGTCGCCGTCGACCGACGAGCCCGTGGCCTCACGGTGCGTCGCAGCCTGGAAAGCAGCGAGCGTGGTGTAGGTGCCGCGCTTGGCGAGTGACGCCTGGTCGGTGATGAGCGGAACGGTCGAGCTGTCGGTGCGGCCGAACGTGTTGTTGTTGTCGAAGCTGATCATCTGCATGGTGGTGAAGTGCTTGGGCGACGAGGCGTCGAAGCTCTCGAGCGCCGGGCCCGTGCTCAGCGAACCGGCCTCGAGGATGTTGTCGCCGATGCGCACATTCGTGGTGTCGCTGGTGGCCAGGCCGGTCGTGTGCCGGGGGTCTTCGTACACGCCGAGCTCGGCGTCCACGTTGTTCACAACCGTGTTGCTCCACACGTCCACGTCGTTCGCACCGGAGAGCTTGATGCCGTCACGGCCGTTGCGGATCACGGTGTTGCCGGCGACGATCGTGTGACCGGACACCTCGATCTCGATGCCGTGACCGTCGTTGTGGATCATGGTGTTGTCGACCACGTCCTGACCGACCGACTGCATGTCGTACCAGAGGGCGTTGGCGGCGTTGTTGCGGAAGGTGCTGTTACGCACGATCGAGTTGGTGGTCTTGGTGATCTTCACACCGGCGGTCTGCTCGAGCGGCGACGAGGCGATCGAGAAGTGCTCGTAGTTCGAGAAGGTGACTTCGTTGTTCTCGAAGAGGAGACCGTTGGCCTTGAAGGCGTTCATGCCGGTGTTGCCGTTGTCGGTGAGGTGCGTGTTCGACACGACGTTGTTGACGCCGTAGATCCCGAGGCCCCGTGATGCGCTCCAGGCGAAGGTGTCGGAGTCGAGCGTCACGTTGTTCGCGTCGCTGGTGGCTGCGGCGCCCTCGTTGTTGTAGGTGGCGGCCCAGTCGGCGAAGCCGAGGCCACGGATCGTGGTGCCCGCGGCGGCCGAGCTGATGCGGAAGGCCGAGTCGAGCACGGTGACCTCGACGGTGTGGCCGGCCGGGTTGCTGCCGAGCACAATCTGACGCGACGCGTGGTCCACGAAGAACGTGTTCGCGGCGACCGCCGAGCGGGTGGTCACCTGCACGAGCGGCTTGCCGTCGAAGAACACCTGCTCGGGAAGGCCCGCCGTCGGGTAGTCGTGGTCGACGACGCTCGCCGGGTAGCAGTTGTCGCAGGTCTTGGCCGTGGACGGGGTGCTCCAGGCGCCGTTGCCTGCAGTGAAGTTCGTGGCCACGACGCTGCCCTTCACCCACGCCTGCTCGTGCGGGTAGGCCTCGAGCGTCACCGGGTGCTTGATCGTGCCGAGCGACTCGCGGTACGTGCCGCCGCGGACGACAACGGTGGCGCCCTTCGGGGCCTTGGCGAGGGCCTTGCTGATCGTGGCGAAGGGGCGGGTGATGGTGCCGGGGTTGGCGTCGTTGCCGCTGTTCGATACGTACAGGGCGTTCGCCGGGATCGTCGAGTTGGTGTCGACGATCGTTGCGGTCTTGTAGGAGGGAGCCGGTGTCGCAACCGCGGCGTCCGAACGCGAACCGAGCATTCCGGCGGCAACAACGATCAGTGTGCCGGCGGCAGTCAGTGCGCAGAGCGTGTTGCGGGCGGTGCGAAAACGGCGCTGGGAAAACGTGTTCTTCTTCATTGCAGTGTCGTCCTTCGTTGAAGCGTGATGTCCGTGGTTGAGCACGTACATGGCTTCGTCTCGAAGGACAGCGCTCTCATGACGCCGCGATGTGGTCTTTCAATGGTGTGAATGCACTAGATGGCGCCGACTAGCGCGAGTGCACTAGTGCCGCATGATGCGCGTGCACCGGAAGACGCGATACGGCCGCGTTTTCAGCAATTTCCGCGCGATCGGCGCCGTGGTCGACGGCGCTCCCGGCGCGGGTTCGGTCGCTACACGCGCAGGCTCAGGACGCAGGCCCGGTGATGACCACCGGGCACGGCGCGTTGCGCACTACGTGGTCCGAAACCGAGCCGAGCAAGGCGCGCTTGATGCCGCCGCGGCCGCGGGATCCCATCACGATCGCCCGAGCGTTGAGTTCACGCGCGAGCGAGCACAGCGACTCGCCTGGTGAACCGCGGAGCACGTGGATCTCGGGATCGCGCAGACCGAGCAGCGTGGCCGCCTGTTCGGCCGTATCCCAGCCGTCCTGCGCGGCTTCGCGGTCGAGTTCTTCGTACTCCTCCACCGAGATCACGCCGCCGGCCATCCCGGTGCCGGTCACCAGAGTCGGGTCGCTCGCCTCCACCACAGTCACGATCACGGTGCGCTGCACCGGCGCGAGCAACGCGAAGCCGTCGCGTAGCGCATTCTCGGCCGCCTCGGATCCGTCGACGCAGAGCAGCACGGTGTCGAGCGAAGGTGATGTGGTCACGTCGGTCCTTTCGCCCCGCCGCCCGGTGCGGGAGCCGGCGGTTCACACGTGGTCGAGCTGCCAGAGCTTGATACCGCCGAGGATGCCCGCGGCGTTGTCGACCAGCTCGACGCGATGACCGAGGTCGACCGTGAGCTTCTTGGCGTTGCCGCCGCCCACATAGAGGCGGTCGATGTGCAACAGCGCGTCGAACATCTCCACGGCCTCGACCACCCGCTTGCTCCAACGCCGGTTTCCGATGCGGCGGCGGGTCTTGTTGCCGAGGTGGTCCTGGAAGGTGCCGCGCCCGTGGAACGGCATGAACGCAAGCTCGAGGTGCGGCGTGGGTGCACCGTCGAGGAACACCGCCGTGCCCAGCCCCGTGCCGAGCGTGAGCACGAGTTCCAGTCCTTCGCCGGAGATGACGGCGAGCGCGTGCATGTCGGCGTCGTTCGCAAGTCGTGTGGGCGCGCCGAGCCGGCTCTCGAGCTCGGACGCGAGCGGGAAACCCGCCCACGCCTCCACGAGTTTGCGCGACAGCGGGGTGCCCGGGCCGCGCTTGGTCGAAAGGTTCGGTGCGGTGAGTACGCGGCCCTCGCGCACGAAGCCTGGGAAACCCACCGACACGCGACCCCATCGGGGAAGCTCGTGGGTGAGGTGGTCGAGCGAGCGGATCAACACGCGCGGCGGGCACGGGTACGGCGTCTTGATCCGCACCCGCTCGGTGAGCTTGTGGCCCTCCGTATCGAGCACCGACGCCTTGAGCCCGGTGCCACCGATGTCGATCGCCAGCGTCGTCGGGCTCGCCGTGCTCTCGCGGACCGGGACGAGGAGCGTTGCGCCCGATGCCTCCGACCCTGCCACCCGTTCAGGCTACAAAACGTGTCGCTCGCAAGCGATCACCCGGATCGGGTCAGTACTCGTTCTTCACCACGAAATACGAGCCACGAATGGTGCCGGCGAGCTTCGACTTCTGCCGGGCGAACTTGAACGCCCCGAGCTCCTCGGGCACGTCCATGCCTTCGGAGAGCTTGAAGCCCACCGCACGCTTGGTGGGGCCGTCGAGCGTGTAGAGGAGGTTGATCTCGAGGCCGCTCTCGTAGAACACGAAGTCCCAGCGGATGTTGTCGACGTTGATGGTGGTCGCCTCGAGCGGGGGTGACGCGATCACGATGCCGCGCTCCTCCTTGAGCACCTTGTGCAGCCGGGCCACGGTCTTCTTGGCCTTGCTCGCCGGCTCGACCGTGAACTCGTGGTCGTACTTGTTCTTGAAGTAGCGGGCCTCGTTCGCCCGCAGGCCGGCGAGGGCATCCGCCACGGGCGACGAATCCAGCCCGACGGTCGACACGTTCTTGAAATCAACGGTGTAGGCCATACGAGGCCAACGGTAGTGAGCGCCGAGGCCGCCCACGGTGCAATCCCCAGGGCCGCGACATCGGGCCGAATATCCTTGTAGGCCCATGTCTGCAGTACCGCGCCGCTGAGTGGTCTCCACCAGCCCCACTTCGGAGCGCCACGAGCTCTACCGCTGGCAGCTCGACGCGCTGATCAGTTGGCTGCGTTCGGGCCGTCGCGGCGTAATCGAGGCCGTCACCGGCTCGGGCAAGACCGACGTGGCGATCGCCGCCGCATCCGACGCGCTCCGGCGAGGCCGGTTCGTGCTCGTCGTGGTGCCGTCGCGCGTGCTCATGGAGCAGTGGCACGGACGGCTCACCGCAGCGATTCCCGAGGCGCGCATCGGGCGCTTGGGCGACAGCGGAAGAGACGTCCCGCACGACTGTGACGTGCTGGTTGCCACGCGGCATTCGGCCGCGGCGCACAAGCCTGTGCCGCCCGGTTCGGGTGGCGGGCTGATCATCATCGACGAATGCCACGGTCTGGGCGGCAAGACGCTGCGGCGTGCGCTTCTCCCGCAATACACCGAACGGCTCGGCCTCACCGCCACCTTGGAGCGCGGCGACGACGGGGTCACCGAACTGCTGCTCCCCTACTTCGGCGGCATCTGTTTCCGCTACGGGTTCGAGCAGGCGATCACCGATGGTGTGTGCGCCGCGCCTCGGGTGGCGTTCGTCGGCGTCGAGCTCTCGGTGGACGAACGCGCCGAGTACGCCGCGATCGAGCAACGGCTCGTGAGCGCGCGCCACCACTTGCGCCAACTGCACGATGTGCCCGTCGAACCGTTCGGCGACTTCCTTGCTGCGGTCGCCCATCTCGCCGAGCGCGATTCCGGCGCCGACGGTCGCGCAGCCCGCGATTACCTCGAAGCGTTTTCGAAGCGCCGCCAGATCGTGGCCCAGACGATCGGCAAATACGAGCTCCTCGGTCAGCTCGGCCCGGCGATCAAGGATGCCGACGGCGCGCTCGTGTTCACCGAAACCGTGCGTGCCGCGAATCACGCGATCAACCGCCTCGATCCTTTGGTGTCGATCGATCTCATCACCGGGTCGACCGCGCGTCGTCAACGACGTGAGATCCTCGACGATCTGCGAGTGCGCACGCTCGATGCGGTTGCCGCGCCGCGCGTACTCGACGAAGGCATCGACGTACCCGACGCCAACCTCGGCGTAGTGATGAGCGCGAGCCGAACCCGGCGCCAAATGATTCAGCGCATGGGGCGCATCCTGCGTCGCAAACGTGCCGGTGTCGCGGCGCGCTTCGTGATCATGTTCGCCAAGGACACCTTGGAAGACCCGTCCAACCGCATCGAGCGCGACGGGTTTCTCGACGAGATCGAACGCATCGCGCACGCCGCTGGTGTGTTCGACAGTGCGCGGTTCGAAGAGCTCGACGCGTTCCTCGCCGCGCCCGGACCGTCGACCGTTCCCGAGCCCGAGCACTTGGCGAGCTACGCGCGCGCCGCGGCCGACGTTGGAGTGATGCTCACTCCTGCAGTGGACGATACTACGGTCGACTCGCTCGCCCGGGCGTTGGGCGTCGAGACGGCGTACGCGCTCCTTGTGTTCGCGCAGCGGCATCAACCCAACCAACCGCACCCGGCATCGATTCAGCGTCTCGATGCGCGGTTGCCGCAGCCGAACGACGCGATTCCCTATCTCGAACCTGAGCTCTCCAACCTGCCGCGGATCGCCAAGCCCAAGATCATGCCGAAGCGATTGTCGACAGGACAGATGCCGCTCGAGATCGCGCGCATCGGTTCGGCCTGGCAGATCCGCTGCACCGGTTGCGGCGAGGCGTCGCCCCTCGTGCAATTCCGCTGGCAGGCCCTCGAACAAACCGTGCCCTGCCGTTGCGAATGAGCGCGGGCCCGACCGGCTGTCCGAGGGTCGTGCGAGCATGACCGAGATGGAGTCGACCACCGCCACCCCAACCCCCGCACCACCGCGAGCGACCGCCCCCGGTGCGCTCGAGGCCCTGCAGGCCATCGTCGGCGCCGACGCCGATTTCCGCGCCGGCCAACTCGAGGCCATCACCGCCCTCGTCGCCGAGCGTCGGCGCGTGCTGTGTGTGCAGCGCACCGGCTGGGGCAAGAGCGCGGTCTACTTCGTCGCCACGAGACTGCTGCGCGACCAGGGCGCCGGCCCCACGCTGCTCGTCTCGCCGCTGCTGGCGCTGATGCGCAACCAGATCAGCCAAGCGGCGCGCGGCGGCGTGCGCGCGGTCACCATCAACAGCGACAACAAGGACCACTGGCAGGCGATCGCCGACCGCCTGGCGCACGACGACGTCGACATCCTGTTGATCTCGCCCGAACGCTTTGCCAACCCCACATTCCGAGCCGAAGTGCTCCCACAGCTCATCCGCACGGCCGGCCTGTTCGTGATCGACGAAGCGCACTGCATCAGCGACTGGGGTCACGACTTCCGGCCCGACTACCGCCGTCTCGCCCGCATCATCGACGAGCTGCCGCCCACGGTTCCGGTGTTGTGCACCACCGCCACCGCCAACGACCGCGTTGTCGACGACATCGTCGATCAGCTCGGCGCCGATCTGTTCGTGCTGCGCGGCCCGCTCGAACGCGAAGCGCTCGCGCTCGACGTCGTGCATCTTCCGAGCCAGGCGCAGCGGCTCGCCTGGCTCACCGAGGCGCTCACGCAACTCCCGGGTGCCGGCATCGTCTACACGCTCACCGTGCGCGACTGCCGGCTCGTCGCCGAGTGGTTGCAACAGCACGGCATCCAGGCGGCCGCCTACTTCGGTGGTGAGCTGAGCGACGCCAAACAAGACATCGAGGCGCGGCTGCAGTCGAACGATCTCAAGGCAGTCGTCGCCACCTCCGCGCTCGGCATGGGCTACGACAAGGCCGACCTCGCGTTCGTGGTGCACTTCCAGTCCCCGGGCTCGGCCATCGCCTACTACCAGCAGGTCGGCCGGGCCGGGCGGGGCATCGACCGAGCGGTAGGGGTGCTGCTCACCGGCACCGAAGACACCCAGATCCAGGACTGGTTCATCAACACCGCGTTCCCTCGCCGCGCCGACGCCGAGGCGTTGATGGCGCTGCTCGATGCCAGCGCCGAGCCGGTTGGTGTTGCCGCGATCGAACAACAGGTGAACCTCGGGCGCACCCGGCTCACGAACATGCTGAAGCAGCTCGAGGTCGACGGCGCGATCGAGCGCGTCGGGGCGAAGTACCGGCGCACCGGCGAGCCGTGGGAATACCCCACCGAGCGCGTCGAGAAGGTGACTGCACAACGCCACGCCGAACAGGCGCGGATGCACGAATACCTCCACGGCGACGCCTGCCTGATGGAGCACTTGCGGCGCGAGCTCGACGATCCTGACGCGGCGCCGTGCGGACGCTGCTCGCGTTGCCTGGGCCGGCCGCTCATCGATGTGGGCGACACCATCGACCTGGCGCGCGAGGCCGTCGCGTTCTTGCGCAATGCCGACAACGAGATCGAGCCGCGCAAACAGTGGCCCGACCTCAAACGCATCCCGGCCGAACAACGCGCCGAACCCGGGCGTGCGCTTGCGATCATGGGCGACGGCGGTTGGGGGCAACTCATCGCCGAGCAGCGCGACGCCGGCCGCATCTCCGACGATCTCGTCACCGCGCTCGCGTCACTCGTTCGCGCCTGGCGCCCGTTCCCGCGGCCCACCTGGCTCACTGCGGTCGCGTCGCAACGCCGGCCCGAGCTGATGCACGACCTCGCGCAGCGCCTCGCGGTCGCGCTCCAGCTCGAGTACCGACCGGTCGTTTCGGTGGTCGGCGATCACGCGCCCCAGGCCGAGCAGCGCAACAGCGCGCAGCAGTTGGCCAACATCGAGGGACTGTTCAAGATCGCGGGGACCGTGAGCGAGCAGCCGGTGTTGCTCGTCGACGACATCGTCGACAGCCGCTGGACCCTCACCGTTGTGAGCGCGCTCCTGCGCGAGGCCGGCGCCGGACCTGTGTTCCCCGTGTGTCTCGCGCAGTCCGCCGGCGCCTGAGCTGATCGGCGCGCGACGTACCGAATCACGTACAGGCTGTGGTGCCGACCTTGTCGGGGTTGAGCGGTGAGATCCGGGCGCGGTCGGGAAGGTGCACGGTCGCTGGTGTCGCGGTGTGGATCGCGCAGCCGTTCGCCAGTGTGATCGTGACGGGTGAGCCTGCCGCGCTGATCGACAGCGTGGTTCCCGACTGTGTGAAATGCACGACGCGTGTCGGCGCGCGGGTGAACCGGTAGTTGAGATCCCAGAGCTGGCCATGGGTGGCGACGGTGTCGTTCGTCCACGACGGCACGTTGTCGGCAACCGGATTGAACAGGCCCCACTGGAGCATGGCCGTGATCTCGTCGCTGAAGTCGGGCAGCGCGTGCGCGCCGGTGTGCACCTGGTAGGTGGCCGGCACGCCCGCGGTCAGCAAGGCCTGGTGGTAGAGCTGGCTCATCGGGTAGATGATCGCCTCGTCGGTGAGCTCCGACTGCGTGGGATGCGGGTCGCTCGTGCTCGGCGTCGCAGTGCCGGTGCTCACGAACAGCCGCGTGTTCGCGAGGTTGCCGACGAGGCGAGTCGGGTTGTGCCCCTCGGAGTAGAAGCCGCTGGGATCGCCGTAGATCGGATCGGTGTCGTTGTCGCCGTTCTGCTTGGCGTACGAGAACGATCCCATCGCCGGTTGGGTGACCGCCGCTTCCCATTGCGGGTCGACGAAGCCCGACAGGCTGGCCACCGAACCGAAGAAGCCCGGTAGCCGCCCACCCAAGTATGTGGCACCGAGGCCGCCCATCGAGATGCCGATGAGTGCGTGGTCGCGACGCGCGGGCAGGATCGGATAGCGCTGGAGGATGGTCGGGATCACGGTATCGAGGTAGTAGGTCTCCCACGACGGGTCGCCACGCGTGGCGTTGTTCCACCAGTCGGTGTACCAGCCGTTCGCACCTTCGGGCATCACCACGATCGCACCGAGATGATCGAACGGCTTGTCGAGCCCCGTGTCGTGCCAGGTGGCGTAGTTGGTGCCAAGACCATCGAGGAACACGATGAGCGGATAGTGCTTGTGCGGGTCGTAGCCGGCCGGAAGCAGCACGTTCGCTCGTGGTGGCGCCTGGTAGCCAAGCGTCTTCCCGTAGCCGACGAATCGCAGCCATGTGGGCGCGATCTCGCCGTCGGGCGCGGGAATCGTGATCGTCAGCAACCGGGCCGGTGCGGGCACCGTCGTCGTGGTGCTCGCCGGCGCCGCAGGCTTGGCCGCCGAGCTACACGCAGCCAACACCATCGCGACAGCGGCGCTCGCCGCCCACCAGGCCGTCACGCGCCGCCGCATCGTTGCCGATCTTCGCATATCCCGATGCGCTGCTCCACGTCGCCGAGTTGTCGCGGCGCCCGCGATGAGTTCGGCAAGCGCGCGACGTCTACACGTCGACGCATCGCAACCGGCAAGGAGCACCGCAATGGGCAAGCTCATCGTGACCGAGTTCGTCACCCTCGATGGTGTGGCGCAAGGACCCGGTCAATCGGACGAGGATCGTGACGAGGGGTTCGAGCACGGCGGGTGGCAGGCACCGCTCGCGGCCGACGACACTGGCGATGACGTGATGTTCGAGCAAGCGAGTCACATGGACGCATTGCTACTCGGGCGTAAGACCTACGACATCTTCTCCGCCTTCTGGCCCAACGCTCCGGAGGAGTTCCCCTTCACCCGGCTCCTCAACACTGTGCCGAAGTATGTCGCCAGCCGCACGCTGACTGACCCGCTCGCGTGGCAGGGGTCGACAGTCCTCGGCGGCGATCTCGCGAAGAGCGTCGCTGCACTCAAGGATCGCTACAGCGAACTGCACATCATCGGCAGCCTCAACCTCCTGCAGTCGTTGCTGCAGCTCGGCCTTGTCGACCGCGTGAGCCTGTGGATGTATCCGATCGTGCTCGGCAGCGGCAAGCGAGTGTTCGGCGACGGCACCATTCCTGCCGCCCTCCATCTCGCCGACTCGCACGTCTACCCGAACGGCACCGTGCACCTCACGTACGAGACGGCAGGCGCTCCCACCTACGCCAACATGACGTTCGAGTAATCGCGAACGGCTATTGATGCTCGAATTCCGTTGCGAAGAGTTGCGCGGCGTCTTCGACGAAGCCCGGGTCGGGTGCCGTCGGTTGATCCGAGCGGTACTTGAGGAAGAGGGTTTCGAAGCCACCGGGAACGAACGACACGAGCATCTTGACATCGGCACCCGAGCGATTCAGATAGCCGTGTCGCACCCCCGGCGGAACCCGCACCACGTCGTGAGCGTGCATGGTGACGATTTCGTCGTGCAACAGGAAGTCGAGGGACCCCTTGCGCACGACGAACACCTCTTCGATCGCGTCGTGCCGATGCGGGCCGAAGTCACGGTGGTCGTTGTGCGAGTCCGTCGAGCGCGGCGCGATCGTCCACTCCATGAGCGAGTAGGCGCCGTCGGTCTCGGCTGCGGAGATCAGCACGCGCCCATGGTCGGGTCCGTCGGCGAAGTGCAGGCCGCCGGTCGAGCCCACAATCGAATCGCTGCGCACGGCCAACAAGAGTACGGCGCCCGAAACGGTGGGTCGCTCCGATTACGGTCGAGCACTCGACCGCGATCGCGCGTGTCGCGCAGCCAAGGAGCACTGGAGGTGGCATGGGGAAGCTGAACTACATCGCCAACGTCACCCTCGACGGTTACATCGAGGACGCGAGCGGCAAGTTCGATTTCACCGAACCCAGCGACGATGTCTTCGCGTTCATCACCGATCTCCTCCGGCCGGCCGGCACATACCTGTACGGACGGCGCATGTACGAGACGATGGCCGTGTGGGAGACCGACCCGAGCCTGGGCGCGCAGTCGGACCTCATGGGCGAATTCGCGCGCGTGTGGCAGGCGGCCGACAAGGTGGCCTACTCCACGACGCTGAAGGAAGTGTCGACGGCGAACACCCAACTCGAGCGAGCGTTCGATCCCGCCGCGGTTCGTGAGCTGAAGGCGTCGGCCGCCGGGGATCTCGACATCGGCGGCGCGCATCTCGCCGCGCAGGCGTTCAAGGCCGGGCTCGTCGACGAGTGCCACATGTTCGTCTGTCCGGTGTTCGTCGGCTCCGGGAAGGCAGCCCTCCCCCGCGACATGCGCGCCGACCTCGAACTCCTCGACGCGCATCGCTTCGACAGCGGCGTCGCTTACCTCCACTATCGCGTCACGGCCTGACGGCGTGGCGAGGCCGTGGCACGGGCCACCAGATGCGCGGTATCGAACCGAATGGGCATAAGCGACGTTGTCGCAAGTGTCGATATTGGTGTGATGCACTCAGGTCCAGCGGCTGATCGCAATCCTGTTGAGGCGCACGTCGCTCGCGGATGGTCGCGAGTGCTAGTGGCGGCGCTGTGGTACAGCGGTATCGGGGGCGCGGTCATGCTCACCTTGGCCGTGCTCGCGCACTCCGCCGCGTCGGCTTCGTTGGCCGTGATCGGCGCCTTGTGGCTCGGAATGGCGCTCATCGGTCGTGGCCGTTACCGCAGGCTTGCGCAGGACATCATCGTGTCCGGGGACAGTGTGATCTTCACTGCGCCAGGGCGAGTCGTCACCGTTCCGGTCGTGGATGTGGTCGAGATCAGAAGGCCCTGGAATCGACAGGCTGACCTGCAAGTGCGGACGGGCTCCGCGGGCACGGTACGGGTCGCGGGGCATCTGAACGGTCTGGTCGTCGTGGCGGCCGAGCTCGTTCGTTTGAACCCCGAGATCCGCCTCGTCGGCCTGTGACGGCGCCAGCCTCGGTGCTGCGCACCCGCCGGGCGTGTGATGATCTCGGGTCATGGTCTCCGAACTCTTCGATCCGGCGGCGTGGTCGGCGGTTGACGGCTTCGACTTCACCGACATCACGTACCATCGCGCCGTCGACCACGGCACGGTGCGCGTCGCGTTCAACCGTCCCGAGGTGCGCAACGCGTTCCGTCCGCACACCGTCGACGAGCTCTACCGGGCGCTCGATCACGCGCGGCAACAGAGCGACGTGGGTTGCGTGCTGCTCACCGGCAACGGTCCTTCGCCGCGCGACGGCGTGTGGGCGTTCTGTTCTGGCGGTGATCAACGGATTCGTGGCAAGAGCGGCTACCAATACGCGTCCGGCGACACCTCGGACACTGTCGACGCGGGCCGCACCGGCCGGCTGCACATCCTCGAGGTGCAGCGTCTCATCCGGTTCATGGGCAAGGTCGTGATCGCGGTGGTACCCGGCTGGGCGGCTGGCGGCGGGCACTCGTTGCACGTGGTGTGCGACCTCACACTCGCGTCGCAGGAGCACGCACGGTTCAAGCAGACCGACGCCGATGTCGCCAGCTTCGACGGAGGCTTCGGCTCTGCGTATCTGGCTCGCCAGGTCGGTCAGAAGTTCGCGCGCGAGATCTTCTTCCTCGGGCGTGAGTACTCAGCCGACGACGCCTACCGGATGGGCATGGTGAATGCCGTCGTGCCGCACGTCGACCTCGAGCGGGTGGCGCTCGAATGGGCCGCGGCGATCAATGCCAAGTCGCCGACCGCACAGCGGATGCTGAAGTTTGCCTTCAATCTGATCGACGACGGCCTCGTCGGCCAGCAGGTGTTCGCGGGCGAGGCAACGCGTCTCGCCTATATGACCGACGAGGCGCAGGAAGGTCGCGATTCGTTCCTCGAAAAGCGTGAGCCCGACTGGTCGTCGTTCCCCTGGCACTACTGACGTCGATACTGGCGTCGCCTGTCAACGGCGAGTGAGCACCGACGCGATGCGTTGGTAGCGGGCATCGGTGTCTCCGGCGATGCGGCCGACCCATCGCAGCACCTCAGCGGCATCGAGCGCGATGTCGGCCTCGATCATCGCGTCGATGTCGACCCAGTCCTTGGCGCGGTCGAACACGACCTTGCACACCACGAGATGTTCGGGCGCCAAGATCGCGATCGTCGAGTCGGCGAACGGAACGCTGCGACACGCTGCCGCGGCAGCGTCGTGAAACGCGTCGTACGAGAAGAAGAGGTCGATGGGTGTGGCGTCCCACATCACCCGCGTTTGGCCGTCGCGCGTCACGGCTGCCACCGCGTCGGGTTCGTCGGCGTGCACACCGAGCGCGATGAGCGGCGCGGCCACGTCGGCGTAACGGTCAGCAGATACGAACACGTTCAGATCGATGTCGATGGTGGCCCGCGGTTCGGCGTAGTACGCCAAGGCCAGCGCACCGCCGAACGCGTGGGGCAGATGCGTCAAGGCATCGTGCAGCGCGACCACGCGTTCGGGCAGCGTCGGCACAGCTACACCGACACGAGCCGCGGCGCTTGCAGCACGCGCGTGCGGGGCCGCGCAGGGATCGCGTCGGCAAGGAGGAGTACGTCGACGAGGCGGCGCCCGTGCTCCTCGAGGCTCCGCGCCGGCGGTGGCCCACTCGTGGCCACATCGGCACTGATCTGCAGTTGCTCGCCCGCCGCGTCGACCAGCCGTTGCAGGGTGCCGACGCTCGGGTCGCGCCGGTCGTGCTCGTAGGCCGAGACCACGGGTTGCGACGTGCCGGCGCGCCGCGCCAGATCGGCCTGGGTCAGCCCGCGGCGCCGGCGGACATCACGGAGCAGCTCTCCCGGGGTCATGCTCCGATTATATCGGATCGTCTATGTCCTGGGAGAGGGCTGACGGCAACTCCGCTATTCAGGGTCGCAGTTGTCGCAGCGGCCGGTGAGGGGAAGTTGCAGGAAACAGGTCGGGCACACCGGGCGCTTGGGCGGGTCGGGTTTCTTCGGCGCGCGGGGCGCCGCGGTCCGCTTGCGGGGCGCGGCGGTTGCCGTGCCCGACGCGCGCGTGCGCGTCGTCGATGCTTTGGCGGCCGAGGCGCGCACGGTCGCGAGTTGCTTCGGGAGGGCCGGGCGGCCACCGTCGACCGGCAGCACCGCGCCGTGATAGCGGTGGGCTTCGAGTCGTTGCGTTGCCGCGTGCATCTCGATGTCGGTGATCGCCGTGGGGCTGAGAGTGGCCGCACGCGTTGCGTAGCGCTCGCCCACTCGGCCGTCCTCGCCTACGCAGAACGCCGAGAGCAACGGCTCTTGGCGAGCGAAGCACTCGTGATCGACGGCGTCGAGCACGTCACTGATCCAGAGCTCGGCGGCTTCGTGAGTGCGGATGCCCGAGAGCACCTGCATCGATTCCGCGAGATCGTCCGGCGCAGTCAGTGCGCCATAGCGCTTTGACAGCTGCGTCAACACGGGTCGCGCGGCGCGGCTCCAAGCTTCCAGCGCGGCAGCATCGTCCACCGCGACCGCGTTGTCGACGCGGTAGGCCTCGAGGGTCATCACGCTGCAACGTAGTGCGCGCGGCTGCGGGTGATCGCCGGCCGTCGGGCGACGTCACTCGCCGGATGGCGTGGCGCAGCGAGGGGGCTCGTCGCATCGCGGCATCGCGCGGATCCTCTGGCTGGCGTTTGCAGGCGAAGGTACTGTCCCGCGTATGCAACTACGGGGTAAGCGCGTGCTCGTCACGGGGGCGTCGAGAGGCATCGGCGAAGCCCTCGCCACACGATTCGCCGAGGCGGGCGCCACGGTTGCGCTCGTCGCGCGCAGCGCCGACGCGATCGAAAAGTTGGCGGCCGATCTCGGCGGGACCGCGCATCCGGCCGACCTTGCCGACCACGCCCAAGTGAGCACGCTTCTGCGCCGCGTCGAAGAAGAGGCGGAGCCGATCGATGTGCTCGTCAACAACGCGGGCATCGGGATCGCCAAGTCGATCGCCGACTGCACACCGGAAGACGTCGAGCAGATCTTCCGCGTCAACTTGCTGTCGCCGGTCGAGCTTTGCCGCCAGGCCATCCCGCTGATGCTGCGGCGCGGTGGCGGCCACATCGTCAACATCTCGTCGCTCGCGGGTGTCGGCGCGTTCCCGGGCTTGTGCGCGTACGCGTCGACAAAGGCCGGCCTCACCCACTTCACCGCGGGACTACGCGCCGATCTCAAGGGGCTTCCGATCGGCACCACGGTCGTCGAGCTCGGACCGATCCCCACCGACATGCTCGACGAAGCCGGTAGTTACTCGCCCACCGACGACAGCTTCAAGCGCTTCCGCCGGCTCCAACTGCTCACCGACGTACCGCGCGAAACAGTTGCCGACGAAGTGATCAAGGCGGTCGAGAAAGACTGCCGCCACGTGCGCATCCCAAAGCGAGCACAGATGTTCCCGATGCTCACCGAAGCGCCGCGCCGCCTCACCGAGATGTTCCTCGTAGGCGTCAAGCATCAGGCCGCGACGACGGATTAAGCGCCGATCCGCAAATCTGTGCGCGACGCTCGTCAGCTGCTCCGCTCGATCAGTGGTTGCGTGATGGTGCTTCCACCGTTCGCAAAACCGCTCGCGACGCATGCGGTTGCCGACACGCACGACACGCCGAAGAACCCTCCACCGTTGGCGAGCGTCGGTGTGGTCTGCACCGTCCATGCGCCTGTCGCGACTCGGTCGACGAACGGCATCCGTTCGTAGTCGCTCGCACCGGCCGCAACACACTGGCCGCCCGCGCAGCTGATCGCCTCGAAAATTGACCACCCCGACGGTGGTTGTGGGCCGAGCGCCGTCACAGGCTTCCACGTGCTGCCGTTCCAATGCTCCACGAGCCGCACGGGCGTGTACTCAGCCGGGCTGTGGAGTCCTACCGCGTAACAGTTCGTCGCGCTGAGGCACGCCACTCCCTGGAGCGACGCGCTGGAATCACCGGCCTTGTTGTTCGCCTCGACGTGCCACGTCGTGCCGTTCCAGCGCTCGATCAGCAGGGACGCCGAGGACAGGTTCCCGCCCCCCGTCGACCCGACCGCGATGCAGTTCGTCGTCGATGTGCACGTCACTCCGTTGAGGAAGTCGCCGGACACGGGCGACTGCGCCGCAGTGATCGTCCATTGCGTGCCATTCCATACGTCGGCGAGGACCTTCCCGCCGTCGAATCCGACGGCGAGGCACCAGGTGCTCGACAGGCAAGTCACGCCGTCCAGCGCGGCGTTCTTCGTGTGGCTCGGCGGCGACTGCACGGTCCAGGCGTGGCCGTCCCACCGTTCCGCCAGAGCCACCTGGTCGGTATCGCCGACGATCATGCAGAACGTCGCAGATACGCAGTCGACGCCCGCGAAGCCAGTCTCGCTGGCACCGGCGGGCGCCGGGGTGACGTCGATCGCCCACTTCGAGCCGTTCCAGATCTCGGCGAGGCGCCGCGAGCCGTCGTAGTTGTCGCCGACAGTGAGGCAATACGTCGCGCTCGCACACGATGTCGCGAGGAGCTCGGGATTGGTCTCGTGGCCCGCTGGCATCGCGGCGGTCTGTCGGTGCCATGTCAGCTGTGTCGGCGTCGTTGCCAGGGCCGGCGAAGCCACAACGCTCACCGCACCGACCAAACCTGCAACGACACACACCAACGCGCGCAATCGACCGAACCCACTCATCACGCACCGCCCTACCCGCCCGCGACCGGGCGACCGCGTTGACGTTACGTCACGACACGACGGCGCGCTCAGGTGACCGAGCGTTCCCGCAGGAGATGGTTCACCCGAGCCGCTTCGCGAGTCTGGTGATCGCGCTCCGCGAGGTTCGGAGCGTTGCGCGCTGCCGCCGCGTAGAGCTGCGCCGCGAGTTCGAGATCGCCGTTGCGCTCGTGGAGATAGGCCGCCACTGCGTCGTGCCGCACGACGTCGGCGTCGATCTCGGCGAGCGCGGCCATGCCGGCAGGCGCGCCGTCGGCTTCACCAACGGCGACCGCACGATTGAGGCGGATGATCGGCGTGTCCGTGAACCGCAAAAGCTCGTCGTACCACTCGACGATCTGCACCCAGTCGGTGTCTTCAAATCGGGTGGCGTCGGCGTGCAGCGCCGCAATTGCTGCCTGGGCCTGGTACTTGCCGAGCCGATCGCGCGTCAGCGCGGCTTGCAGGATCGCGACCCCTTCGGCGATGAGCGCGCTGTCCCACCCACTGCGGTCCTGTTTCGCGAGCGGAACGATCCCGCCGTCCGAACTGGTGCGGCTGCGGCGGCGCGCGTGATGCAGCAACATCAACGCGAGCAAGCCTTCGACCTCTGGGTCGTCGACCAAGGTGTTGAGTTGTCGAGCGAGGCGCATCGCCTCGGCCGCCACATCGACATCGCCCGAATAGCCCTCGTTGAACACGAGGTAGAGCACGTGCATGACCGTCTGCAGGTCACCAGGTCGATCGAGGCCCACACGATCCACCGTGCGCTTCGCTCGGCTGATGCGCTGTGCCATCGTCGCCTCCGGCACGAGGTAGGCCTGCGCGATCTGCCGAGTGGTGAGACCAGCGACGGCTCGCAGCGTGAGCGCAATCGCCGACGACGGACTCAAGTCGGGATGCGCGCACAAGAAGTAGAGGTGCAGCGTGTCGTCGGCGCTCGGCGCGATTCCCGTGGGCGGCTCGCTCCCGAATCGCACCTCCCGATCGCGACGAGCCGCGTCGGATCGGACCATGTCGAGGAACGATCTCCATGACACGGTGATCAGCCAGCCCTCGGGATTCGAGGGTGCGTCGTCGCCCCACGTGGAGATGGCACGGATCAGCGCCTCTTGCACGGCGTCCTCGGCCGTCGCGAGATCTGCGCCGCGACGGACGAGGACGCTCAACACCTTCGGTACGAGCCGGCGGAGCTCCAGTTCGTCGAGAGTCATTCCGTCACGGTCGGCGGCGCGGCCATGATGGCTCGGAGTTCCAGCCACTCGTGGATCGGCTCACCGCCGGCGCCGGGTGCCGCCGAGAGCTCGCCAGCGAGGGTGATCGCCCGCTCGTAGCTGTCGACGTCGATGATCATCCAGCCGGCGATCAGGTCCTTCGTCTCGGCGAACGGTCCGTCGGTCACCGGCGGTCGGCCACCACCGTCGGAGCGCACCCACACGCCGTCGGGTGAGAGACCCTGCGCATCGACGAGCTCGCCGGTGCCCTCGAGCCGCGCCGCGAAGTCGTGCATGAACTGGATGTGCGCGGCCACCTCGTCGGGCGTCCACTGGTCCATCACCACGTTGTTCACGGCCGCCGGGGCGCCGCGGTAGTGCTTGAGCAACAGGTACTTGGCCATGTGTTCTCCTCGTGTGTCGGCGGCTCGACCGGCCGCATGCACCTCAAGGACGGAGCCGTCACGCCATTCTCTACATCGCCGCGCAAAATTCTCGCGCTGC
>DASXZO010000028.1:0-87038 GCA_036501845.1 Acidimicrobiia bacterium | reverse complement strand
TCACGTGGGCAATCGACTCCTCCAACGCGGCTCGGAATTCCGGGTCGGCAAGCGCTCGACGGGCGCCTTTCCATGACCGGTCGAGCGCGGTCTGGGCATCTTGTTCCTCGTCGCTGAGCGCTTCGTGGCGTAATGCCATAGGGCTTGTTCACCTCCGTCAGCCTCGTCGGCCTCACGCTACCGACATGCTTCGAAGCCCGAGGCGGTCATTCGTAGAGTGCGGTCCGTGCCGCGCGTGCCTGCACAACCCGTACTGGAGCTACGCGTCGCCCTCCCAGGCGCCCGAGCGCCGCTCGCGAGATTGGCGGCACTTAGAGAAGCTCGAAAATCTCGTGCGTCACGGCGCCGCCGTCGCCGACTGCGCCCTTCGATACGAGGCGCAGCCCGTTGACGAACGCGTAACGCTCATCACCTGACTCGAATCGCACGACCGAGAAAATCGCGCCTCGCCCAAGCTGCTCGGCCCAGTTCGCACGACCGTCCAGATGCACGAAGACGCGCGCACCGTCGTTGGTTTCGATCAGCACACGAATGTCGAGCGTGACCTCGCCGTCGCCGGCAACTGCGAGCCAGTCGGCGCCGCTGTTGCCGATCATGTGCCCGTTCACTCGTTCACCGGTGAGCTCGACCTCGAGGAGCTCTTGAATAATCCGCTTCCCCGCCGACGTCGTGCCGAGCATGTAAAGCCCGTCGGGGTCGGTGCGGATCTTCAGTGAGGCGAAGTGGCGAGACTCGAGAGTGGGCACGACTCGACTCTCCCACATCGAGCGCGCACGCGACACGCTGTGCCGCGCCCTCAGATTGCTTCAGGCACTAAGCGGACTCGGCGACGGGGCCGTACCGCTGTTGCGCGCCTTGGGCGCTAATTCCGAGCTCGCTCCCGATGCGTTTCCATGACATACCGGCGCGCCGGGCCTCGATCACGGCGTCGGCGATCTGGCGTTCACTCCGGGCACGGGCAAGCGCGGCGCGACGCAGAAGGTGTTCGGCCACGCCTACTTCGTCCGCGTTGTCGGGTTCGTAGTCCTCAAAGCGCTTCGCAAGCTCGTCGGCGTGATCGAGGATGTCTTGTATCGACCTCGGCATTTGCGTCACCTCAGGAACTTCGATCGAGCCGGCATCGCGTGGACGACGAAGTCGACACCCTCACCAACCGCAACGCTGACCTCGAGCAATCGGCCGGCGTGGTCCGGTCCGATGAGCATCACAAGATCGTCGAACTCGAATACACGAATTGGATGCTCGAAGGCGTGCAAGATCTCCTCGTCGGCGATCCCGTGACGTCTCGCGCTCGCGAGGATCACGGGATCCATCGCATGTCAACTTATATTGACGTGGCCGTCGCTTGCAAGCATGTCCGACTCGATCGCAAGACCCAGGATCGTCGACAGAGCCCTGTGAGGGCGTGAAGAGAGGACATCACCTGCACGCGTTCGCCACGACCACCACCCGCAAGACTGGCCGTTCGACTTGCCGTTACGGATCGAGAACGTCGAGTTGCAATGCTTGCTCGTTCACGTAGGCCACGAGGAAGACCTCGCGCGTGTCAACGTCCTGAACCGCGCACGGCACGACGCTGAGACGTCGTCCAACTTCCGGAAGTCGAGAAGCAGAGCCGCCCCCTCTTCGATGTCATCGCTCATCCGTCGAGAATTGCGATCGACCCATGTTGCGCGCTCGATTTCCAGCTTCGCTCTCCGATCGCGCTTCTGACTTGGTGGGCGACGCCGTGCAGTGCCGCTATTTGTTGTGCACGGTGATCGACGTTGACGCCTTCGTGTTGCCGGCGGAATCGGTTGCGGTGGCGTTGAAGGTGTGCGCGCCTGCTGCCTCGGTGAACGTGACCTTGTAGGTGGCCGCCGTCGCGCTCGTCTTCGTGATCGTCGCGGCGTGGCCGGCGACGGCAACCGCTGTCGGCAAACCGTTTGCCCCCGCGGTGAGCGCGCCCGTCACCGTGGTCGACGTGGAACTGAGCGTCGCACCGTTGGCCGGCGAAGTGATGGTCGGAGCGTTCAACATGTCGCCGACGGCGAGGGCGCCGAGGCTCTGCACGCCTGCGGTCGTGACGTTCTGGCTATCGGCGAAGCCAAGGAACGCAGTGCCTCCGGCCGGAACTGTGAGCGCATAGTTCATGTCGAATTGGTCGGCCTGCGCGAACTTGATCTGTGACGGCGCCTTCGACCACGTGAGCGCATCCGTCTCGGCGGCCGGGTCGCCATCCATCGAGTACAAGTCCGAGCGCACGAGCATCGTCGCGGCCTTGGTACCCAAACCGCTCACGACCTGACCCGGGGTGGCCGCCGCGAAGGCCGTGCCGTGACCCGGGAACACGTAGCCGTTGGCGCCGGTCTGAGGAGGGGAGACGCTTTGCTGATACTCGAGCGCGAGTGTGTGCGCCGCGCTGTCGGTCGAGACGAAGGTGTCGCGGACGCGCACCTGGTGCGCGCTGCGGATGGTTTGGCTCACACGCGTGAACTTCACACCGGCCGATACGAGGTTCGGGCACGACGTCGAGGTCGGTGGGTACGTGTCGCTCACGCTGCACCGCATCAGTGGAGCTGACTCGGTGACGGTGGTATCTCCCGCTGCGGTGACGGCAAAGCTCGTGGTCAATGCCGGTTGCGCGAGTGGGAGCGAGAGCGCGCCAATGAGGTAGTCGTGCACAGCGGACGGCAGGTACGCGGTGTGCCCGTCGACCTTGATCGAACTCGCAGTGCCGTTCGGCAGGTTCTGCGGAGGGAGCGCGAGGCTGCAACCGGTCCCGCTCGCACCCTGCTGCTCCATGCTCGGTGTCGCGATCGTCGTCACCAAGGCGACACCGCAGTTGCCCGCGTCGATCTGCTCGACGGCGCCGTCAGCTTCCTCGCTGATCGCGGTATACCCGTAGGTCGTACCACTCGAGATCTGCGACAAGAAGGCGTCCGTGTACAGGATCGGTCCGGTGAACGAGCCGAGGTACGAGGTCTGCACAGCGACGCCAAGAGGAATGGCACGCAGCCGGCAATTCACCGCTGGGTTCGAATAGGTGACGACTGCACTGAAGCTGGCGTCCGTCACCTGAACACCACTTGCCAACGACACCGAAAACCGGCCACCCAATGCCGGCGTATTCACGCAATCGATGTCGACCGACGTGACGTCGGCCGACGTTTGTCCGGCTACGACGAACTGATTGGTCGCGCCGTTGGCGTAGTGAAACGTCGACGTCGCGCCGCTGGGTGTGGTGATCTTGGTGAAGGTCCCCGGACCGGGCGTAGCTCCCGCGGTTCCGACGGCGGCCGCCAGGCAGGACGTCGCGATCATCGCGACTGCGAACAATCGGACAGGCCGAACAGACATGGGGCTCCTGAAGTCTCGGTTCTTCGAACGCGCAGATCGATCGGACTTCGGCCCCGCCATCGCCTATCGCCGTCAACCCGACTCCGGATCGCCGCCGCCCGAGGGGACAGTAGAGCCGAGCCATGAGGCTGTAGTCAACAGCGCGCAGAGCTCAACACCACATGTGGCGCCTTGCACATGCGCGTGTGGATCTGGCGCCGCGAGCACACCGAGAGTCGCGAGGGCGGAGCGCGGGCCGCGCCGCGATTCCGCCCCCGAGCGGTATCGTTTTGATACCATGCCGGTCATGGCGATGACGCTGCGGCTGACTGACGACGAGCAAACGGCGCTGCAGGAACGCGCAGCCGCGGACGGAATCTCGATGCAGGAAGCGGCGAGGCGAGCCGTTCGCGAATACGTCGCACGCGGCGAGCATCGTGAACGCGTTTCCGCGGCAGCGCGGCGAGTCATGACGCGCCACGCCGACGCGCTTGATCGCCTTGGTCGGTAGACGCAACGTCGAGTTCCTCGACACCGACGACCTCATCGATCTCGCGACGGCGTTCTTTGGCGGACCTCCGGCCGTTCGCGATGTCGGACTGCTCGGCGCTGCGGCCGCACGCCCGCGCACGACAGTGCTCGGACGCGACGCCTATCCCGACATCTGGACGAAGGCCGCCGCACTTCTTCACTCCATCGTGCGCAACCACCCGCTCGTCGACGGAAACAAGCGCCTCGGCTGGCTCGCAACGGCTGTGTTCCTCGAGATCAACGGTGTCGCAGCGAGCCGCGCATCGAACAGTACCGTGTACGACCTCGTCATCGACCTCGCCGAGCACGACAGGAACATCGAGGACCTTGCCACGCGGCTGCAGACCACGATCAGGTCCTAGACGGCTGAAAGCAGAGGAACGCGTTCAGGTCGGTGGGCTCCGCCGCGCAAACGGTGGCACAAGGATTCGGTACTCGGCGGGTCAGTGTGTGATGCAGATCGGGGGAGCACCCGGTGCGTCGCTCTACCGTGTCACATCTTGACTGGCACGATCATGGTTGTTCGACGTTGCGGCACGTGACACCAGTTCGACGGGCCCTCGCGTTCGGAGGCATCGTCGGGCCGGCGGCGTTCGTCGGTTCGTGGGCGCTCGCGGGCGCAATCACGCCCCACTACTCCCCGATCACCGATCCGATCAGCGAACTCGCTGCGGTGTACGCGCCAACGCGCGTGCTCATGACCACAGGCTTCATCGTCGATGGCCTCGGCATCGCCGCCTTCGGGCTCGCGCTCCGCGACGAACTCGCCGGCCACGCATGGATCGCAGCGGCCGCCACCGGAGCGTTCACCTTCGCGGTCGCAGCGAGTCCCTTGCGCCACACAGCGACCAACCGTCTGCACGCGACGTTTGCGGGCCTGGCGTACCTGTCGCTGGTTGCGCTGCCCACACTCGCCACTCGACCCATCGCAGCATCCAAAGGCCGGCGCTGGGCGATCGGGTCGGCGCTGGCCGCCGCAGTGTCGGCCTTCAGCCTTGCCGTGAGCACGCAGGTCGGGGCCGAAGGGTTGTGGCAGCGAATCGGGCTGACGGCCGGCGACGTGTGGATCGTCGCCGCGGCGTTCGCGCTTGTTGCACGCCGCAGTGTCTCCGAGTGATCTCGCGCTCGAAGTCCACCGTTCACCGTTCGCCGTTCACCAGTTGGTGTGCACGCCTTCTGCACGATCAAGGATGCGGCTGAGCTCAAGCGGCGGACGACGCCCGTACCTCGGCGAGGGTGACGGGCTCGTCTTGGCCTGGCCATGTCGCCCTCAAGGAGATCGGCGCGCGAGTGCCCACCAACGGACGACGCGCAACACGTAGTTCGATGCCATCGTTGCGCAGCACGGTGCACTCGTCGTCGACGTCTTCGACGACCAGACCGTCGACGGCGACGCGGTCCAAGCCCCAGCCGCCGCCTGCGAGGCGAACGTTGGTGGGCACCACCAACCACCGCTCCTTGAACTCGACGAGGCCGACGGCCTGACCGGTGCCTGTCATCGCCGCGGCCGTAAGCATGCGCGTGAACACGGGATCGCCCACCCCGTCGTACACCCAGCGCTCCCCCAGCGCCGAGTGCTGCATCGTGCCGAGCAGGTAGTCATCCGCGCCGGCGAGTGGCGCGTTGCGATACGTGAGCGGCACGTGCAGCAACACACTGTTCCAGCGCACCAGGTGACCCTCGATACCAACTTGGCCCACCGGATCATCGAATCGGTACGCGCCCACGAGCTCGAGCCCGCCGTTGCCATTGCCATCGCCAGCGGCAGGAGCCCAGGGCCGTGTAGGCAGCCAACTCGCGATGATCTCGGCTTTGGTGGGAGTGAGTGTGGCCGCGTGCAAGATCGCCATGGCCGCCGACCTTAGGAGCAACGCCGACGAAAGCCGCTCGCCCGGTGAATCAAGCCGCGAGCGTGGATGCTGCGCCGAGATCTCTCGGCAGTCGACAGGCGACCAGTGCGGCGACCGCCGTGAGCGCCGCGGCGAGGCTGAACGGCGCTGCGATCGAGACGCGTGACGCGAGCAGCGCGCCGGCGACACCGCCGAGTGCGGTGGCTGCGAATGTGCACGTTTGGTGCGCCCCCGTGACCCGGCCGCGGAGCTCGTCGGGCACCAGCCGTTGACGGGCTGGCAGGGTGACGAGTGACCAACCAGTCGCGCCGCCGGCGATCACGACGAGCGCCGCAACTGCAACGAATGGCGAGCGTGTGATTGCGAGCGTGCACGCGCCGAGTGTGTCGATGCCGAGCCCGGCCAGCACGATTGTCCGGCTGCGCGACGGCGTGACGATCCGTGGCACAACCAGCGAAGCGACGAGCGCGCCCGCGGCCATCGCCGTGGCCAACACGCCGAACCCGGTGCCGGTGACGTCGAGTCGCTCGTGCGCGTACAGCACGAATATGCCGGCCCACGCGGCGCTGCCGAAGAGACTGAGCACGCTCAGAGCGAGGAGGCGACGGGCGATCGCATGGTGACGCAGCCACAGGCAACCCTCGATCACGGCGTGGCGCTTCGACCCGGCTTGCTCGACGAGCGGTGCGGACGGCGGCGGCGCGATTGCTGGCAGCGTCGCGACCACGGCGCCGCTGCCGACGAACGACAACGAGTCGAGCGCAAACGGCAGCGCCGGCGCCAACGCGAACAACCAGCCACCGATCGGCGGCCCCACGAACGAGCTCGTCGTGATCTCCGCGGTCGCAAGCCGACCATAGGTGTGCTCGAGCGCTCCCGATTCGTCGCCGGCGAGCGCCGGAACCACCGCGTTTGCCGCGCACCGGTGCAATGCGCCCAGCGACTCGAGGACTGCAGCGACTCCCGCGAGCAGTGGCAACGATCGGGCGCCCGCGACCACGGCAACTGCGAAGAGCGCGACCACGACCGCACGAGCCAGGTCGGCGTGCAACAACACCCGACGGCGGTCGGTGCGATCGACCAACACGGCTGCACCGAGCGACGTAGGTGCGGGCGCGGCGAATGCGACCGTTGCGACGAGCCCGACCGTGAACGCGTCGTGTGACATGATGCCGCGAGCAACGCTGCCGCAGTGACGTGCACGCCATCACCGAGCGACGAGACGGTGACCGCCCCGACGAACCGGCGTAGCGCTGACGACGTGCGACCACCGGCCGGCGAAGGCGACGGTGACGTCACAGCCGGCGGCGCGCTCAGCAGCTCGGTCGCCATCGTGGTCGCGCCGTGCCGTCGAGAAGATCGGCAACGGCTTCGGAGATCGGTAGGCCGGTCGCGTCTTCGAGAAACCCGTAGTACGAGGGGCCGTTCACCTCGAGCAACACGTGGCGTCCTTCGGGCGTGAGGATCACGTCGGCGGTCGCGAAGTTGAGGTGGAGCGCGTCGCAGAGCCGCAGCAGCGTGCACTCGAGCTCAGGCGGGAGGTCGTGCGCGACGAAGGCCGTCACGAGTTCCGGATCGGTGCGCCAGTCGAGTGCACCGTGTTCGGAACCCGACGAGTCGACCGCGCCGGTGAAGGTGCGCGAGCCAACGACGGTGACGCGCAGCTCGAGCGCCTTCGGGATGCGCGCTTGGAACTGCATCGGTGCGGCGACGAGGCCGTCGAGATCTTCGAGCTCGTCGGGGTCGAGCAAGCGCGTGCGCGACGGCCCATGCGGATCGGTGTCGGACGACACGCGGTCGGGGTCAACGAAGCGCACCACGACCTCGCCATCGACTTGGGCGGCGAAACGACGCAGCGCCTCGGGGTTGCTGGTGATCAACGTCGGCGGCACGTCGAATCCGAACCGCTGCGCGAGACGGAGCGTCCGGACGCGGGTGACGTTGACCGGAACGTCGACGACGAACGCGTCACTGCACTCGAGCCACCCGCTCAGCGCGGCCGTGGCCTGCCCGCGCGCGATCTCTCGGTCGTCGGCGCTGAAGCCGGCCAGTGGGTCGTCGACAGGCTCGGGCCCCGCCGACGACGCGCGTCCCAGCGGCCGCACCCACACCGACCGGAGCGTCGTGAGATCGACGCCGGCAATCGACGCGATCGGTGCCGCTATGCCGACGCCGTGCGCGATCGTCGCGTCGCCGGGGTAGTGCGAGAGGTCGACATCGACCACATCGACGCCACGGGCTTGCAGGATCGTCTGCACGCGTGCCGCCTCGACGTCGTCGAAGTCGCAGCGGCGAAGGATACCGATCGTCATCTGGCACCTCGAACGCGTCGGGTCCCCGCAAGACGTCGGGGACCGCGACGGTTCTCAGCTGTAGTGCTAGGCCCGCTTCTGATTCTGCTCGGCCCTGATCATGCGAGGAGCCGGCTTCAGGCTCTCGCCCTGGCGAGCGAAAAACGGCGTCTTGCTCATGGTGGTACCTCCATCAGTGACGCGACCACCGGGCGGCGGCCACGCCCAACCTCTCCCAGCCGTGCAACGCCAGTGCAACCGCGCGGGAGTCGTCGAACCGAAGGTCCGGGCCCAGTGCGTAACTTCGCGATCGATGACGCTGCGGCTCGCGACGATGATGTGATGACCGAAACCGATCGTCGAAGCATGTTGCTGGACGCGTACGAAAACGCTGCGGCGATCGTGTCCGGGATCACGGCCGAGCAGCTCGGCGACCCCACACCGTGCAACGAATACGACGTGGCGGGTTTGATCGACCATCTCGTGGAGGCGGGCCACCGAGCCGCGGCGCTCGGCCGCGGACAGGCCCCGCCGGCTGGAGACGAGTCGCCGCACGTCGAGCTCGTCGACGCGCCCGGCCGGTTGCGCGACTCGGCCGAGGAGGCGGCGCAAGCATGGGGTGACGACTCCAGGTTGGCGTCGAGGTCGCGCATGCCGTGGGGTGAGGAGTACACGGGCGCCACCCTGGTGGATATGTATCTGGCCGAGTTGGCCGCGCACGCCTGGGACTTGGCGCGCGCCACAAGCCAACTCGACACGTTGAACCCCGCGCTCGCGGTGCCGGCGCTCGACGGGGCGCGGGCGTGGATCACACCCGGCTATCGCGATTTGGTGGCTCCAGGATCACCATTTGCGGCGGAGGTGCGACCCCCTTCCGACGCCGACGACTGGGAGCGCTTCGTCGCGTTCATGGGGCGCCAACCGAGGGCGCAGTCCGGGGCGTGAGACAGGCTGCGCGCGCACTTGACTCTCCCCTTCGGGAAGGCCGCACACTCGAACGGTCGGGCGGTTCGGCTCGACGACGAGGAGTATGAGCCGTGGACGAGGTGAGCATTGGCGAGTTTGCACGACGATCGCGCTTGTCGGTAAAGGCCCTTCGCCTCTACGACGAGCGGGCCGTGCTCGTTCCCGCGCGTGTCGACGAAGCCTCCGGTTACCGGTACTACGACGTGGCGCAGCTCGAAGCCGCGCGCCTGGTCGCGATGTTGCGCCAGCTCGACCTCTCGCTTGCCACGATCAAGGAGTTGCTCGCCTGCGATCCGGTTGATGCGGCGGCGCGCATCAAGGGGTATTGGCGCGAACTCGAGTCGGCGCACGACGAGCGCCGCAAGCTGACCGACTACCTCGTCAACCGGCTGAGTGGAAAGAGGTCTGTCGTGTACGAGGTCGCCACACGCGAGATACCCGAGCGGCGCGTGCTCAGCCTGAAACGCAACGTCGACCCACGAGGCGCGTGGGCACTTGGCAAGGAGTTCATCGCGATCCTGCGCGATCGACCGCTCCCCAAGATGGAGGGGCGTGAGGGAGCGATGTTCAGCATCTACTGGGGTGACGTGAGCGCCGACAGCGACGGCCCCGTGGAGTGGTGCAAGCCGGTCCCCGAGGAGGGAGCAGAAGCGCTGGCTTTGCACTACCCAGAGTTGACGTTGCGGACCGAACCCGCGCATCGCGAGGCGTACGTCGCGCTTCCGAACGATGCGCTCCCGACTGGCTCCAGTGGGAACCCCGGCGTCCATTGGCAACTCGCGGGAGAGGCCTTGCAAGCCTGGGCGGCCGAAGGCGGGATCGACCCCCGGCATCTCACGATCAAGCCCGAGGATCTCGGCATGCGTGTCACCTACTTGGCGACCGAGCCGATCACCTCGACGAGCGCCCCCTATTGCGACTTCGCGGCGCCGTTCGCTGAGGGCTGAGGTCGACACCGAGCCGCCGGTGCGCGTGCTCCGTCGCAATTATCGTCGCTGCATGCCTCGTGAAGTGGTGACCGGATATTGCTGGCCGCAGTCGGTGCGTGGCGGTGAGCAAGTGGGCCTGCACCTGTCGTCGTCTGGCGGACGACCCGTGCGCGTCGAAGTCGCGCGTGTTGGTGGCCGCCGAGACGTGGTGTTCTCCGCCGATCGCGTCACGGCCGACGAACACGAGACGCCGAAGGGTGCGGCGGCGAACGGTTGCGACTGGCCCGTCGCGCTCACGGTCGACGTCGGCTCGGATTGGCGATCGGGTTACTACGAGGTGGTCATCGAGATCGAAGTCGGCGACAAGGTTCGGCGCGACTACGCGTTCTTCGTCGTGCGCCCGTCGCCCGGCACGCACATCGTGCTCGCACTGGCCACGAACACATGGCACGCATATAACGACTTCGGCGGGCCGAACCTCTACACCGGCGGCACGCAGGTAGCCATGCGGCGCCCGATGGCGGCCGGTTATCTCCACAAGCCACCGGGCAAAGGCCGGCGGGTCACCGGAACTGGCGCGCCCGACCCCCAGAACGCTGCGCACGTCGGTTACGTGCAGCTCAACCACCTGTCCGGGTACGCCGGTTCTGCGGGCTGGCCCGACTGGGAGATGCCCTTCATCGAGTGGGCAGAACGCGAGGGTTTCGAGATCGGCGTGTGCACGAATGCCGACCTCGAACAGCACCCGGAAGTGCTCGACGGCGCGAGCCTCTATCTGTCGGTGGGCCACGACGAGTACTGGTCGCGCGGCATGCGCGACACGGTCGAACAGTTCATCGGGCGCGGTGGGAACGCGGCGTTCTTCTCGGGGAACACATCGCTGTGGCAGGTGCGCATCGAGGGCGACGAACGCGACACAATGATCGGCTACAAGGGGTTCTTCAAGAACGACCCGCTGTTCGGCACACCTCGCGAGTCCGAGGTCACGACGTTCTGGTCGGACGTGATGGTCGCCCGTCCGGAGAACCACATGACGGGCGTGTCGTTCACGCGCGGCGGCTACCACCGGATCGGTCGCAACGTCACCAACGGTCTCGGTGGCTACACCGTGCATCGCGCCGACCATTGGATCTTCGACGGCACCGGAGTGGGCTATGGCGACGTGCTCGGCGCCGGCGCCACCGTGGTGGGCTACGAGTGCGACGGCTGCGTGTTCACGTACCAGGATGGGCTGCCGTATCCAACGGGCGAGGACGGCACACCGGCAACGCTCGAGATCCTCGGCACTTGCCCGACGCGGCACTTCACACGCGACACCGCACCGCGCCCGCCGAAAGCCGGCGAACCGAGCGAGCTCGAATACATCGCTTCGCGCGTCTTCGGTACTCGTGACCCCGCGGCGATGGATCGCATCCGTCACGGCCACGCAGTCCTCGGCGCGTACACGAACGACGCCGGCGCAACGGTGCTGACGTCAGGTTCCACTGACTGGGCCCACGGACTCGCCGGGCGCGACCCACAGATCGAGCAGATCACCCGCAACGTATTGACCCGCTTGGGAACACGCGCACACGACCACCAGATCGAGCGGTAACGACCGCGCCCTCTCGCACGAGGAGCCCGAAAATGACAACGACACCGGTGGTCACGATCGCTGCACCGATCGCGCTTGCCGTGGTTCCCGCGCCCGGCGGCGAGACGCCGGCGCACCCGCGCCGCGAGTTCTTCTCGGAGCTCTTCGGCACCGAGGCCGTCGTCAACGTGACCGAGCCGACCCTCACGCCAGTGCTCCCGGACAACTGCTGCGGCACCGCCGTGATCGTGGCGCCGGGCGGCGGCTTCCACGGGTTGTCAATCAACAGCGAGGGTTACGACGTCGCGCGGTGGCTTGCCGCACGTGGCGTCGCGGCGTTCGTGCTCGAGTATCGCCTCGTTCCCGGCGGCGAAGATCCGGTTGCAGAGATGTTCACCAAGCCGGGCAAGCAGACCGCGGCCGACATGGGACGCGCAGCAGTGCTCGCCGGCGCCGACGGCATCGCGGCGATGCATCTCGTGCGCTCACGCGCGGCCGACTTCGGAGTCGACACGACGCGCGTCGGCATCATCGGCTTCTCGGCCGGCGGCAACGTTGCGCTGCGCGTCGCGCTCGCCGGGGAACTGGAGAGTCGTCCCGACTTCGTCGCCGCGATCTACGCGGCGACCCGCGGAGTCGAACTCAACGACTTGCCTGAAGGCACCGGACCGATCTTCCTCGTGGCCGCGACCGACGACCAGCTCGGGCTCGCCGACGACTCGGTCGCGCTGTACCAGGCTTGGAAGCGCGCAGAACTGCCCGCCGAGCTCCACCTCTACGCGAGCGGCGGCCACGGCTTCGGCATGCGCGCGCAAGCACTGCCCTCCGACTCATGGATCGACCGCTTCGGCGACTGGCTCCGCGCACGCGCGCTCATGGAACCGAGCTGACACGCCCGCGCGCAGTCGGCGTCCTCATCACCAGGTGCCGCCGGCCGCGCCACGTTCGTAGCGCGACAGGACGCGCCGGCAACCGCCGACGCGTCCTCTCGCGTGCTTGTGCGTCGGTCAGATCGCGATCGTGGCGATCTTGCCGCTGCCCATCACGTCGTACGACACGTAGAGCTTGCCGTGCGCGTACTCGAGACCCGACGGTGCGGGCAATGACGCGATCTCGACCGGGTGACCGTTCTCGATCCGGTCGACACGGTTGCCGAACAGCTCCGTGGCGTACACGGTGCCGTCAGGCGCGACCGCGACGTTCGCGCCGCCGAGCAAGCCGGTCGCGATCTGTGTGGCCGCGCCCGTGTTCGGGTTGATGCGCCACACACCGCCCCGTGCACCCAGCGACGCGTCCTCAGGGCCGCCCGGCAATGTCGATGCGTAGAGATAGCCGTCGTTGCCCATCTCGACGTCGGTCGGCACGGACTCGAAGCGGTACGTGTGCCCGACCGTGCACTGCGGGAGGTGGTTCGCTCGCGCGCCTGCCGACGTGACGACTGCCGGCTCGGGCGGGAGCACCGTGACGGTACGGACCGCGCCGGAAGTCGACACCTCCACGATGTCGTTCCCCCCTGCGTCGGCCACGAAATAGCCCGAATGGGCGGCCGCCACCGAGTACGCGTGCGAGTCGACGAGGCCGCGGTATGTCGGCGGCCCGAGCTGCGGTGGAAGCTGCTTGGCACACGACGGCGCGAGGTTTTCGAAGCCGTACGTGTACTTGTGGTCGGGGTTGTGCTGCTGCTCGTAGGCGAGCAGGTTCGCGAGGACCTTGGTCTTGCCCGTGGCCGCGGAACGCCATTCGAGCGTCGATGCGGTGATGGATTCCTCGTTGCCTTTCCCTGCCGTGAACACAATCGCGCCGTCAGTGATCGCGACGCCCGCGATCTCGCCGTTCTTGCCCCGCGACACCAGGTTCTTGCGGGTGTTGCCGTGGATCGCGGTGAGTGTCGCAATGTCGTCTTGGGCCACAACGAGTGTGCCCTGGCTCCCGACCGCGAACTGCAACGGGCCGGCGAGACCGCTCGCGATCGGAGGCGACACGGTCACCGCCGATCCGCCCGCGGGTGCGAAGCTCGCCGCACCGAGCACCATGGTGCCCGCGAGCGCGGTGAGCAATGTCGTTCGTGCACGCATCTACATTCCCCTGTTCATACGTGAGTGGCGGGCGCCACTCGAGGTGGTGAGCCGTCAGGCGTTCAGGACGGCTTGACCGGGTTGGCCGGAGTTCGGGATCCGACCCCGGTCCAGCCGGAAGAGCCCCACAACCACGCCGATGCCGATCACCGTGCTGATGACGATCCCGATACCGATCGACAGCGACGGCCAAGCGGCCAAACCCGGGACGCTGGTCAACACGTTGAAGGCCGTGATGACCAACGTGGTCCACCAACCCCATCGCTTGTGCTTGGCAACGCCGTACGCGCCGACCAAGGCCAGCACGGCGCACACGTAGGCAGACGCTTCGGCGCCGCTCGGGATGGCACCAGCCCCTGGGAACGCGAACATCACCAGGCTGCCCACATTCACGATGATCGACCCGGCGACAACGGCGAACAGTGGGTCGCGTCGAGCCCCGGCCGCCGTCACACCGTGTTCGAATTCGGTACGAAACTTCATCAGATTCCTCCATTGCCGTCGTACCGAGTGTGGGGCGAATGGCGCGGCGGCACATCCGGCACCTGACGGATGTCGGGGAGAGCCACGAGCGTGATGATGGCGATGTGATCTTCACGGTCGATCTCACACCGCCCGAGACGCCCGGCGAACCGCCGACGGGCACGGTGACCGATGCGGCGGGCGTCGAGGCAGCATTTTCCGGATGGACCGGCCTGCTGGCCGTGTTGTACGAGTTCGGGCAATCGGTAACGTCCCACGATGCGCCGTCACCCAGAGCCGGCTGACGACCGGGTCGCATTCGTCGGGCGCGACGACCTCGTGGCGAGCTTGGTCACGAGCTTCACGCGCCAGCCGAACGCGCCGCGCGCGATTCTCGTCGAGGGCGACGCGGGAATCGGCAAGACCTGGCTCGTGCAACGCGCGGCCGATCGTGCGGTGGCGCAAGGTGCGATCGTGTGCATCGGGCGGGCCGACGCACTCTCGCGGGAGAGCACACTCGCGCCAATCGTCGCGGCGCTGTCATCGGTGCTCGGCGACGATCCCGAATCCCGATCGTTCACCGAGGTGTTGGCGCAACGCGGCCTCACAGGCTCGCCCGTGCAGGAGCCGATAGATCTGGCCGGGCTGCGCATCGAGCATGCCGGCGATCTACTCGAAGCCAGAGCAGCGCGGGCGCCGGTGACGTTGGCGATTGAAGACGTGCAATGGGCCGACGTCGCAACGATGCGCGCGCTCCAACAGTTCATCGTGCGGTTCGCCGATCTCGGGATCACAGTGCTCGTGACGCGACGCACGCCCGCAGCAGATGCGTCGATCGAGCTCGACACACTCCTGCAGCGCTTCTCGGGAGCGGACGCGATCACCCTCCACATCCCGCCTCTGACGAACCCAGAACTCGAGCAACTGGCTCGGTGTTCGCTCGACCTTCCGGCCGACCCAGCGCTCATGCGACTGCTCGCCGGCACCGGTGGCAATCCGCTGTACGCGGCTGAGCTCCTGCAGTCGGGAGTCGCCGACGGCACGATCGTCGCCGAGCACGACCAGATGGTGCTGCGTGGCGCGGCGCTGCCTGCTGCATTACAGATTGTGCTCCTACGGCGCACCGCGACCCTGCCCTCCGAGACGCGCGATGTGCTGCGGCTCGCGTCACTGCTTGGAACCCAATTCGACGCCGACGACGTCGCGACGCTCGCGGGGATGCGAATGCGCGAGTTGCTTCTCGCGCTCGAGCCCGCGCGCCGTGAGGGCATCATCGGCGAAATCGGTAGCCGTCTTGTGTTTCGGCACGACCTCCTGCGCGTCGCCGTCTACGAAGACATCCCAGCCCCGGTTCGCGCCGGTCTGCACCGAGAAGCCGCGGCCGCGCTCGCCGCAGAAGGTGCTTCGGCGTTGACCGTCGCGTTGCAATTCGCGGCGGGAGCCAAAGTGGGTGATGCGGACGCTTTGATCTGGCTGCAGCGTGCATTTCGCGAGGAGATGCAACGGTCGGTCGCCGTTGCCGTGGACCTCCTCCTGCACGCGATCGCCCTGACCGAACTCGCGACGGAATCGTGGTTCCGGCTCGTGGTCGAAGCGCTCGAGCCGCTGACCTGGGCGGGGAGGCCCGAAGAAGCGGAGGCGCTCGCCCGGCGGGCACTCACATTCGATCCTGCACCGGCGACAAGATTCGGATTGTTCATAGGGCTGGCCGGCGCGTCATCGGCGCAGGCCATGCGATACGACGACGCGGTCGTCTACACGCGCGCCGCTCGCGATGTCGTCGGGATCTCCGACTTCGACCGAACGACCGCCGAAGCCTCGCTCGCGTTCTTGAGCGTCGGGCCCGGAAGCGACATCGACGCCGACTGGAGTGTCGCGCTTGCCGACGCGCGTTCCGCGGGAAATGACGCTGCGGCGGCGATCGCAATGATGGCGGGCGCGATGCACAGCGCGGCGCGCGGCGAGCTTGCAAGCGCGTTCGACCTCGCAACGAAGTGTGCCGCGCTCCACACCCGTTTGGGTATGCCGACACTGAGTCGGTCGAACCCAAGGTGGCTCTTGGGAATGCTCGCCACCGAACTTGACGAATTCGACCTTGCATCGACCGAACTCGAATCCGCGCGACACTCCGCGGAGGCAGCTGGCAATGAGCGGTGGCTGCCGTTCGCGCAGGTCGGGCTCACCGTACTCGCCTACGCCCGCGGCGACTTCGAAGGCGCGCTCGTCGAGAGCGGAACGGCGCTCGCGCTCGAAACCGAACCAGGTTCGGAGACCAGCAACTACCAGCATGTCATCCGCGCCCGCATTGCAATCCACAGGGGTCGCATCGAAGAGGCGAGGGATCACGTCGCAATGCTCGAAGCGCGCTTCGCAGCTATGGGACCACGGCTCGGATTCGATTGGGCTATGTGGGCCAAGGCCCTGCTGCTCGAGTATGACGGGGACGGCGACGCCGCGTTCGTGGCTGCCGACACCGGCTGGCGATTGATGGCGCCGGTCCGCTTCCTCATGGGATGGCGAACCCGGCTCCCCGACCTCGTACGCCTTGCGCGACCGCGCGATCGAGACCGCGCCCTGGAACTCGCCGCCGACGCGGAATCAGGTGCCCGCGTCAACGCGCATGCCGGGGCGGCGGCAACCGCGCAGTGGTGCCGCGCGCTCGTCGAGGACGAACCCGCGCAACTCGACGCTGCGGTGCAGGCACTGAGCGCAACGCGACGCGTGCTCGATACCGCACGGGCGCGCATCGACCTTGCCGAAGCGCTCGGCAGAAACGGCGCCACCACGGAGGCCGGCGTCGAGCTCGACCTCGCAACCGAGATCTATGCCGCGCGCTCCGCCCACACCGAGTTGCACCTCATCGCAGCGCTGCGTCGCGATTTCGGCCTCTCGCGAAAGACACGACCCACGCGGCCGACGTTCGGCTGGGACAGCCTCACCCCCACCGAGCTCGAGGTCGCGCAGATGGTGGCCGACGGGCTCACGAACCCACAGGCGGGCGCGCGGCTCGGCACATCGCGACGCACCATCGAAACGCACGTATCGCACATCCTCACCAAGCTCTCATTGACATCGCGTGTGCAACTCGCTGCCGAGGTCGCGCACCGGCACCACCGAAGTCAGCCATCAGGCGCTACGCCATAGCGGGCTTGCCGCGGGCGCACAGAGGTGCACCGCTAGGTTCGCCGCTCGTGGATTCGCAGCACACGTCGCGCGGCATTCTCGCCGGTGCAGTCGGGCCTCGCGAACGCCTGGCGACGATGTATCCGATTGTCGATGCACGCGTCGGTATGCGCGTCTCGCATCGCGGCAGCCGGTTCTCTGGGACGGTGAAATCGGTAAGGCCGAACGAGCTCGCGATCGTCGGAAACACGGGACTGGTTCGCAACTTCCCGCTCGAGCCCGGCGCGTTCGTGGTCGACGGCGCGCCGGTCACGTTGCGGCGGGCGCCATCGGCTGCCAGCGCCGCCACGGCCCGAACCGCGTCGGGATCAGTGGCCGTCCCCGGAGCGCGAGCCCGGGTGGCGCGCGCCGCGCGCATCGTCGTGGAGGGCGTCCACGACGCGGAACTGCTCGAAAAGGTGTGGGGCGACGATCTTCGCATCGAAGGCATCGTGGTGGAGCGACTCGACGGTCTCGATCACATCGAAGCGTTTCTCACCGAGTTCGGGCCCGGCCCCAGACGGCGCCTCGGCGTGCTCGTCGATCATCTCGTTGCCGGCAGCAAAGAGGCGCGCGTCGCCCAGCGCTGGTCGAGCCCCTACGTGCTCTTCACCGGCACGCCGTATGTGGATGTGTGGACCGCGGTCCGTCCGCGGGCGCTCGGACTCGAACGGTGGCCCGAGATTCCCAAAGGTCAGCCGTTCAAAGAAGGTGTGTGCGCCGCGCTCGGCTACGACGAGCCGCGCCAGTTCTGGAAGCACCTGTTGCACGCAGTCGAGAGCTACAAGGATCTCGAGGCCGACGTGGTCGGTGCGGTCGAGCAACTCATCGACTTCATCACTGCCGAATAGCGCCGTCTGGCGCGGTCATCACAGGCCGAGCGCGCCGCGCGCGGCCGCGAGCTGGCCACCGGCTGCGAGCCAGCGGCCGAAGGTGTCTTCGCCGTCGCGCGGGTTGTAGATGTCCTCTCCCTTGTTCAACGCCGCCAGAACAAGAGGTGCGTGACGCCGCTCGGGCTCGGTATCGACTCCATGTGGAAGCGGTCGAGCAGATCCTCGGGACGGTTCCACAGTCGCTCGCCGCGACCGAGCTCGACGGGTGACAACGCAACGTGCATGGTGTCGACGAGGTCGGCGTCGAGGAACTCACGGACCACTTCAACGCCGCCACCGAGCCGCACGTCTTTGCCGTCCGCGGCAGCCTTGGCAATCTCCAACGCCTCGACGGGCGACGCGTCGAGAAAATGGAAGGTGGTGTCGGCCAGCGTGAACGAAGGCCGGACGTGGTGCGTGAGCACGAAGACAGGCGTGTGGAACGGCGGGACGTCACCCCACCAACCTTGCCAGTCGAGGTTCTCCCACGGGCCGCGCTGCGGACCGAACTTGTTGCGGCCCATGATTTCGGCGCCGATGTTCCGTGCGAAGTCGCGGGTGAAGTAGTCGTCGAGCCCGCGCGTTCCGCCCGGATCCGTACGGTTCGCCCAACTCGCGGTTGCGCCGGCCCACGCGAACATGACCTCGGGTTGGGCGTGCCCGAACGGTCGTTCAAGGCTCTGGCCCTCACCCGACCCGAACCCGTCCTGCGACACCCCGAAGTTCTGTACTCGAACTAGCTGCGACATTGATCAGTTCCTCTCGTTCGACGTCATGCCTGATCCAGCGGCGGAGCGAGCCCGATACTGGCGTAACGCGATTGCGTGTTGGCGAACTCGTCCCAGTCCCATGCGACCGGGCGACCGGCGAGGCACGGCTCGAGCCGCGAGAGCGACGCGTGCAGTCCGACGACGTAACAATTGTCGACTGCGGTCGTGGCGTCGGTGACGAAGTGACTGAGGCGGAGCACACAGCCCTGGTCCACCGCTTGTAGCTCCCAGCGCAGGTAGGAGCCCGCGTCCCCGTGGGTGTGTTCGAAGAGCATCGGCGGTTCGACCCGCAGGATCGTGCACTCGATCGTCGGTGCGTCGCCGCGGCCGGCGAACACCAATGCACCGCCTTCGCGGAGGTCGACCGTGATGTCGGCATCGAACGGCAACCACCAATCCGCCAACCGCTCGGAGTTCGTGATCGCATCCCACACGTCGCGGATCGGATACGCGAGCTGGCGTTCGAAGCGAATGGCGCCACCGTCGGCGGTGCGTTCCATCGTTCCGTCGTATGACGTGGCCGGTTGACTCATCGGTGGTCCTTCTCACTCGGGGAATGTGGCGCGGAGCTGCGCCGAAGATGTCGCTCCAGCGAATCGAGCCGCCCCGCCCACTCGGCGCGGTACGGCTCGAGCCAGGCATCGAGCTCTTTGAGCGGTTCAGCGCGCAGCCGGTACAACCGCCGCTGCGCATCGCGCCGGACCTCGACGAGTCCCGCGTCGCGCAGCACCTTGAGGTGCCGCGACACACCCGGCTGATGCATGCCGACCTGCTCGACGAGTTCGCCCACGGACCGCTCGCCGGCACGGACCGCGTCGAGAATCCGCCGTCGCGTGGGTTCAGCAATCGCTTCGAGGACCGCCATCTCTACTGGCACGACGAAAGCATACGTCTTCACGTATATATGTGCAAGCGCATGCATGCGCCGACCGCCAGGAATCACGAACTCCCCGGTGAGCCTGGCCGCGAGCGCCGGGCTGCCCGCCGCAATACGGCGACCAAGCGCGTAGCGCTCATGCGCCGTGCGGAGTCGCCGCGGTCGCGCGCGAAAAGCTGCCACTGCCAGACGTGCTTCAGGCGCGGAGACCGTCGAGCACGACATCGAGCAACATCGTGTAGCGATCGGGCGGAACGATCGCCGAGAGCACGATTCCTCGCACGAGTTGCATGAGATCGGCCGCGGTCAGATCGTCGCGCACCACTCCGGCGCGCTGCGCGGGCTCGAGCACCACGTTCGTGGCCTCCACCACCTGGCGGCGCGACTCGCTGAGGAGCTCCGGGCGAGCGTCAAATGCCACGCTGAGCTCGGTGAGCATGCCGCGCTTCGAGCGCGCGTGGTCCAGGTAGTCGCGCAGCCAGAGCACCAGCGCGTCCCAAGGCTCGTGCTCGTCGTGATAGTGCGCGGCGCCGGCAGTGAGACCGGCGAGGTCCTCGCGGTAGATCGCTTCGACGAGGGCCGAACGGCTGGGCCAGTTCCGGTACATGGTGCCGATGCCCACACCGGCGGAGCGGGCGATCTGCTCCATCGACGGATCACTCTCAGCCGTGCTGAACAGTTCTCGCGCGGCGTCGAACACCCGCTGGCGGTTCCGGCGCGCGTCGGCGCGCATCGGCCGCCCGGTGCTCTCGACGGTCTCGACTGTCTCGACTTCGGGTCCCGACACCGCCTGCACCTCCCCGACCTGCGGATTCGAAGACTGATTTGGTAACCGGAACTTCCTTCCGTATCATAGCGGAAGGACGTTCCGCTTGTCGTCGGCGTCCGAGAGGGCCTCATGCAAGACCTTGAACCAAGTTCCGCCACCGCGACCGCGGGCGATCCGATGCAGGATCCACGCCGCTGGATCACGCTCGGCATCATGCTCGCCGCGGTGCTGATCGCCGGTCTCGACAGCACCGTGCTGAACGTGGCGATCCCCACGATCCTGCGGGAGTTCCACACGACGCTCCCCAGCCTGCAGTGGGTGATCACCGGCTACAGCCTCACGTTCGCGGCGTTGCTCATCATCGGTGGGCGGCTCGGCGACATCTTCGGGGCGCGCAACATGTTCATCATCGGTGCCGGACTGTTCGCGCTCGGCTCGCTGATCGCGTCGCTGTCCACCGGCGTGCCATCGCTCGTGATCGGCGAAGCGATCATCGAAGGCACAGGCGCGTCGCTCATGCTGCCGGCGACGATGAGCATCATGTCGAGCACGTTCGCCGGCCGCGAACGTGCCACCGCGTTCGCGGCCTGGGGTGCCGTGCTCGGTGCTGCAGTCGCGTTCGGTCCGCTGCTCGGCGGGTTCCTCACCACGAACTACTCGTGGCGCTGGGCGTTCCGTGTGAACGTGGTCGTCGCGCCACTTGCGATGCTCGGCGCGCTGCTGTTCGTGCGCCGCACTCCCCAATCGAACCGTCGTGAACGCATCGACGGGCCCGGCGCGCTGCTGATCGCATCGGGCATGTTCATGCTCGTGTTCGGGATCAGTGAAGGCAGCACCTACGGATGGTGGTCGATCAAGGAACCGCTCGTGATCGGCGGCGCAACGATCTGGTCGGCCTCGCTGCCGGTCTCGGTCGTGCCGTTCGCGTTCCTGCTCGCCGCGGCGCTGCTCTACGCGTTCTACCTCGTGCAACAGTTCAAGGAACGTGCCGACCGCGGGCCGCTGTTTGCCTTCTCGAACCTGCGCCGGCGCACGTTCCGGTACGGAACGATCACGCTCCTGATGATGGCGATGGGACAGGTTGCGTTCCTGCTCGTCATGTCGGTGGTGCTCCAGGACGGTCGCCACCTCAGCGCGATCGACACGGGGCTCTGGTTGGTGCCATCCGGCGTTGCCATCGTCATCGGGTCGCAGCTCGGCAACTGGCTGACCCGTCGTGCCGGCACCACGAACGTGGTGCGCGCCGGACTGTTCCTCGTGGCCACCGGCCTGGGTGTGTGTGCCGTCGCCGACACACCTGGACTGTCGTTCCTCGCGCTCTTGCCCGGCTTCGTTCTGGTGGGCGTCGGCATCGGCTTCGCCGGTTCCCAGCTCAACAACGTGATCCTCTCGGATGTGCCGCCGGAAGCGTCGGGCGCGGCGAGCGGCGCCAACACGACGGTCCGCATGATCGGCGCATCGCTCGGTATTGCGGTGATCAGCGCGATGTTGAGCACGCAGACGAGCCGCAACGCAGTCGTCGACGCAGCGCGCGCGCCGCTGATCTTCGCGTCGGTGGTGCTCTACGTCGCCTGCGCGCTGTCGTTCCTGATCCCGCACGTCGGCCCACGCGGCAGCTTGCAGAACGACCCGACCGCTCCCGACTACGAGTTCGCGCTCCTGGAGTCGGAACTCGTCAGTGAATCGGTGGCAAGCGTCGAGTAACTCACGACGGATGCGTTGAGCGCCGTGGGGCTCGGTGCGCTACGACGGAACCAGGAACGACCGGATCGCGTGCGCGGTGTCGGGGTGATCTGCGATCGTGCGATGATCGGCGTCGACCTCGACGAGTATGGCCTTGGGCACTTCTCGAACGAAGCGGTCTCGATCGGCCACCGGCACGACGAACCCGCAACCCGGCCGCATCTCTCGAGTTGCGCGCACGAGCAGCGTCGGCATCGTCAGAAACCGCCAACGGTCGTAGGGATCTTGCGAGAAGGTGTACGCCCGGTCTTCTTCGACGGCCGCAGGGTCGGCCGGGTCGTGGTACAGGCCCAAGTTGTCGATCTCGCCGGCGATCACCGCCCCAACGCCGCGATCGACGCGTCCGGCGATGTCGATCAACACGACCCGATCGAGCCTGGTCGCGTCGAGCTCCGCGGTCTTCATCGCGACCGACCCACCCATCGACATGCCGATCATGCTGAACCGCTCGAAACCGAGCGCATCGGCCACAGCAAGCGCGTCGCGCGCGTGGTTCTCCCACCCGTAGCTGCCTGGCGCAGTCGTGTCGCTCTTGCCGCGGCCACGCGGATCGAGCGCGACCAGCTGCAGCTCGTCGCCGCCGATGCGCTCACCGAGGAGTGAACACCGCTCGGCGGTGCCGCTGAGCCCCGGGAAACCGATCACCAGCGGCGCCGCGCGCGATCCCCACCGTTGCGCGTGGAGCTGCGATCCTCGCACGCCAACCTCGAGATCCTCGGCGAGGCCGGTCATCGAGCGCCGCAGTTCAACCGCGACGTCTCTCGAGGACGTAGCGCGTGGGTCAGCCGCCGAAGCCAGGTCGCTTCTGATCGCGCTTCGACTGCTTGTCGGCGCGCTTCTCCTTCAACGACTTCGCCGGCTTCTTGGCGTTGTCCTTCTTCGGGGACTTGTCTCCCATTGCGACTCCACTTCACTCATCGGTTCGGGCGGTCGCGGCTGCGCGGTCGCTGCGTTCGGTGCCAGCCATGGCGACGTTAACCGGCGCGCCGACCCACGCGTCGGCGTGATCTGCTGGACTCTCCACAGCATGGACACCGACACGCCCACCACGTACGCCCTGCCGTTGCGAGAGCAGCTGGATGTGTTCGTCGACGAACACCGTGCCGAACTCGCCACATGCCTGGAAGGTGTGACCGAGGAGCAAGCAAGACGGCGCATGGTGCGCTCGGATACGACGCTGTTGGGGCTCGTGAAGCACGCGACCTTTGTGGAACAGATCTGGTTCGGCCAAGGCATCAGTGGCGCGTCGAACGCGGAGCTCGGCATGGCCGCGAATGCCGCGTCGAGCTTCGAGCTCGCCGACGGCGACACCATCGCGTCGGTGCTTGCGATGCATGGCGCCGCGTGTGCCCACTCGCGGCGCGCCGCGGCAGCCCTCGACCTCGACGATCTCGTCACCGGCAATCGCCGCGGTCCGCTGCCGTTGCGGTGGGTCTACCTCCACGTGCTGCGTGAGCTCGCCCAGCACTGTGGCCACGCCGACATCCTTCGTGAACAGATCCTCGAACCGCGCGACCCCCGGTAACGGTCGACGGCTACTCCAGGGGCTGGCGGCTCACCACCGGAGGCTCCCGGCCCGCGACGAGCCAACCCGACGCAACGGCCAACGCAGGGAGCGCGACGACGATCAGCGCGAGATTCACCCACGGCACATGCGTGAGCGGATGCAGGTCGCTGCGGTGCCACGCGAGCAACGCGGCATACGCACCCGCCGTGCCCATCACGGCGGCGAGCACCCCGAGTGCGCCGGTGGACGCGCCCGTGATGTTGCGACGCGTCCGCCGGCTCGCGCCGGTGGCGGTGAGCGTGCGCAGGTCGCGACCGGCTTCGCTCCGTATGAGGCCGACAGTCATCGCGAGCACGCCGAGGGCCACGAGGATCCCGGCCGCGGTCGACCAGTTCCGCAGCGGCGCGAACGACTTCGGCGCCGAGCGGGTCTCGATCACGAGTCCGGCCGATGCCGCGGCCCGCCGGGCCGCGGCGATCTGAGCCGAGCTCAGCGCGGCGGGCGTGTGAAACAGCCATGCCTCGGGCATCGCCGCGAAACCGAGCTTGTGCAAGCCATACGGCGTGATGAGCACATTCGGATCCGATTGGTATCGAGGCAGCTGCTTGACGATCTGCATCGACGAGACCAAGGGTGCCCGGTTGGAACGTAGGGACGGATCGAACACCGACATCTTCGAGAGATCAGTGCGAGAAGTGATGAACTCGGATGTGGTGCGGATCGAACTCGGCCGAATGCCGAATTGCGCGAGGACCGCAGGCGTACCGACATAGACGTTCGCGGCCGCATCGATCTCGATGCCCTGACCCTCCGGAAATACGTGGGCAAGACTCACCACGCTACGGCCGCCGAGCTCGTCGCCGGGACCTTGCCCTGGGGTCTGTATCGGCCCGGACGGGTTGTAGGGCGCTTCGAGCTCGAGCGCGCTCGTGTGCAGTGACGTCGCGATCTGCTTGACGGCTCCGTTGACCGCGGCGGACTGGCTCGAATCGAGTACCGGAACCGTGGCACCGGGTCCGATCGGCTTGGCGCCGACGTACAGCATCAGCTCGCTGGCCGCAAGGTTCGGGTTCGATGCGGTGGTCTGCGCCGCGGCGGCGCTGATGGCGATCGTCGCGGCGATCGCGATGGCGAGCGTTGCGGCGCCGAGCGCGGCGCCCGAGCGCGCCTGGTACCGGGACAAGTCGCGCAGAGCCAGGCGGATCGAGATCGGGGTGCGCTTGGCCGCCAGCGCGAGGCACTGGATCGCGAGCGGCGCGAGCAGCAACAGGCCCACGACCGACGCGATGATGCCACCGATGATGAAGCCGGCACGGTGCTGGTCGGTGAACGCGAGGAGCGCGATCCCGACGCCGAGCACGACCACGCCGACCGCCGCGAACCGGTGGGCCGGTTGGCGCGCCGGCGGGCGACCCGAGAGCGCGGCCACCACCGGCACCCGAGCGGCGGCGCGTGCCGGCCACCAGGCCGCGAGCACCGACGTGACGAACGCGAGCACGAGTCCGAGCACCACCGCGAACCACGGAAGACCGAGCGGGTCGATGCGGTGGTCGACCACCGACTCGATCGGCCGGTAGATCGCCAGCCACACGCCAACGCCGAGCAGGCCGCCGACCACGGCCGATGTCAGCCCCACCGCGGCGCCGTTCGCGAGCATCACCAGCCGCACCGATCGGTCGCTGGCGCCCACCGACGAGAGCACGCCGAACGCGCGCATGCGCCGCTGCGCGACTACGGCAAATCCCGCCACTGCCAGCAGCCCGACGAACAGCATTCCGATGGTTGCCAGCGCGAGGATCACCGCTTCGATCGACGTCTTGCTCGCGGTGCCGCGACTGTCGATGCTCACACCTGTGTTGCGGGGCAGCCTGAAGTTCTGCACTGCCGAGCCCGATGCATTGGTGAGCACACTGATGTTCGTGGGTGCGGCGAGCGCGCCGGGCGCCACGAGTGCGAACTGGTCGGAGAGGTCGAGCGGGTTCTCGACGGTGCCGACCACGTGGTACGTGGTGCCTCCGGCACTCCACGATCCGCCCACGCGCACACCGAACAGCGACGCGACCGAGCGCGTGAGCGCCACCTGGCTCGCGCCGGTCGGATCATGACCTGCGGTGAGCCTCACCGTGCGCGCGGCGTACACACCGTGCGGATTCTCGGCCCGGATGTCGAGCGTGGAGACCGAGCCAGGCACAGGCACGCGTTGATGCGCGACCACATCGATCGGGCCGAGCCGTTGGCGCATCGCTGCGAGGTCAGCCGCGAGATGCTGGTCGGAACCGGAGAGCTCGATCATGGTGCTCGCAGTGCCGAACGTCGGGTCGGCATGCAGTTCGGCCACGTTCGTGATCACCGCGAGACCGACGGTGGTCGCCGCGACCGCGACCGTGAGGAGCGCAAGGATCAACGCTTGGCGCCGCCACTCACGACGGAACATTCGAAACGACCACCGCACGATCGCGCGCCGCGCCGGAGCGCCGCCGCGGCGGGTCGAGCGCGCGTCCGCCGTCGTCGCGACGGCGGTCACGGGGTGGCGCCCCGCGCGAGCAGCGATTCGGGCTGCGGCAGCGGGTCGGTTTGGTCGACTATTCGCCCGTCGCGCAGGAACACCACGCGGTCGGCCCATGACGCGAGCTGCGCGTCGTGGGTGACGACCATGCCCGCCACACCTCGCTGGCACGCGGCGCGAATGAGTCTCATCACGCTCTCGCCGTTGACCGAGTCGAGCGCACCCGACGGTTCGTCGGCGAGGAGCAACCGCCGGTCGCCGACGACGGCGCGTGCGATGGCAACGCGTTGGCGTTCGCCACCCGACAGCTCGTCGGGGAATCGGTCGGACTGATCGACCAACCCGAGCTGATCGAGCGCAGCGGTAGCCGCGACGCGCGCAGTCCGCATGGGAACCCCGTCGAGCTCGAGCGGGAGCGACACGTTCTCGGCGGCGGTGAGCCCGGCGAGCAGGTTGTAGTCCTGGAACACGTAGCCGATCGACTGCCGACGGAGTCGCGCCTTGTCGTCGCGCGACATGCTCGACACCGCGACGTCGCCCACGAGCACCTCGCCCGAGCTTGGATCTTCCAGCGTGCCCGCGATCGTGAGCAACGTGCTCTTGCCCGATCCGCTCGGACCCATCACCGCCACCAGCTCGCCCGTCTGCACTTCGAGATCGACCTCTTGCAGGGCGACGACACCGGCTGCACCTTCGCCGTAGGTGCGCGACACACCGCAGAGCTTCAGAGCACTCACGGCTGCACCTCCACGCGCTTGCGGGGTTTGGGCAACGGCCGGCTAGGCGCTGCGGGTTCCGGCGGCTCCGCGCTCGCGCGCTTCAGCCGGCCATCGGCCGCGTCGAGCCAGCGGATCACCGAATCGAGCCGGAACAACTCGGCGTCGACCACGAGCGCGAAGCCGAGATCACGGTCGGCAAGGTCTTCCTTCAGATGCGTCCATTGCTGCATGAGCTGCACCAAATAGCGGCGGTGCGCCTGCATCACCTCGCGCACGTCCACGTCGGGAACGCGCGTGGCCACGAGCACCTTGATCACCAGCTCGTCGCGGGGCGGTGACGACAAGTCCGGCGGCGTGTGCAGCCAACCGTCGAGCTCGATACGGCCCGCGGGCGTGACCCGGAACCGCTTCTGCGGGCCGTCGACATCGGCCTCGTCGGACTCGACCAGGCCGTCGCGCTCCAGGCGCTGCAGGGTGGAGTACACCTGGCCGACGTTGAGCGGCCACACCTCCCCTGTGTCGGCTTCGAACTCCTGGCGCAGCTGCAGCCCGTACTTCGGACCCTCGCTGAGCAGGGCCAACAGGGCATGGCGCACGCTCACGGGGCGTTCACTTTACTCAGTTGCATACTGCGTATCCTACCGAGCGCGGCCTGGCGATGCAAGCAGCAACGCGCCCGACCCGTCCGCGTGAAACGATCTCACCACTCGGATCGTGGCCGGCACCGCCGCGGACGAGCAAAGGAGCAACTCGTGACCCCCACGGATTCCACGCACCTGCCCGACCGCAACACCGTCGACACCACGATCAAGCTGATCGACGACAACGCGCAGCGGATCTTCCTGTGGAACTACGACCGCAGCCGCGAACAACTCGTGACGCTCTACAACAAGGCGATGGCGTCGCAGTGGAACTCGGTGACCGACCTCGACTGGTCGATCGACGTCGATCCCGAAGCACTCGTGGCCACATCGCCGCAGGGCACGTTCATCGTCGACATCGCGCGTGCCGCGGCCCAAGTGGACGGCTCTCCCCTGCGCTCATGGGGCGAGAAGGAGTTCACGGAGCTCGGCATCGAGTCGCTCAAGGCCCAGCTCAGCCAGTTCATGCACGGTGAGCAAGGCGCCATGATGGTGGCGGCCAAGATCGTCGAGACCGTGCCGTGGATCGACGCCAAGTACTACGCGGCCACCCAAACGATGGACGAGGCTCGCCACACCGAGGTCTTCGCCAAGTATCTGCACACCAAGCTCGGCGAGGCCTATCCCATGAGCCCGTTCCTCGAGCAGCAGATCGACGCGCTGATCGCCGACAGTCGCTGGGACATCGCATACCTCGGCATGCAGATCGTGATCGAGTCGCTCGCACTGGCGGCGTTCGGCGCGATGCTGCGCACCACCGACGAGCCACTGCTCAAGAAGTTGCTCCGCTACGTGATGTCGGACGAGGCGCGCCACGTTGCGTTCGGTGTGCTGAGCCTGGCCGAGGTGTACGAGCACATGAGTGAAGCCGAGCTCAAGGACCGCCAGGACTTCCTGCTCGACAACACCCTGCGAAGTCGATCGCGCTCCACGACGCCCGAGATCTGGGAGCGCATGGGCACGAGCGTCGACGCCGTGCGGCCGTCGCTCATGGAGGCCGCCCAGCAGCGCGGCACGCCGCTCGCCATCGGGTTCCAGAACGCGTTCTACGCCAAGCTCGTGCCGAACGTGCGCAAGCTCGGCCTGCTCGACGCCAACAACGGGCATCTGCGCAAGGCATGGGGTGAGGCCGGCCTGCTGGCGTTCGAGTTCGCCGACGACACGGGAAGCGACTACGCCGCGTATGACGAGGTGGCCAAGGATCGCGCCGCGGCGGCTGCGAACTGATGCGAGGGAACGCAGCGATTGTGGGCGTCACCGACGCGGTGTCGCCCACCGGCGAGCTCGAGCTCACCGGTCGTGCCCTCGAGGCCCAGATGGTGCGTGATGTGCTCGACGACGCGGGGCTGTCGCTGTCGGACATCGACGGCGTATGCCATCACGGCAGCTCGCTGCAGTTCGCCGAGTACCTCGGCATCACGCCGACGTTCACCGACTCGACGAACACTGGCGGCTCGGTGTTCGAGGTGTACCTCGAACATGCCGCGGCGGCGATCAACGCGGGCCTCGCCGAGTGCGTGCTCGTGGTGTTCGCGCAAACGCCGCGCGCCGGCCGCACCGCGGCGAAGCGGCGCGGCGAATCGCCTCCTCAGCGCGGCCGGCCGATGATGCCCGGCCCGAACCCGATGGCCGAGTGGGAGGTGCCCTACGGCCTGCAAGGACCAGTCGGCAGCTACGCGCTCGCGGCCAGCCGGCACATGGCGGAGTACGGCACGACGCCCGAACAGCTGGCGACGATTGCTGTGAAGACCCGCGAATGGGCATCGCTCAACCCGCGCGCCAAGAGTCGCGACCCGCTCACGGTCGACGATGTGCTCGCGTCGGACATGGTCGCGTCGCCCCTGCACAAGCTCGACTGTTGTCTCGTCACCGACGGTGCCGGCGCGTTCATCGTGACGAGCGCCGAGCGGGCGCGCAGCCTGCGCAGACCGCCGGTGTACGTGCTCGGCGCGGCGACGGCACACGACCACATGATGATCAGCCAGATGCCCGACCTCACGACCACACCGGGAGCGATCAGTGGGCCGAAGGCCTTTGCGATGGCCGGCATCAAGGCCGCCGATGTCGATGTGCTGATGGGTTACGACAGCTTCACGATCACCCAGCTCCTGCACTTCGAAGACCTCGGGTTCTGCGCCAAGGGAGAAGGTGGCCCGTTCGTGGAGTCGACCGACATCGGTCCGGGCGGAGCGCTCCCCACGAACACGAACGGCGGCGGCCTCAGCTACACCCATCCGGGCATGTACGGCATGTTCTTGATCGTCGAAGCCGTGCGGCAGCTACGTGGCGACTGCGGCGAGCGACAAGTCGACGGCGCCGAGATCGCAGTTGCGCACGGCTCGGGGATGGTGCTCTCGTGTATGTCGACGAGCGTGCTCGGCACGGAGGCCACACTGTGACCAGTCGCTTCGAACCACCGACCACCGACGCCAGCGATCCGTTCTGGGCCGCGACTCGCGAGCAGCGCTATGTGGTGCAGTGGTGCACCACATGCGCGCTGCCGATCTTCTATCCCCGCGAGGTGTGCCCCGCGTGCTTGTCGGCCGGCGCGCTCGAGTGGCGCGAGTCGTCAGGTCGGGGAACGGTGTACGCGGTGAGCGTGCAACACCGACCAGCGAACCCGACGATGGCCGACCGGGTGCCGTATGCCGTCGCGCTCGTCGAAGTCGACGCCGGCGGTGGCACCGGAGATCGCGCGGGCGCGACCATCCGGGTGATGTCGAACATCGTCGGTACCGACCCGCTCGCAGTCAAAGTTGGCGACGAAGTGTCGGTGGGGTGGGAACCGTTGAGCGACGGGCGCAACCTCGCGGTGTTCGCGCCCGCGCCGAAGCGCGCATGACCGACGATCGCCGCCAGCAGCTCGCGGCGCAGGGCCTCACGCTGCGCTGGTGGGCCGAGCAGACCCCCGACGCGCCGGCGATCGTGAGTGAGTACGGCACCCGCACGTTCGCCGAGCTCGACGGGCGCGCAAACCAACTGGTGCGCGCCCTGCGCAAGCGTGGCGTGAACGCAGGCGACGCGATCGCGCTGATCTGTGCGAACCGCCCGGAGTTTGCCGAGGTTGTGGCCGCATGCGGCCGTGCGGGGTACCGCCTCACCACCATCAACTGGCATCTCACCGGCGACGAGGCGGCGTACATCGTGGGCGACTGCGAAGCCAAGGTGCTCGTCGCCGGTGCCGACCTCGCCGCGATGGCAACCGCCGCGGCAGCGAACGCACCGTCGCTGTGTGTGCGGCTCGCCGTCGGCGGCAAGATCGACGGATTCGAGTTGTACGACGCCGTGGTGGGTGACGAGCCCAACGATCTGATTGACGACCCGATGCCGGGCTCACAGATGCTGTACACATCGGGCACCACGGGCCGGCCGAAGGGCGTGCATCGGCCGCCGGCTGCTGCCGGTGCGGCGACCGCCGTAAACATCTACGGCTATGCCGATGGTGGCGGCGACGTGCACCTGTGCACCGGCCCGCTGTACCACGCCGCGCCGCTTGCGTTTTCGCTCGCGGCGCCGCTGGCTTTCGGTGCGAGCGTCGTCCTTATGGAGAAGTGGGATGCCGAGGAGGCGCTGCGGCTCATCGACGCGCGCAAGGTGACCCACACGCACATGGTGCCCACGATGTTCCACCGGCTGCTGTCGTTGCCCGACGACGTGCGCGCCGAATACGACACGTCGTCGCTGCGCTACGTGCTGCACGGAGCCGCCCCCTGCCCCGTGCCCGTGAAGCAACGTCTGATCGAGTGGCTGGGCCCGATCGTCACCGAGTACTACGCGGCCACCGAAGGCGTCGGCAGCTTCGTGAACAGCGAGACATGGCTGCAGAAGCCGGGAACCGTCGGCAGGCCGCTCGTCGAAGGCCAGGTGATCATCGGCGACGACAGCGGCACCGAGGTCGCGCGCGGCGAGATAGGTCTCGTGTACCTCAAATCGCCCGCGGCAATGCGCTTCGAGTACTTCAACGACCAAGACAAGACGGCCGACGCCTATCGAGGCGACTATTTCACCCTCGGCGACGTCGGCTACATCGACGACGACGGCTTCCTGTTTCTCACCGACCGCAGCGCCAACCTGATCATCTCGGGCGGCGTGAACATCTATCCGGCCGAGATCGACGCGGTGCTGCTCACGCATCCGGCCGTCGGCGACGTGGCCACAATCGGCGTCCCCGACGAAGAGTGGGGCGAGCAGGTGAAGGCCATCGTGGAGCTGCAGCCTGGGATCGATGCATCCGACGCGCTGGCCCGCGAACTGGTCGAGCACTGCCGCGCGCATCTGGCCGCCTACAAGTGCCCGCGTAGCGTCGACTTCATCGCCGAACTCCCCCGCCAGGACAACGGCAAGATCTACAAGCGACTGCTGCGCGACCGCTACCGCGCCGCCGCACACGACTGAGCTGGGTGGTACCTCGAAGACTCAGATCGACGCAGCGCCGATCACATCTTGGCGGCGCCCGCGACGATCGCTTCGCGGATCCGGTCGTAGGTGCCGCAACGACACACGTTGCGGATCGTGTCGAGCAGCGCGTTGTCGACGGGCGCGCCGCTCGACTTCGCCTGATTGACTTTGGCGATGGCGGCCATGATCTGGCCGGGCTGGCAGTAGCCGCACTGAGCCACGTCGAAGTCGAGCCACGCCTGCTGCATCGGATGCAGCGTGCCGTCCGGTTGCTCGAGACCTTCGATGGTGGTGATCTCGTCGCTCGGTTGGAGCGCGCTCACCGGGACCGAACAGGTATTGACTGCCAAGCCGTTCCAGTGACACGTGCAGGCCTGGCATACGGCCAAACCACAGCCGTATTTCGGTCCGTGCACGCCGAGTAGGTCGCGCAGCACCCAGAGGAGGCGCACATCGCCGTCGCAATCCACGGCGACGGGCTTGCCGTTGAGGACGAAGCGGTACTCCGGCATCGGCAGGCCTCTCAGAACGCGCGCGTCAAGCCGTCGGTGGGCGACTGCGGGATCGACGGTGTGGTCGGCAAGGGCTTGAAGCGCAACGCATGGTCGTGGATGATCGGGAACACAGTGGGCAGCGTCGCGGTCGCTCGCGCATAGGCGCACGCCACCGCTGCCTGCACGGGCGCGACGCCGAGCTCACCCGCGCCGCCGGGCGTGCTCGACGTCGGCGGCATCACGATCACCTGGAGGTCGAGCGGCGCGTTCCATTCGCGCGTATAGAACGTGTTGTCCCAGCTGCCTTCCTGGAAGTACCCGTTGCGGAGGTGAAGGCTGAACGTGAGCACGCGCGCGATCCCGTCCATCGCGCCGCCCATCATCTGGGCTTGCAGCCCGAGAGGATTGATTGGAAGGCCGGCATCGACCGCCATGATCACGCGCGTGACGCGAGGCCCCGTGACACCCTCGATGCCGTCGGGCAGCGGACGGTTGACGGTGCGCGACGTGCAGTCGATCTCCACGAGTGCGGCCGCACAACTCTTGTATTCACTGTGCAGCCCGAGTCCCTGCGCAGTGCCGGTTGACATCGCGCGACCCCACTTCCCCACCTGCGCGACCTTGTCCAGCACCGCGAGCAGCCGGCTATTGCGCAAGAACTGACGACGGAGCTGGTACGCGTCGATGCCCATCGCCTTGGCGAGCTGGTCCACCATCAACTCAGTGGCGGTCACCACGTCAGGGCTGTAGATGTTGCGCATACTGCCGGTGTTGAAGCCCATGTCGACCTCGTTCAACGCGAGATCGAGCACACCGAAGTTGTACGGGACGGTTTGGCTCAGGTTGAAGACAGCCTGTGAGTAACCGAGCGTGTCGCCCTCGGGGAGTTTGGCGAGCTCGGCCGACAGGATCTCGCCGAGGCCATGGCTGAAGTCGGTGGCGACGCCCGTGTGACGATGCTCGTACGCCACAACGTCGGTGCCGAAATACGAGGCCCGAACGTGGGCAGTGGCCATCGGATGCGCGCGGCCCTGCCGGAAGTCGTCGGTGCGGTGCCACATGAGTTTCACCGGTTTGCCGATCGCTTTCGAGATGTGCGCGGCTTCGAGCGCGGCATCGAAGAAGAGGTGGCGCCCGAACGACCCGCCGCCCTGCACCACGTGACAGGTGACGGCTGACACCGGAAGACCAAGTGCCTCGGCGATGGTCTCCTGGGCGACGATCGGCGACTTGAGGCTCGACCAGATCTCGGCGCGGTTCGACCGCACGTCGGCGACCGCGCAGTTGGTCTCGAGCGGGCTGTTGCTCGCGAAGCTGAAGGTGAACGAATGGTCAATCGTCTTCGCGAGGAGCGGCAACGACGTGGCGAGGAACGGCAGCTCCGCCGCCTTCAACTCGGCGAGAACGTTGGCGTCGGACTTCGTTGCAGCCGTGCCGGCAGTCCACGCCACCCGAAGTGCTCGGACCGCGTCGATGCACTGTCCGAACGTCGCGGCCCGGACCGCGACACCGCTCGGCACGACCACCACGTCGGTGACGCCCGGCAGCGCCTTGACGGCGGCGATATTCGCAACCGACACCACCTTGGCGTCGATCGTCGGCGGCCGGCACACCATCGTGGGCAGCGCGCCGGGAACATCGAGGTCCATCGTGAACTGTTTGCGACCGGTCACGATGTCGCGCGCCTCGATGCGCTTCTGCGGCTTGCCGACGATCGTGAAGTTCGAGGTGGCCTTCAGCTCGACCGGCACAGCAGTCGTTCGCGGCACGGCCGCAGTGCGAGCGAGCGACCCGTACGTGACCCTCCGACCGTTCGGCGCCGCGAACACGCCGTCGTGCGCGCGCAGCGACGAGATGTCGGCGCCGAGCTCCCGGGCTGCTGCCTGCGCCAACTGCTGTCGCGCGGCTGCAGCCGCGACGCGCACCGGAGTGAAGATCGAGTGCATCGAGTTGGAGCCGCCGGTCAACTGATTCCACACCAGCTCGGGCCGGGCGTCGGCGAGCGTGACCGACACCTTCGAGATCGGCAGGCTCATCTCGTCGGCGATCGTCATCGCTACCGCTGTGGTGATGCCCTGTCCCACCTCGGCACGCGGGAGCGCGAAGGACACGGTCCCGTTCGCATTCACCACCACCTTGATGAGGTTCGCGGTCGGCGCCGCAGCCGCGGTCAGCACATCGCTGAGGTCGAGCAGGTCGGCCGGCTCGGGCGGTGAGGAGATCGCCGCGTACGCCCGCGTGGCGGGGCCGTCGAGGAGTCCCCACGGGAGTTGCGCGGCCGTCACCAGCGTCGGCCCGGCGATCAGATAGCCGAGAAAACGGCGGCGTGAAAGGTCGCCGAACGGGGCCGCGTCGTGCTCCCCCATCTTGTCGTCTCCTCGAGGGTCCGCACGGTGAACTGTGCGCCGGCCGGGCTCCCGTCCGCCGGGGAGTTACCCAGCCCCGGATACTTCAATCATCCGGCGGCGTTCGCCTCGGTCAGCGGCGGTCGAACGCCATGCGGCAGCTCCGCACTGCGCCCACGAAGATGTTCGGCTCGATGTCGGGCGGGGTGACGACGCGCAGGTTGGTGATCTGCTGCGTGAGATGAGTGAGCAGGGTTCGCAACTCGAGCCGGGCAAGTGACGCGCCGAGACAGAAGTGGGTCCCGAAGCCGAAGGCCACATGCGGGTTCGGATTGCGTCGGATGTCGAAGGTGTACGGGTCGTCGAACATCGACTCGTCGCGGTTGGCCGACGGATACAGCAGGATCACCCGGTCGCCGGCCTGCACCGAAGTGTCGGCGATCTTGGCGTCGCGAGTTGCAGTGCGGAAGAAGTTGTTGAGCGGCGTGACCCAGCGGATCAGCTCCTCGACCGCGACCGGGATCAGCGAGGGGTCGGCGGCCATCGCCTCCCAGTCGTCCGGGTGGTCGGCGAGCTCGACGAGACCGCGTGCGATCACCGTGCGGGTCGTCTCCGCGCCGCCCGAGATGAACAATCCGGTCTCTTGGACCACCACCGACGTGTCGAGGGGACAACCGTCGAGCTCGGCGTTCGCCCAGATCGACAGGAGGTCGTCGGCCGGTGTCGTGCGGCGGTGCTCCACGATCGGTGCCAGCGCCACCGCGAAGTCCTGGATCGTCGTCATCATGTCCATCAGCAACGCCTGGTCTTCGGTGATGCCGTCGATGCGCATGAGCCGCTCGGACCATGTGCGCACCGACGGCCCGTGCTCCGATCCGAATCCGATGAGCCGCGCCGTAAGGCGCGCCGGGAACGGCGCGGCCAGGTCGTCGACAAGATCGAGCTCGCCGTGCTCCACAAACGAAGCGATCAGCTCGTCGACCAACGCCTTGATCTCGGCTTCGAGTCGCAGCACGGCCTTCGGCGTGAACGTTCGAGCCACGAGCGCGCGCTGGTCGTGGTGCGCGGGATCGTCCTTGGCGATCATGTCTTCTTCTTGGGGCGCGATGCGCGAGCGGTAGCAGCCGCTGCTCGAGAACACGTCGGCGCGCCGTTCCACGTTCACGAGCGGGGCATGGCGGACCACCGCCCAGAGCCCATCGGCCTCGTCGCGATGGACGGGCCCGTCGGCGCGCATCGCTCGGAACGCGTCGTGCATGCCGTCGATGTCGGCGTAGAACGAAGGGTCGAGCAGGTTTGGTGTCATCAGTTTCAGTGATCTTGTTGCGGGCCCGCAACCACACCTTCGTCGAACAGCACGTCGATCTCATCGCTCGTGTAGCCGAGCTCTGCGAGCACTTCCAACGTGTGCTCGCCGTGCTGCGGCGCGCCGCGCCGTGCCGCCGGGAGTTCGTCGTCGAACTGCGCGGGCGCGGCGGCGAGGCGAAGCCGTGGGTGCGTGGCGCCGCTCATCGCATAGCCGTTCTCGACAACCGCGTGGTCGGCGAGCACTTCCGGCGGCGACGCGAAGAACGAGCAGATGCAGCCTTCTTCACGCAGTCGCGGCTCGAGCTCGGCTCGAGTCCGGCTCGCGATCTGCGCGGCGAAACGAGGCGTGAGCTCCGGCCAGTGCGCGCGCCGTTCGGCGTCGTCGGCGTACTGCTCGATGAGTTCGGGAAGCCCGAGGGCGCGGCACGTGGGCGCCCAGTAGCGCGGCTCGTCGAGCATGCTCAACATGAGCCATCGCGAATCCTGGGTGCGGTGCACGCCCACGAGCGGCGACGTGACTCCGCTCGCCAGCTTCATGCGCGGCATCTGCTCGCCGGTGATCGAGGCGTACGCCATGTCGGGGCCGAGCGTCCACATCGCACCGTTCAGCAGCGACGTGTCGACCACGCATCCTTTTCCCGAACGCAGCGTGTGCACGAGCGCCGCGCATACACCGCCGGCCAGGAACATGCCTGACGGCACGTCGCCGAGCGCGGGCCGCTGCATCACGAGTCGGTCGGCATCCGGTTCGGTGAGCATGTGGCCCATGCCGCCGCGCGACCAGAACGACACCGAGTCGAAGCCGCCGGCCTCGGCGTCGGGTCCGCGCTGGCCTTGGCCATGACCTTTGGCGAACACCAAGGTCGGGTTGATGGCGAACAAGTCGCTCGGCTCGGTGTGCAGTTTCCGACGGACGCGCGGGAGCTGGTTCGTGATGTACACGTCAGCCCTCTTCACCAATCGTTCGAACACCGCGCGCCCCTCGGGCACGGTCACGTCGAGCGCGATCCCGCGTTTGTTGCGGTTGGCCATCTCGAACAGGTAGTCGACGCCGTCGGCATCGGGTGACAGTCCGTTGGCGATCACCGAACGCATCGGGTCACCCTCGAGCCGTTCGATCTTCACGACGTCGGCACCGAAATCGGCGAGCGCCGCGGCAGCCGACGGCACGAAGCCGTGTTCGGAGAAGTCGACGATCTTGATTCCCGCGAGCGGCAGTGTCACCTGCATTCCTTTCACAGCCGAGGACTCGACGCACACCATGCGCCGACGAGAGGACTATCGCATGTGCGTCGCGCCGGTCCATTGGCTGACGAGCCGTCCCGTGAGCTCATCGGGCCGGTTTGTGCCGGCGACGGCCGTCGGTGCTATCTCAACGGCCATGGGATCGATCTTCCGGGTGAACGAGGCCGACGTGGCGTGGTTCGACTACGAGCCGGGCATTCGTGTCAAGGCGTTGACGCGCGGCCAGGCCGGCGTGGCGGCGACGCAGTACGTCGAGTACGGACCTGGCCACACCGATCCGGTGCACAGCCACGAGACCGACGAGGTGTTCGTGGTGATCGACGGCGAGGTGACGCTCGACGGGATGGACGGCGCCAGCGGTCCGGGTGGCATCGTGTTCATCGCGCGCGACACCGAGTACGCGGTGCGGGCCGGCCCGCAGGGCGCGCGCTACTTCCGCATCGTCGTGTCGTGAAACTGCGTCACGCCTCGGCGCCGTCGCGACGCATGACCACGAGTGCGATGTCGTCACGCGGGATCGACTTGCCGATGAGCGCGCGCATGATGTCGGCGGCCACGCCGTTGGGCGCGCCGGTCGAAATGGCGTCGGCGAGTCGGGCCAGACCGACGTCGAGCGACTCGCCGCGCCGCTCGATGAGCCCGTCGGTGTAGAACGCGATCGTGGTACCGGGATCGATCGGGACCGTGGTGGCCCGGCGCTGCCTGCCCACGCTGGTGCCAACGGGCGGGCTGATCTCGAGTGGTGCGAACCTGGCGGTCCCGTCGGGTCCGCACAGCACGGGCGGCGGATGCCCCGCGCTCGCCAGCGTCATCGTGTCGTACGGAGGGTCGAGCGTTGCGCACGCGACCGTGGCGAACGTGCCGATCTCGAAATGGCGGACCTTCTTGTCGACGAGGTCGAGCACATGTGCAGGCGACGCATCGAGCATCGTGTAGGCGCGCAAGGCACTGCGAATACGGCTCATCACAATGGCCGACTGGAGGCCATGGCCGGCCACGTCGCCGACGACGATCCACAGCTGCCCGGACGGCATGGTGAAGAGGTCGTACCAATCGCCACCGACGTTGTTCGACTCTGCAGCGACGTAACGAGTGGCGAACGAGAGCCCGGCGCACACCGGCAACCTTGCCGGCAGCAGGCTGCGCTCGATGAGGCTGGTCGCCACCCGTTCGAGCGCGAGCTCCTGGGTTTCTGCCGCACCGGCGATGCGGTCCGCGGCGACCTGGAGCAACTCGATGTCCTGCTCGGTGAACGGCTGCTTCGCGAGCCGGCCCACATGCAACACCCCGAGGACCGCATCGCCGCGCAAGAGAGGAACGCCGAGCATCACCTGGATTCCCGACTCCCACAGGATCGGGTTCGTGACCGTCGTAGCGTCGACGCGGTCGAGGCGGACCGCCTGCCTCGAGGCTGCGATACCTCCGGCAAAGCCCCGGCCCAGCGGGATGCGCACGCCCTGGCGCACCTCTTCCTCGATGCCACACGCCGCCCGGGCCACGAGCTCGTCGGTGTGCCGGTCGAGCATCAACACAGCTGCCGTGTCGACGTCGATGATCTCGCGCAGCCGCGTGAGGAGCTCGACGAGCAGCTCGTCGACGTCGAGCCGGGAAAGCGTTTCGTCCGTAAGGGCGCGCAAGTCCGCGAGTCGACCCTCGACACCCATCTCTCGCTCCAACATTCTCGCCTAGTCATACAACGAGGCGACCCCGGTCGGCAACGGGCCGGACGGAGGATCGGGCCCCGTTACGCCGTACCAACGAGGAAGTCCTCGCCGCTCGACGGGCGCAGGCCGTCGGTGCGGTCGGCGAAGTACCGCGCTGCAAGTGCCTGGGCCGAGACGTGCTCAACGTGCGCGAACCCCGCATCGCGCGCGAGTGCGAGCACGGCATCGGGCGTGTAGAGGCTGATGAACGGCGTGCCCGATCGGCGGGCGCCCTCCTGGGCAGCTTCGAACGCGGGCCGATCGGCTTCGTCGAGCAGCTCGGTGGGCAGCAGGAAGGTCATGGCGAGGGTGGAGCCCGCGGCGAGGTTCGCCACCGCACCGAGCATCTCTGCCGTGGCTGCACGCGTGAGATACATCGAGACTCCGGTGGAGACCACGAGCGCGGGCGAGCCCGGGTCGAAGCCGGCGGCCGCGAGCTCGTCCCACCACGATGCTCCCGACTCGAAGTCGACGGGCACGAAATGCAGCCAGTCGGGTTCGCTGTAGCCGAGCGCCGCGAGCCGCTCGCGCTTCCACGCCTGCGGACCAGGCTGGTCGACCTCGAAGACGCGCACGGCCCCGCCGAGCTCGGGCCTTCGCTGCGCGAGCGTGTCGAGGCCCGCGCCGAGCAACACGTACTGCCGGGTGCCGTCGGCGATGCGATCGACCAGTAGGTCCTCGACGAATCGAGCGCGCGCGACGGTGCCGGCGCGGAATGGCCCGGTCCACGCGGGATCCATATCGGGACGCGCGCGCCAATCGTCGTCGGGCGCCGCGAGCTGCAGGCCGATCTCGTCCTCGAGCACATGCGGTGCGGGATCCACGGCCACGTGCATGGCGCGCCACAGCGCAACTCGCACCGCAGTGCTGTCCGGTTCACTCACCGCCAGGTGCCTCGGTCTCGACCACCACCGATTCGATGCCTTCGGTCGTCATGTCATCGTTCCTTCACCGCGTGCACCGAGAACGCTTGGTTGATCAGTGTGCGACGTACGCGGCGAGGTGTTGGCCGGTGAGCGTGGCGCGCCCGCCGACGAGGTCGGCGGGGGTGCCCTCGAACACCACTCGCCCACCGTCGTGGCCTGCGCCGGGTCCGAGGTCGATGATCCAGTCGGCGTGGGCCATCACGGCCTGATGGTGTTCGATCACGATCACCGACTTGCCCGCGTCGACAAGCCGATCGAGGAGACCGAGCAACTGCTCGACGTCGGCGAGGTGAAGCCCGGTGGTCGGCTCGTCGAGCACGAACACCGCGGCCTTTTCGCCCATGTGCGTGGCAAGCTTCAGCCGCTGGCGCTCACCGCCCGACAGTGTGGTGAGCGGCTGGCCGATCGTGAGATACCCGAGCCCGACATCGGCGAGGCGCTGCAGCACAGCGTGGGCGGCCGGAACACTTGCATCGCCCTCGGCAAAGAACTCCGTGGCCTCACCCACCGACATTGCGAGCACCTCGCTGATGTCGCGACCGCCGAAGCGGTATTCGAGCACCGACGCATCGAAGCGTTTGCCGCCGCAGTCCTCGCACGTGGTGGCGACGCCGGCCATCATCGCAAGGTCGGTGTAGATGACACCCGCACCGTTGCAGGTGGGGCACGCGCCCTCGGAGTTCGCACTGAACAAGGCCGGCTTCACACCATTCGCCTTGGCGAACGCCTTGCGGATCGGTTCGAGCAGCCCCGTGTAGGTGGCGGGGTTGCTGCGCCGCGATCCACCAATTGCGGTCTGGTCCACTGTGACCACTCCGTCGCGGCGCGACACCGACCCGTCGATCAACGAGCTCTTGCCGGAACCGGCCACGCCGGTGATCACCGCGAGCACACCAAGCGGGATGTTGACGTCGACGCTGCGCAGATTGTGCGTGCTCGCGCCGCGCACCTCGAGTGCGCCGGCCGGTGCGCGTACCGACGGCCGGAGCGCGGCGCGATCGTCGAAGTGCTTCCCGGTGATGGTGCCGCTGTTGCGCAGGCCTTTGACGGTGCCTTCGAACACCACCCGACCGCCCGCGGCGCCGGCCCCCGGACCGAGGTCGACCACGTGATCGGCGATCGCGATCGTCTCCGGCTTGTGCTCCACCACCAGCACCGTGTTGCCCTTGTCGCGCAGCTGCAGCAGCAGCTCGTTCATCCGTTGGATGTCGTGCGGGTGCAGGCCGATCGTCGGTTCGTCGAACACGTACGTGATGTCCGTGAGCGACGACCCGAGCTGGCGGATCATCTTCGTGCGCTGGGCCTCGCCACCCGAGAGCGTGCCCGACGGCCGATCGAGGCTGAGGTAGCCGAGACCGATGTCGACAAACGCGTCGAGCACGTCGCCGAGCGCGGCAAGCAACGGCGCCACCGTCGGTTCATTCAGCGCGCGCACCCATGCCGCAAGGTCGCTGATCTGCATCGCGCACGCGTCGGCAATGTTGAGCTTCTTGATCTTCGACGACCGCGCCTCGGCCGCGAGCCGAGTGCCGTCGCACTCGGGGCAGATGCTGAAGGTGACGACGCGTTCCACGAACGCGCGTACGTGCGGCTGCAGCGAGTCGACATCCTTCGACAGCATCGACTTCTGGATCCTCGGGATCAAACCCTCGTAGGTGAGGTTGATGCCGTCGACCTTGATCTTCGTGGGCTCCTTGTGCAACAGGTCGCCGAGCTCGCGCTTGGTGTACTTGCGGATCGGCTTGTCGGGGTCGAAGAACCCGCAGCCCTTGAAGATGCGCCCGTACCAGCCGTCCATGCTGTAGCCCGGGATCGTGAGCGCACCCTCGTTGAGCGACTTGCTGTCGTCGTAGAGCTGCGCGAGATCAAAATCGTTCACCGAGCCGCGGCCTTCGCAGCGCGGACACATACCGCCGAGACGGTTGAACGTGCCGCGCACCGTTCGCTTGGCGCCCCGCTCGATCGTGATCGCGCCGCTGGCGTGAACCGACGGCACGTTGAACGAGTACGCGTTCGGCGGTCCGATGTGCGGCTGGCCGAGCCGGCTGAAGAGGATGCGCAACATCGCGTTCGCATCGGTGGCCGTACCGACGGTGGAACGAGCGTCGCGACCCATTCGTTCTTGATCGACGATGATCGCCGTCGTCAGGCCGTCGAGCACGTCGACCTCGGGCCGCGCCAAGGTGGGCATGAAGCCCTGTACAAACGCGCTGTACGTCTCGTTGATCAGCCGCTGCGACTCCGCCGCGATCGTGCCGAACACCAACGAACTCTTGCCGGAGCCCGAAACGCCGGTGAACACAGTCAACCGGCGCTTCGGGATCTCGAGGCTGACATCCTTCAGATTGTTCACGCGCGCGCCGTGCACGCGGATCAGATCGTGGGTGTCGGCGGCGTGCTTCACCACTAGGCGGCAGGCGGCTGATCGATGCGCACGAGGTTGCCTGACGGGTCGCGCACCGCGCAGTCGCGCGTGCCCCAAGGCTGGTCGGCCGGCTCCTGCACGACATCCGCGCCCGCAGCACAGAGCTTGTCAAACGTGGCGTTGAGGTCGTCGGTGTGGAAGTGCACGCCGTTGAAGGCGCCCTTGGCCACGAGGCCGACGATCACGTCACCGTCGGCCGGGCTGCCGCACTGGTAGTTGGTGAGCACGATCTCGACACCGGGCTGTGCCGGCGCGCCCACCGTGATCCAGCGGAAGCCCTCACGGGCCACGTCGTTGCGCAGTTCGAGGCCGAGGCCGTCACGGTAGAAGGCCAAGGCTGGGTCAGGGTCGTTCACTTGTACGAAGCAGCGGGAAAGTGTGAGGTTCATGTCGAACACGCTAGAGAGCCGGCACTCTGTTGGCTTCTCCGATCCTGCTCGCTTTGCCGTTCGCCGTGCCGTTCGTTGTGCCGTTGGGGCGCGGTGCGCGGCTCGGCCGGGTGAGGTCCTTCACCACGCACCCCGGCACGTTCGCGAAGGCAGCGTGGTCGCGAGCCCGGTACTGCGTCGGGGTCTCGCCGACCAGCTCGGTGAACCGCGCGCTGAACGAACCGAGCGAGGTACACCCGACCTCCATGCACACGTCGGTGACCGACAGGTCGCCGCGTCGCAGCAACGCCTTGGCCCGCTCGATGCGCCGCGTCATCAGGTACGAGTACGGGGTCTCGCCGTACGTGGCGCGAAATTGGCGCGCGAAGTGCGCGGTCGACATGTAGGCGGCGCGAGCCAGTGCGGCGACGTCGAGCGGCTGCGAGTACTCGCGATCCATGAGGTCGCGAGCGCGACGCAGGTGCGCAAGCTTGTCGAGGTCGTCGGGCGTCACGAGGCCAGCGTACGAGAAGCCGTCTCGGCGGCGTTTGGGGGCGCGTGGCAGGCTGGTCGGCGCTGCCTTGTAGGTGCACGAACGCAGAGGCCGGAGAGAGGTACCCGTGATCGGCGACGATGCCGCGTTCCCGATGCTCGACGACGCCGAGATCGCGTTGCTCGACACGCTCGGTACGCGCCGCCGCGTCACCGCGGGTGAGACCCTCTACCGGGCCGGTGACGCCACCTACGACTTCTTTGCGGTGACGTCGGGTGTGGTCGAGATCACCACCGCAGGCTCCGACGGGACGGACCAGGTGGTGGTGCGCCACGACGCGCGCCGCTTTCTCGGCGAGCTGAACCTCCTCACCGGACTGCGCGTGTTCGTGACCGCGACCGTGGTCGAGTCGGGCGAGGTGATCGCGGTGCCAGCCGCCGCGATGCGCCGCGCACTCGCCACCGAGCCCGCGCTCAGCGACAAGGTGCTCGCCGCGTTCATCGCACGCCGGGCGATCCTCATGACCGGCGCGGCCTCGGCGATTCGGCTGGTCGGCTCACGCCTGTCTCCCGAGTCGTTGCGCATCCGCGAGTTCCTCGCCCGGGCCGGCGTGCCCCACGAGTGGCTCGACACCGAGAACGATCCGGTGCTCGACGACACGCTGCAAGATCTCGCGATCACTGCTGAAGATCTCCCTGTAGTGATCGCACCCGGCGCGGTGATGCGCAATCCCACCATCGGCGAGGTCGCGTCATATCTCGGGCTCACGGTCGAGAGCCTGCCCGAACGCAAATTCGATCTCGTGATCGTCGGCGGCGGACCGGCCGGGCTCGCCGCGGCGGTGTACGGCGCCACCGAAGGACTCGAAACCCTCGGACTCGAGCGGGCAACCGTCGGCGGGCAGGCCGGGTCGACCTCGCGCATCGAGAACTACCTGGGCTTCCCGATGGGCGTGTCGGGCACCGAGCTCACGCAGCGGGCAATCGTGCAGGCCGAGAAGTTCGGCGCCCACCTCACCGCGCCGTGCTCCGCCGCATCGCTACGCGAGTGCAGCGGTCATCTCGTGGTGCACCTCGAGGACGGCACCGAGGTGGTCGGCCGCGCCGTGATCGTCGCGAGTGGTGTGCGCTATCGCCGTCTCGATGCGCAACGCATCGAGGATTTCGAGCAATCCGTGTACTACGCGGCCACCGAGAACGAGATGCGTCAGTGCAGCGGCTCACCGGTGGTGATCGTGGGCGGCGGCAACTCCGCGGGCCAGGCTGCGCTCTACCTCGCGCAGACATCGCCGGTCACGATCGCAATTCGCGGTGACGACATCGGCGCGGCGATGTCGAGCTACCTCGTCGACCGCGTGGTCGCGAACCTGCGTATCACTGTGCGCACGAACACACGCGTCACCGCGCTCGATGGCGACAGGGAGATGCGACACGCCCGGCTCGCCACGCCCGAAGGCGACGTGACGGTGCCGTGTGAAGCGCTGTTCTCGTTCATCGGCGCCGAGCCGAACTCTGATTGGTTGTCGAAGTGCGCGGCCGTCGACGAGCACGGCTTCATCCGCACCGACCTCGAGCTCGACGCCAACGCGCTCGGCGAACGCTGGGACGTGCTCGGGCGCCGGCCTCTCCCCTTCGAGACATCGCATCCCGGCCTGTTCGCGGTGGGCGACGTGCGTTCCGGATCGACCAAGCGCGTCGCTGCGGCTGTGGGCGAAGGCTCGGCGGCAGTGCGGTCGGTGCACGAGTACCTCGCGTTCGCACACTCGTAGCCCGCACGCGTGCCGCGTAGGTTCCACGAGTGCGATTCGACGACGTCGACGTAACGCGGTTGCGCGAGCGCCGCACCGTCAAGTGGACGCTCTACCCACCTCACGTGCTCGCGGCGTGGGTGGCCGAGATGGACTTCGTCACCGCGCCCGTGGTGCGCGACGCGATTCTCGACGCGGTGGGCCGCGAGGACTTCGGCTACGTGGTGGCCGATCTGAGTGAGCTGACCACGGCCTGCGCGGCGTTCCTCGATGCCGAGCACGGGTGGTCGGTGCCGCCCACACGCATCTTTCCCGTCGCCGACGTGCTCACCGGCATTGCCGGCGCGCTCGACGCGTTCGTGGAGCCCGGCGCCGCGGTGGTGGTACCGACGCCGGCCTACCCGCCGTTCTTCGAGGTGGTCGAGCTCACCGGGCGACCCGCCGTGCACGCGCCGATGACCACCGAGGACGGGCTCGACGGGCTCGACCTCGATGCCATTGCCGCCGCACTCCAAGGTGGCGCGCGCGCCGTGCTGTTGTGTAATCCGCACAATCCCACCGGCCGCGTGTTCACCCGAGCCGAGCTTGTCGCGCTGGCGGAGATCATCGATCACCACGGCGCGCGCGTCGTTGCCGACGAGGTGCACGCGCCACTCGTGTACTCGCCCAACGTGCACACGCCCTACGCCACCGTGTCCGAGGCCGCTGCGTCGCACACGGTGACGGTCACATCGGCGTCGAAGGCGTTCAACATTGCCGGCCTGAAGTGCGCCCAGGTGATCACGAACAACCACGACGACGCGGCGCGATGGCGCACGCTCGGAGTGTTCGAGGTCGCCGGGCCCACGCCGATCGGCATCGCCGCGTCAACCGCGGCCTACGGCGCCGGTCGCGAGTGGCTGCACGACCTGGTCCAGTACCTCGACGCCAACCGGCGGCGGCTCGCCGAGCTGGTCGAGCACGAGCTGCCCGGCGTGCTGTGGCAGATGCCCCAAGCAACGTTCCTGTCGTGGCTCGACTGTGGTGCCCTCGAGCTCGGCGATCCGGCGCAATTCTTCCTCGATCAAGCGCACGTCGCGTTGAGTGACGGGCCGCCGTTCGGGGCCTACTGCGAGCAACGCGTCCGCCTCAACTTCGCCACGTCACGGGCGATGCTCGACCGCATCGTCACGGAGATGGGAGCAGCGTTGCGAGCGCGCCAATGAGCGATTACGTCGAACCGGGTTCGACTGAGCGGCCGAGCGGTCGGGTCAGCGGTGGCTCTGAGCGATCGCGTCGTTGAAGCGCTCGAGCAGGCGACCGAACTCTTCGCGATCGTCGGCGTCGAAATCGGCGAGGAGGCGATCGACGCGCGTCCGGCGCTCACGCCGCAGTGACTCCATCACGCGCCGCCCCTTCGCGGTCAGCGCCACCGCGCGCACCCGGCGATCGTGAGGGTCCGTGCCGCGCTCGACGAAGGCGCTGTCGGCCATCGTTGCCACCTGGCGCGTCACCGTGGTGGCGTCGAGATGCAGTGCCTCGGCGAGCGCGTTGATGCTCAGCGGACCGGTGATCTCGAGCGTGCGCGCGAGCAGGTAGCTCGCACGATCCATGTCGCGGAACAAATCGGTGCGTCGAGCCTGGGCTTCCAGGTTGCGCACGAACACGAGCATTTCGGTCTCGATGTGGCCGAGCGGGTCGCCGGGCGCGGCGCGGGGAGGCCCGGCGTTGGCGGGTTCTTGGCTCGGAACGGTGGCCATCGCTGTATGATACATTGAAATAGCTGTATGGCACAGGTATCCGCGACGACACCGGCACCAGGGATGGACGGATGACGACGACGACCGCAGCGCTCGAACAGGAACCCGTACGCGACAACTACCGCTGGATCGCGTTGTCGAACACCACGCTCGGCGTGTTCATGGCGTCGCTCGACTCGTCGATCGTGCTCATCTCGATGCCCGCGATCTTCCGCGGCATCGGCCTCGACCCACTCGAGCCCGCCAACATCGGCTACCTGCTCTGGATGCTGATGGGCTACCTCGTGGTGACTGCGGTGCTCGTGGTCACGTTCGGGCGCCTCGGCGACATGTACGGCCGGGTGCGCATGTACAACGCCGGCTTCGCCGTGTTCAGCGGTGCATCTCTCGCGCTGTCGCTGTGTCCGTGGACAGGCGCGCACGGCGCGATGTGGTTGATCATCTGGCGCGTGGTGCAAGGCGTCGGTGGCGCGTTGCTCACCGCCAACTCGGCCGCCATCCTCACCGACGCGTTCCCCGCGACGCAGCGCGGGTTCGCCATCGGCGTGGCGGTGATCGCCGGTATGGCCGGCGCGTTCATCGGTCTCGTGGTGGGCGGCGTGCTCGCCGACGTCGACTGGCGTGCCGTGTTCTGGGTGAACGTGCCGATCGGCGTGTTCGGCACCGTGTGGGCGTATTTGAAGCTGCGTGAGATCGGCACGGTGAAGAAAGCCAGCATCGACTGGTGGGGCAACGTCACGTTCGCGGCCGGCCTCGTGATGGTGCTCATCGGTCTCACCTACGGGTTGCTGCCGCACGGAGCGAACTCGATGGGCTGGACCGGACCGTGGGTGCTGCTCGAGCTTGTCGGTGGCATCGTGCTGCTCGGCATCTTCGCGGTGATCGAGACCAAAGTTGCCGACCCGATGTTCAACTTGAAGTTGTTCCGCATCCGCGCGTTCACGGCGGGCAACATCGCCGGCTTCCTCGGCGCGATCGGCCGCGGCGGCCTGCAGTTCATGCTCATCATCTGGCTGCAGGGCATCTGGCTGCCCGAGCGCGGTTACAGCTTCGAACGCACGCCGTTGTGGGCCGGCATCTTCATGTTGCCGCTTACCGGCGGATTCCTGATTGCCGGCCCGATATGCGGCTGGCTCTCCGACAAGTACGGCGCGCGCTGGTTCGCCACGAGCGGCATGTTGCTGACCGCGCTGTCGTTCGGTTTGCTCATGCTGTTGCCGGCGAACTTCTCGTATCCCGCCTTCTTCGCGCTCTTGCTGCTCAACGGCATCGGCAATGGCATGTTTGCGGCGCCCAACATGACCGGCATCATGAACAGCGCACCACCGAACGAGCGCGGCGCGGCGTCGGGAATGCGCGCGACCTTCCAGAACACGGGGATGGTGCTCTCGATCGGGGTGTTCTTCTCGCTGATGATCGTGGGCCTCACCTCCACGCTGCCCCACACGATGGCCGCGGGCTTGCAGGCAAACGGCGTCGACGCCACGACGGCGGCGCACATCGCCGCGCTTCCCGCCGTCGGCAGCCTGTTCGCAGCGTTCCTCGGTTACAACCCGATGGCGAAGTTGCTGGGCGCGCCTGCCGCTGGCCACACCCACTCGGTGCTGTCGACGCTCCCCCATGCGCAAGCCGCGCACCTCACCGGCACCAAGTTCTTCCCCGAGCTCATCTCGGGTCCGTTCAAGCACGGGCTGGTGATCGCGTTCACCGCGTCGCTCATCATGTGTGTCATCGCGGCCGCGGCGTCGTGGATGCGCGGCGAGCGCTACGTGTACGGCGAGGCGGAAGGCGACCTCGACGGACAACTTCCCGACGTGGTGCCGTTCGGCGACGAAGCAGTCGACAGCGCGATCGCCACCCCGATCGGATCAGAAGCCGACGCCGCCACGAGCACGCCGAGCCATTTGGAAGAATCGCGGCCGTAGGCCGCGCAATTGGCCCACCCGGATTTGCCGACGCCGGCAAACCCGCTCGGGACGCGTACGATCCCGCGCCGATGACGATTCCACGATCTCGACGCTCCCAGCGTGCCCTCGCCGCGCTCGCCACGGCCGCGGTACTCAGCCTCGCCGCGTGCAGCTCGTCGAGCTCGCACGCGTCGAACACCACCGCCGCGTCCACCGCCAGCACGAGTTCGGCGAGCACTACTGCGCCGGCGGCGACCCAGCCGCTCGGGGTCACGTGGATGACCGGCTACGCCGCACCCGGCACGCCGGCGAAGTACGACAAGGTCGGCGTCATCAAGGTCGGCTCGCCGACGGCCAAGAACGTGCTCGTGCTCGAACCCGGTACGTCGGCAGGCAGCGCCTACTTCGTTCCACTCGCGCAGTGGATCGTGAGCAAGGCGCCGGGCTGGCAGGTGTGGTCGGTGGAACGGCGTGAGAACCTGCTCGAGGACCAGTCGGTGCTCGACCGGTTCAAGCAACACAAGGTCACCCAGCAACAGGCGTACGACTACTACCTCGGTTACTTGAAGGACCCGAGCATCAAGAACCACTTCCAGCTGATCCCCACTTCGCAGGTGGAATTCGCCAAGCAGTGGGGCATGAACGTGGCGGTGCAAGACCTTCACACGGTGATCACCGCGGCGAAGACGCTCGGCGGCAAGGTGGTGCTCGGCGGCCACTCGCTCGGCGGTTCGGTGGTCACCGCGTACGCAACGTGGAACTTCAGTGGTCGTGCGGGCGCCGACGGTCTCGCCGGTCTCGTCTACATCGACGGCGGCAGCGGCACGAAGTCGACGAGCGCTTCGGCCGCCAGTGCCGAGTTGGCGACGCTGAACGCGCCGTCGGCGTCGCCCTGGCTCAACTTCGGTGGGATCCCTGCGCCCTACGCCGGTGTGTACATCGCCACTGGTTCGGGGGCCGCGCTGCTCGCTCCGAACGACCCGTCGCTCGGGCAAACGTCCGGCCTTCTTCCGAAGGAGATCGTGCCGCCGGTACGCGCCACGAACGCCGGCCAGTTCGGCTACGCGCTCAACGCCGCGAGCTCGCCGGCCAGCCTCGCCGCAGCGCAAGCGCACCTCGGTACCGGACTCGCGTCGGCTGGCCCCGTGCACGGCTGGAACAGCGCCGGCGCGCTCACACCGATCAACCGCTTCGCGACGATGTTCGCGGGAATCGGTATGACCGGCGTCGACGGCTCCGAGTGGTACTTCCCGCAGCGGCTCACCGACGACACCGGCGCGGTCGGCAACGGCAATGCCAACCCGGCGCAATCGGTGCTCGGCGTCGACGCGACGATGGGCCACCAGCTCCCGAAGTCGCTTTTGATCTATGCGTTTGCCGCGCACCTCGGCAACGCGCGCGTGATCACCGGTGCGCAGGCCCTCGCCCAGCAGTCGGGTATCCCCGCCAGCAACCTCGTGCTCGTGAACCGCGCGAGCACCTACGCCCACAACGATCCAGCCGGCGCCTATCCGAACAACGACTTCTTCAACGACCTGCTCCCGTTCCTCGGACGCGTCGCCGGCTGAGCGCGCTCGGTCCCGCGAGCGTCACGTCAGCTACTCCGGATCACGAACGTGTTCGGGAGCGGCAGCAGGAATATGGGACCAACGGTTGCGCCGCCGACGCCTGTGCACCGTCCACTCACACACGCGACGCCGAACAGCTCACCGAGTTGATCCCCGGCCGGCATCGGTGCCGTCTGCGCTGTCCATGCCGACCCGTTCCAGTGCTCGATCACCGGAAGTGCTTCGCCCGAGGTGCCCACGGCAACACAGTCGTTCGCGCTCACACAGGCGACCGCGTGCAACGCGCTACTCGCCGGCAATCCGCCAGGATCCGCGACGACCGACCAGTTCGCGCCGTTCCACTGTTCGGTCAACGGTTCGCCGGTGCCGCTCGCGGAGCTCTCTTGTGAACCCACCGCAATACAGCGCACCGCGCTCGTGCAGGTGACGGCATCGAGCCGAGCGACGGGCTGCGACACCGCGGGCGTCGCCACCACCGACCACGCTGCACCGCTCGAGCGTTCCACGAGCGTGTGGCTACCGCTTGGCGTCGCGTACGAACCCGAAGCGACGCACGACGCGGCGCTCGTGCACACAACGCCGAAGAGTTCGCCCGACACCTTGCCGGGGAGTGCGGGGCTCGGCTCCGTGGTCCAGCTGGTGCCATTCCATCGCTCGATCAGCGTGCCCGAGCTCGAACCGTTCGTGGCACCGACGGCGATGCAATCGGTCGTCGACACGCACGTGACGGCACGAAGGGTTTTGGTCGTCGCGCTGGCGGCAACCGGGACCTGTTCGAACGACCAGCGCCCGCCACTCCAGATCTCGGCGACCGGTGTAGTTCGGCCAGATGCGGACGCCGTGTCACCCACGGCGACACAGCGCGCAATCGAGGGGCACGCGACGTTGTTCAGCTGGCTGGAGCCCTGGGGCACGTCGATGCCCTGCTGCCCCCAGGCAATGCCGTTCCAGTGCTCGACCAGCACCTTGTCGCCATGCGCGGTGAACGACCACCCGACCGCAGCACAGCTCGTTGCCGACGCGCACGCCACGCCGTTGAAAGCGCTGAAGACGGGAGTGATCGGGTTCGCGTGCGCGTCGGCCACCCACGCGACGCCGTTCCACGCGGCCACGAACACGTGGAACGAGGCATCACCGACCACGGTGCACGAATCATCGGCGCGGCAGGTCACACCTGACAGCGCGCCACTGCTCGCCGGCTGGGCGGGGAACAGCGACAACTCGGTTCCGTCGTAGCGCTCGACGAGCGCGTGGCCCGCGGTGGCGGAGCTCCAGTAGCCGACCGCGATGCAGTCGGTGGCGGCGGCGCACGACACGCCGCGCAACTGAATGCTGGACGCACCTGCCGGCACCGGCACGGTCAGCAACGTCCACGCAGACCCGTTCCAGCGTGCGGCGACGGCCCCATTGCTCCCGTATCCCACTGCGACGCACCGCATCGGCGCGCCGGTACAGCTCACACTGGTCAACGACGGATTGATCACGCCAGGTGGGTTCGGCACTGTGTCGACGGACCAGGTGGTGCCGCTCGAACTCGCGGCGAACACGGCAAGGCTGTTGTCAGCGAGCTGGTACTCGCCAACCATCTTGCAGCTCGTCGCACTCACGCAGGCAATCGACGCAGGAAACACGCTGTGCACCGAACTCGGCGTCGCCAACACCTCGCGCGTCCATGTCGAGCCGTCCCAGTGCTCGATCAACGCGTTGGCATCGATGAACACGTCTTCGCTCTCGCCCACGATCGTGCAATCCGTGGGGCTCGTACACGTCACGCCCTCGAAGTCCGCAGTGAGCGCCGGGGATGGTGCCGCCGGCGTCGACGCGATCGACCAGCCCGATCCGGTCCACACCTCGGCAAGTTGCTGGTGGAGATCATTGCTCGAGTGCCAACTCCCCACCGCCACACAGAACGTGGTCGATGGGCAGCTCACCGCTTTGAGCGTCACAGACGAAGCGGCAGAGGGCTCGGCAGCAACCTCTCGCTTCCAACGAGTGCCGTCGAAGCGCTCGATGAGGGCGTGCTGACCCTGCCCCTCCAGGCCACCCAGGTCGCCCACCGCCACGCACGACGACGGCAACGCGCACGAGATTGCCGAGAATGTCGCCGGGGTCGAGCCGGCACCGTTGGGGCTCGGCACCACCGACCAACTCCCAGTGGCAAGCGCGCCGGGACCCAGACTGCCCACAATCGCGGCAACCACCACACCGACCACCGTCGCCCGCAGAATCCGCATTGCGATCCCCCGCTGCCGTGCCCCACCCCCAGCGAGACGGTACACGCGCCCGGGCGGCGATGCACGGACGCGCTATCCGCGGGCGCGCAACGCGGGGAGCGCCAACGAACGGGCGACGCCAACGAGAAGCCCCGCCGATCGTTCGAGTTGCGTGAGCACTTCATCCATCGCGTCCACGAACGCGTCGGCTTGGTCGTCGGTGGTGATGAGCGGCGGCAGGATCTTCAACACGTTCTGGTGATCGCCCGCGACCTGCGAGAGAATCGCGTGGTCACGAAAGAGCGGTACGACCACCATCTGTGTGAACAGTCCCTTGCGCATGGTCTCGAGCAACGACCACTGCGCGCGCAGGCCGCGCGGTGTCGGGCGGTGGAACTCGATGCCGATCATCAAACCGCGGCCGCGAATCTCCTGTACCAAGTCGTGCTTGCCGGCCATGATCTTCAGGTTCGACAGCAACGCTCCGCCGACGGTCGCAGCGTTGTCGATCACATCTTCTTCATCGAGCGTGTGCAATGTGGCGAGCCCTGCGGTCATCGCGAGCACGTTCTGACTGAAGGTGGCGCTGTGCACCACGGCGCGGTCCATCTTGTCGAACACCGTCTCGACGATGTGGCTCTTGGCGATCACGGCACCGACCGGCACGTACCCGCCGGAGAGCGCCTTGGCGATCGTCACGAGATCTGGTTCCACTCCCCATTGCTCGAACGCGAAGAATGTGCCCGTGCGCCCCAAGCCGGTCTGCACTTCGTCCACACAGAACAGGGTGCCGCGCGCATGGCACGCCTCGGCGGCCAACCGCAGGTAGTCGTCGGGCGCGACGAAGACGCCCTTGCCTTGAATCGGTTCTACGACGAATGCCGCGACGTCGCCGCGCTTCAGCTCGCGCACGAGGGCATCGAGATCGCCGAACGGCACCGAGGTCGCGCCCGGGAGTTTCCCGAAGCGCTCGCGAAATTCGCGCGCTCCGTTCAACGACAGCGCGCCTGTGGTGAGGCCGTGAAATGCGTGGTCGGCATAGAGGACACGCTCGCGTCGGGTGGCGCACCGCACGTACTTCAACGCCGTTTCGACGGATTCCGCGCCACTGTTGGTGAAGAACACGCGGTAGTCGTCGGTGGGCATCTTCTGCACGAGCGCTTCCGCGAGCAGGCCCGAAAGAGGTGGGCATTCGAACTGCACGAGGCTCGGATACGAGAGCGCGATCGCGTCGCGCAGCGCTTGTTCGATGACGGGATGGCAACGGCCGAGCGCGAACACGCCGAATCCGGCAAGAAAGTCGAGATAGCGGCGGCCGTCCCGATCGAACAGGTAGGCGCCTTCGGCGCGCACGTAATCCTTGTCGAAGCCGATGGTGCGAAGAATCTTTGGCATCTGCGGGTTCATGTAGCGCTCGTGCAGCGCGAAGCCCTCAGTGCCGCGGGCGTTGAGCAGCGCATTGAGATCGAAGGTCACGGCGCCGCCCCTTGCCGCGCCGTCGGGCCGGCCAATTGGGCGGACGCGACGGCCGGAGTTGCCAGCGAGCCTCCTCGTTCGATCTTCGCGACCTGGGCCGGCTTGACGTATCCATTGGCCACGAACCACGCAGCGGCGCGCCGCAGGGCGTCACGGGCCGGGATACTCGTATACCCGAGCTCGGCACGTGCGCGTGTGGTGTCGTATTCCATCTTGGTCGTCGCCATGCGAACAGGCTCCGCCGTGAGGGTGGGCTCGCGGTGCAACACGCGTGCCTCGAACCATTCTGCGCTCTGGACGAGCGGCAGAACTGCCCGCGGCGCGAGCCGGACGCGCGGTGCCGGGAGCCCGCACAAGCCGGCCAGCATCGTGAGCATCTCGCGCAGTGACATGTTCTCGCCGCCGAGGATGTAGCTGCGGCCACGCGTCCCCAGCTGCGCCGCGAGCAGGTGCCCGCTCGCGACATCGTCCACGTCCACGACATTGAGCGCAGTGTCGACGTAAGCAGGAATGCGCCCGTTGAGGAACTCGAGGATCGTGCGGCCCGTCGGCGTCGGCGCGGCGTCGCCCTCGCCGACGGGGAACGTCGGATGGACGAGGACCACGTCGAGGCCGGCCGCACCGGCGCGCAGCACCTCGTGCTCCGCCTGATACTTCGAACGCTTGTAGTGCCCGAAGAGGTGCTCGAAATGCGCGAGCGTGTGTTCCGTCGCGGGCCGGCTCTGCTCGGCGACGCCAAGGGTTGCGACCGTGCTCGTGTATACGAGCCGTGCGGAGCCGACCGAGTTCATCGCGCGGATCAGATTCAGCGTGCCACCGATGTTGACGTCGTAGAAGATCGCGGGATCGGCCGCCCAGAATCGATAGACCGCGGCCAGATGGAACACCGTGTCGATTCCGGTGACCGCACGCTCGACCGCTTCGGTATCGCGAATGTCCGCAGCGACGCGCTCGATCGCGAGCCCGTCGAGCAGCGACTGATCGCGACCGGGCTCGACGAGCGCCCGCACCGCGTGCCCGTCGGCTGCGAGCGCGCGCGCCACGGCCGAACCGATGAAGCCCGACGCGCCGGTGACGAGCACGTGCCCCAACGGCCTCGGCTCGCGCGGTTGGCGTGGTTCGCGCGGTTCCTCATGCACGATCCCAGGATCGCGCGGATCGCTGCGATCTCGTGACCGCCGATGCCGAGGGCGCCGTCGTGGCTGGTGGCCGGACCGAAGTACCGATTCTCTCGTGGACACGGTGCCCCGGCGGGATCACAATGTGCACATGACTGCCACGCTGCCGTATGCCACCGGTCGGCGCTATCTCGACGCCGACAGCCATCTCATGGAACTCCCGGGCTGGCTGGCCGAGTTCGCCGACCCGGCAATCCGCGATCGCATTCGTCCGCTCCATCTCGGCGGCGCAGGCAAGCTCGCGGCCGATGCCGTGGAGCGCGCCGAGCAGCGGCGCGGCGACGACGCGGCCGCGCACGCACTCGAGGAGCGGCTCATGAGCGCGAAGGGCTGGCACGCGCTCGGTGCGTTCGACACCGCGGAGCGCAGCCGTGCGCTCGACCTGCTCGGCTTCGACGCGCAGCTCGTGTTCTCGACGTTCGCGGCCACGCAGTTCGCGGGCGACGACCTCGAACTGCTCTACGGCGGCACGCGCGCACACAACCGGGCGATGGCCGCGTTCTGCGGTGATGATCCGCGCCTGCTTCCAGTGGCCTACGCGCCCTGGAACGACCCCGAGGCGATGTTCGAAACGGTCGTCGACGCGCTCGCGCTCGGCGCCGCGGCCGTGCACCTACCGTCGCGCCCACCCCGGCGCGGCAAAGGCCCGTCGCATCCCGACTACGACCCGGTGTGGGCCGCGCTCGCCGACGCGAGCGTGCCGTTCGTGCTGCACATCGGCGGCGCGGGTCGGCTGATCCCCAGCGAGTTCCACGACAACGGGCGGCCGGTCAGCGACTTTCTCGGCGGGGGCGAGAACGTGCGCGCCAAGGACTACATGGGCGTGGCGCACATGACCGAGACGTTCCTCGCCGCGTTGATCTTCGACGGCGTGCTCGAACGCTTCCCGCGCTTGCGCGGCGGTTCGATCGAGCAAGGCGCGATGTGGGTGGTGCCATGGATCCGCCGCCTCGATCTCGCGCAGCGTTCGTTCGGCCGCAACGAGCCGCTGCTGCGCGACCTGCCGAAGCCTCCCAGCGAGTATGTGCGCGACCGGCTCTACTTCACGCCCTTCCCCGGCGAGCCCGTGGGTTGGATGATCGACCAGAGCGGCGATGAGCTCTACTGCTTCAGCTCCGACTACCCCCACCCAGAAGGTACGAAGAACCCGCTCGAACGGTTCGAGGCGACGCTCGACTCGGTGACCGAAGCGGCCAAACAGCGCTTCTACCACGACAATCTCGCGGCCATGCTCGGCCGCTGAGCTCACACGCCGCTGCGATCACGCGGCTTCGGCGACCCCTGCGATTCCGGCCGGACGCTCGCCGCGCAGGATCACGCGGTGCATGATGCGGCGCGCGTCGCCGTAGTCGTAGATACCGAAATGCATCGTGGTGCGGTTGTCCCACATCGCGAGCGTGCCGGGCGTCCAGTGGTAACGCACGATGTATTCGGGCTGGGTCATGTGGTCGTAGAGCACCTTGAGCAGCGCGGCGCCCTGCGGCCCGGGGAAACCCTGCAACGCGACCGTGAACTGCGGATTCACGAAGAGGTTGCGCCGCCCGGTCTCGGGGTGCACCCGCACCACCGGGTGGAACGCCGGCATCAGCTTCGTGAGCTTCTTGCCCTCCCACTCGTTGCCTTCACCCTGGTCGACGAGCGCCGCGTAGTAGGGGTCGTAATGGATCGCCACGAGGTCGTCGCAGAAGTGCTTGAACGGCTCCGCAAGCGCGTCGTACGCGGCACGGGTGTCGGCCCACATCGTGTCACCGCCCGACTCCGGAATCACCACGGCGCGTAGCAGCGACGCCATCGGCGGGCGCGACATGAACGTGACGTCGGTGTGCCAGAAGTTCGTGCGGTCCTTCACGCTGTCGATCGGTTGAATGCTCGGGTTGTTGGCAACAGTCTTTTCGACCGGGTGGCCCACCGTCGGCTCGCCGAAGCGCGCCGCGAACGCACGCTGGGTGTCATCGCTGAGCTCCTGGCCCGGGAAGAACACCACGAGATGGTCGAGCCACACCGAGCGGATCGCCGCGATCGTGTCGTCATCGAGCGGGGCTGCGCAGTCGACGCCGCGGATCTCGGCGCCGATGGTGGGCGTGAGCGGGCGCACGTCGAGCGACACCTTCGTGGTCATCACCCGAGTCTCGCGCCCGCCGCCACCACCGTGCGAGAATCGGCGCCAGCCGAGCGACCGCAAGCGAACATGCCGTGGCAGCGAAGCCGGAGCGAGGGAAGGCCCAACGGCCCGTGAGCGAAGCGAACACGAGGTAGGACATGCGGGTTCTTGTCGTCGGCGGCACCGGGCCGAGTGGTGTGCCGATCGTGCGCCGGCTCGTCGACCACGGGCACGACGTCACGATCTTGCACCGCGGCACACACGAACGCCCTGAAACGCCACAGCAGGTAGCGCACGTGCACGCCGACCCGTTCGACGAGGCATCGTTCAATGCCGCGATCGACGGTTCGTCGTGGGACACGATCGTGGCGATGTACGGGCGGCTGCGGATGGTGGCGCATGCGACACGCGGCCACTGCGCGCACTTCGTGTCGGTGGGCGGCGTGCCCGCCTACCACGGTTGGACCAACGCGTGGCTGCACTCGCCGCCCGGACTCCCAGTGCCGATTCGCGAGGACGCGCCGCTCGTGCTCGACCCGGCGATCGACGACAAGGGCTACCGGATCGTGCGCACCGAACAGGCGGTGTTCGACGCGCATCCGAACGCCGCGCACTTCAGGTATCCGTACCTCTACGGCCCCTACCAGCCGGCGCCGCGCGAATGGTGCGTGGTGCGCCGCATCCTCGACGGCCGGCGCCGCATCGTCGTGGCCGACGACGGCCTCACCCTGCATCATCACTGCTTCACCGAGAACTGCGCCGCGGCCGTGGTCGCAGGCATCGAGCAACCGCAGCGCAGCAGCGGAACCGTGTTCAACGTGGCCGACGAAGAGGTGCTCAGTGTGCGGCAGGTGATCGAGCTGTGCGCGGCCGAGCTCCAGGTGGAGCTCGAACTGGTGTCGATGCCCTACGACCTCGCGCTGCCGGCTCGCCCGATGTTGGCGCAACCGCTCCCCACTCATCGCGTGCTCGATATCTCACTCGTGCGCGAGCGGCTCGGCCATCGCGACGTGCTGCCGGCGCGCGACGCGGTCCGGCGCACGGCGCGCTGGCTCGCCGAGCATCCGCTCGATCACGGAGGCATCGAGGAACGTGTGCTCACCGACCCGTTCGATTACGACGCCGAGGACGCGCTGATCGACTCGTGGTGCGCGGCCCGGCGCGCCGTCGAGGTCCCCGATTTCGCGGTGGAGCCGCAGTGGGGTCTCGCGTACAGCGGACCGCAGGGCCGCCCGCGCACCCACGCGAAGTTCGTGGAGTGAGCGCGACATGACCTGCGTCCGCATCGGCGTGAACACGTGCTTCGCGGTGCGGCGTTGCACCGAACCGGCTACACCCGGACCCCAACCACAGGAGGCAGGAAGATGAGCGGGCCGATGTCAGGGGTGCGGGTGCTCGACTGCTCGATCGCGCTCACTGGGCCGTACGCCGCGGCGCTGCTTGCCGACCAGGGCGCCGACGTGGTGAAGGTGGAACGGCCCGGCATCGGCGACATCGCCCGCTGGGTGGGCGTGATGGTGAACGGCATGAGTTCGCTCTACCTCGTGTGCAATCGCGGCAAGCGGGGCATCGTCGTCAACCTGCACGACGACGACGGTGTCGATATCGTGCGCCGCCTCGCGGCCGAATCCGACGTGTTCATCGAAAACTTTCGCCCCGGCGTGATGGACAAGCTCGGCCTCGGTTACGACGCGCTCGCAGCGTTGAACCCGAACCTCGTGTACGCGTCACTTTCGGGATTCGGCAGCGCCGGCCCGTACCGCGACCGCAGCGTGTACGACACCGTGATGCAGGCCTACGGCGGTTTCGCCGCGAACCAAGCCGACCCCAACGACAACGTGCCGGTGTTCTTGCGCCAGACCGCGGCCGACAAGGTGACCGCGCTCTACGCCGCGCAAGCGATCAGCGCGGCGCTGTTCGCGCGCGAACGCGGCGCGGGCGGCCAGCACGTGGAGCTGTCGATGATGGACTCGGTGATCTCGTTCCTCTGGGCCGACTCGGCCGCGAACGAGGTGCTCCTCGAGTCAGACGGCTCACAGAACTCGAGCTTCGTCGCGGGTTTCCGGCCGATGCGGTTCAGCGACGGTTGGGGCATCATCACCCCCACCGCCGACCACGACTTCGCCGGGATGTGCAAGGCGCTCGACGTCGACGGTTACGACGACCCGCGCGTCGCGACGATCGGTGAACGAGTGCAACATCGCGAACTCGTCGCCGAGCTCGTCGACATGTGTTACGCGCACGCGGTGAACTTCACGATGGAACAGATCAGCGCGCGGTTCGACGCCGAGCGCGTGCCTTACTCGATGATTCTTTCGCCGCGCGAGGTGATCGACGACGAGCACGCGCGCGCCGTTGGGCTGTTCGAGGAGCACGACCACCATGTTGTGGGGCGCACCCGTCTCCCCCGCCACCCGGCGCAGTTCGGCACGACCACCGCAAAGCTGAGTGGCGGGTCGCCGGCACTCGGCGAGCACACCGACGAGATCCTCACCGAGCTCGGTCTCGGCGACCGCATCGCCGAGCTCCGCGAGCGCGGCACCGTCGCGTAGCTCGCTGCGTCACTGCGTCAACGCGTCAACCGGTCAGCGCGCCGCCTCGCGCAATTGCTCGACGTCGAGCACTCGGATCTCGCGCCGGGCCGTGGTGATGATTCCGCGCTTGCGCAGCGACGCCAGCGCGCGTGCCACGGCTTCGCGAGAGGCAGCCACCCAGCCCGCGAGATCGTCCTGCGTGAGAGGCATGTCGATCCTCGTCGAGCCGTCCTCTTGCACGCCGCACTCCTCCACGAGCTCGAACAGCCGCAGCGAGACGCGACCAAGGGTGTCGCGCGCACCGAGACCCACGCGCAGCCGGTCGGAGTCGCGCATGCGGTCGACCATGGTGGTGAGGAGCGCGAGCCCCGCGCCCGGCGTGTCGAACAGGAAGTCGCGAAAGGCCCGGGCCGGGATCACGCGAACCTCCACCGGCTCGAGTGCCACGCCGCTCGCCGAACGCGGCGCGTCGTCGATGGCGCTGAAGTCGCCGAGCACCTCGCCGGGACCGCGCACGGCCAGCACGAAGTCCTGGCCGTCGGCGCTTGTGGCGTACACCTTGACCCGTCCGGCGAGGATCGCGAGCACGCTGCCGCTGCGGTCACCTTCCATGAACATCGTGGCACCAGCGTCGAAACGCCGCCTCGTGCCCAGGGCGTCGAACACGGCGCGGGCCTGAGGGTCGAGCTCATCGAGGAAGCGGACCACCGGCACGCCGAGAGTGTGTCAGATGACGTACTCGGAGCGTCGCGAACGTCACGGAACCGTCTCAGCGATTCGCGCACACTGTGGAGGACGGGACAGAGCGAACCACGGAGCGCCGGGCACCAGGCCGGACGCACCGGTTCACCCGACATCCCGGGGGTGCGAGATGTCCGATATCACGATCCGCAGGCTGCGCAACCTCGAGCTCTTCCGGGGCTGCAACCGTTCGGAACTCGAGAAGATCGATCAACTGACGACCACGCTCGTGTTCCGCGCCGGCAAGACCCTCTGCACCGAAGGTGCACTGGCCCACGAGTTCTTCGTCCTGGTCGACGGCGTGGCCAACCTCCATTCTTCCCGGGGCGAGGCTGCGTTGCTCGGCCCCGGCACCTGGTTCGGCGAGGGTGCGCTCATCAACGGCGCGCACCGCATCGCAACGGTCACCACTGTGACCGACACGATGGTCCTCGTCTTCGGGCGACGCGAGTTCCGCACGCTCTGCACGGACGTTCCGACCGTGCTGGCGCGCATCGAACGCCGGCGTCGCGAGGTCGTCCCCTACGACCCCGTTCTCGTAGGGGATGCCGTCCTGAGCCGGTAACCGGCCGTCACCGCTCGGGACCGCGCCCGAGCAGAGGGGACGACGACCGGTTGGTGGTGGGCCGGCTCAGGACCGGCGATCGAGCATGTAGGGCACGATCGATCGCAGGAAGGCAACATCAGGCCCGTGGGGCAGGGCGCCGAAGGCATCGTCGAATGCGGTCACGGCCGCTCCGGCGATGCCATCGGCGTATGCCCGCGCGAACTCGATGCTGCCGTACTCGTCGCAGAGGCGGCGGATCTCGGTGACGAGCTCGGCGTCGCGTTCGTGGCGTTCGAGGCCGAGATAGTGCTCGACGGTGGCACGGTCTTCGCCGCGGCAGTGTCGCACGAGATGGATCAGCACCAGCGTGCGCTTGCCTTCGTAGAGATCGCCATCGATCTCCTTGCCGTACAGGGCCTCGTCGCCGCACAAGTTCAACAGGTCGTCACGGATCTGGAACGCGGCGCCGAGATGGAAGCCGAACCGCACCATCGGCCGCAGGTCGGCCTGGCCGCCCGAACCCACGAGCGCACCCACGCGCAGCGGATGAATCGTGGTGTACCAGCACGTCTTGTGCATGATCAGGTCGAGGTAGTCCTCGGCGCTGAGGTCGATCACGTTGTCTTGACGCCAACCGAGTTCGGTGGCCTGCCCTTCGAGCGTGCGCAGCGCCATCGTGTCGAACTCTTCGAGCACGCGCTCGGCGAGATCTGCCGGCAAGGTGCGGGCGTGCCGGCGTAACACCTGGTTTGCGAGCACCGCGAGCGCATCGCCCGCGTTCAGCGCGAGGGGGAACCCGTAGCGAGCCCGCAGGGTTGGACGGCCGCGACGCTGCTCGCTCCCGTCGACGATGTCGTCATGCACGAGAAAGGCGTTGTGCAGCAACTCGATGGCGACGGCGATCGGAGCGACCGACGAGTCATCACCGCCGAAGGCTGCGCACGCAGCGAGGCACAGCGCGGGCCGGATCGCCTTCCCGACGCGACTCGGGTAGTCGCGCGCCACTCGGTAGAGCCAGGCGTGAGGCACGCCGTCGGGGATCTCGGCGAGCATCGCCCGGCGCACGTCGCGGCCGACCTCGTCGAGGCGCGCCTCCACCGCCGCCGCCGGCCATAGGCCGTCACCCACCTCGGCCAGCGCGGTCATTGGGCCTGCGAATCCGAAACGCGCGGACCGTCGGGCGCGCGCACGATCACCTCGACCGCGAGCCACACATCCGGCGCGCCCTCCACCTGGATCAGACCGCGGTAGGTGCCGGCGCGCACGCGTCCGTGGCGCCGCACCGACACCGTGACACCGCGGCTCGACCGGCCGGGAAGCGAATCGATGCGGCCGGGATCGCACACCACACTTGCGCCGAGCAGCGTGCCGTCGGGTGCGCGCAACTCGCCGGCATGCAAGGCGAGCGGGCCCACGCCAGTGGTCGTGCCGTTGTGCAGCCACGCTTCGGTGTGCGCGCCGGAACCGGTGTCCAGCATCTCGAGGCGCACGGTGCCGCCGGCCGGCGCGTCGCTGTCGAGATGCACTTCAACGCGCCCGTTGTCGGTTGACTGACTGTCGCGGGTCGCCACGTTGGCGAACGACGACGACGCGCGCTGCAGGAGATCGATCCAGGTCTCCACGAGCCGGAGCGCGTCGCCCGCGGCCGTTGCGGCGCCATCGGGAGCACTGCCGTTCTCGGGTTCAGCCGAGGCGCGCTCGCGCGCACCGTCGACCGATTGCGCGAGTCGTTCGACGAGGTCGCCCGCGGCGCGAAGAGCTTGCGCTTGCACGTCGGCCAGCGCCTGCGCGTTCGCGACCGGGTCGAACATCGCCCACTGCCACGCGGTGCCCCGGCCGTCGCCGGGTTGACCCACCATGCGTTGCCTCCCGCCTCCCTGCGCGCCCATGATGGCCCAGGACGGGCGCAAGGATCCAGCGATAGAGTCGGGATACCTCCGCAGGAGGGTGGGTGTGATGCCGGAGCGCTCCGAGCACGAAAGCCTGTTCGCCGTCTATGGCGCGATCGACCAGGCCGTGAAGAACAACCCTGACAACGCCGCGACCGTCGGCAAGTTCTTCCACGCCTACACGCACGCGGGTTCCGACGACACGCCGGTCGGCTGGTTCGACAAGTTCCACGACTTCGCGCGCCAGCGCCGGGGCGAGCTGTCGCTGCCCACGGCCAAGCAGGCGCTCGAGCATCTCGCCGCCACCGCACCGAAGACGCCGCACATGGCCGTACGGCGGATTCACGCACTCGCAGTTGCGGCCCGGGTCGCACCCGACCTCGGGCTCGACGTCGACCAGCCCGAGCAGCTGGTTGCGGCGGCCCACAACGTCGAAGGCGTGGCCGGCGCGGCCCCCGACGCGCACGCCAAGCTTGCCGGCCTCGTGACCGACGACGACGAGTACGGCGCGATCGGCGATTGGTCGAAGCTCGTGCAGCACGGCGTGGCCGCGGGCGTGTTGCACTCGAGCCTGGGCCCGCACGAGTCGGCCAAGCCCTGCGTGGGCGAACTGATCAACGTGCACACGAAAGGCGACGAATCCCCGGCAGCCGAGTTACGTACGTCGTTCGAGACCACGGCGGTCACCGCACCGCAGGCCGAGCGCTTCCTCGAGCCCAGCAACTGGCCGGGCGCGTGCACGTTCTGGTGCGTGATGGATCAGGACGGCACCACGGCCAGGGGTACGCGCATCTACCACGAGATCGTGAGCCTCAACTGCGCCACCCGCGATCAGGTGAGCACCTGGACGGCCGAGGCGTACCTCGACTTCGCGTTCATCCGTACCGCCAACGGTGCGCGGGTGTCGTACCAGCTCGACCCATCGCACACGAACACGCTGATCGACGTGGACGAAGGATCGCTGAGCGTGCAGCAGATCGGCAACACCGTACGCGTCGACTCCGTGAAACGCATCCGCTTCACCTACCCGTTCAACGGACCGTCGCTCGCGATGGTCATGTGCGCGCTCGGTTACGCCAACATCGCCGAGAAGCTCGTGCTCGATTGCGCGGTGCAGAACGCCGACTCGGTGAGCGCCGGGAGCCGCTTTCCCGGCACGAACCCGCCGCGCACCGCCCACCGTCCGCCGCGGTCGGCGCCGTTCAAGGTGCAGCGGCCTGCTGCCGCACCTCGCCGAGCCCCGCGCGCCGCCAACGACGTGATGCGCGACGTGATCGGCGAGATGAAGGGCATGCTCGACGACTACTCGCGCTACTACGACGACCTCTACGGCAAGGTCGGCGGTCACGCGCTCACTTCCGACGATTTGATGAAGAACTACAACGACATGTACGCCGCGGGCGTTCGTCGCGCCGCAACCCTCGCCGGTCATGGTGTGGACTTGGCCAAGTCGATGCAGTCGGTTGTGGCGGCGCTCGCCTCGCAGCTTGCCCAGACAACGCAACCTGCTTCTGGGCCGGCTGATGGTGGCGCGCCGGCCACGGACCCGGCACCTTCTGACGACCAGGCCTCTGCCGGCGACGGCAACGGCACCGCAACGGGCACCGGCACGGAGGGCGCCTCGCAGTGACCAGTCGCGTCGAGCTCGCGATCGACGGCTACGTCCAGCTCGCGGAGTATCTCGTGGGCCAGTGGCAGCAGCTCGCCACCGACCTCGCTGAACAAGTCCAGTCGCGCACGATCGACCCCAACGCGATGATGAAGACCGCCAAGAACTGGATGGCCACCGGAGCCCAAAGCGTTGCGCTCGTGGTGAACGAGGCCTTCGACGCCGGAGCTGCAATGAGCGGCGCGGCCGACAAGCCTCACGTGGTCGTCTCCACACCCTTCGACACGAACGGAGCGGGAACCGCCGCGCACGGCGCGCGCACGCTCGAGCTGGCCGGGCCGCTCGTTGCCGATCTCGGCCACGACTCGATCCCGGCGTCGGCCGTCACGCTGCGACCCGACACCCTGCAGCCACAACAGACGTCGTTCGAGCTGGTGGTGAACGGCACCGGTCACGCCGCGCTCGGCTACTCGGGCCGGGTGAACGTGGTCGACGCCCAAGGCACACAGATGGAAGTGGTCGACGTGTGGGTGTCGACATAACGACGCATGAACACTCCACACCCTGCGCCCACGCGGATCGGCGCGCTCCTCGACGAGGCGATCGAAGCTGCCAACAACGGTGACATCGCGACCGCGCACGTACTCGCGCAGCGCGTGCTCAACGAGGACGCCACCAACGCCGACGCCGAAGAACTGATCGCCTTCGAGGGCACGGCCGATGGCGAGATGCGCCGGCTGACGATCATGTGCTGCGATCTCGTCGGTTCCACCGAGCTGTCCGAACGGCACGAGCCCGAGCGCTACCGCGCGGTGGTGCGCCGCTACCAGGTGATCGCGCGCGAGATCATCGAGGAACGCTACGGCGGTCACATCGTGAGCGTGAAGGGCGACGGCTACCTCGCGCTGTTCGGTCATCCGGTCGCACACGAGGACGACACGCGACGCGCGGTACAGGCCGGCCTCGATCTGTGCCGCGCGGTCGAACGGCTGTCACGCCAGGCGCAGCGGCAACTCAACGAGACCCTCGACGTGCGCGTCGGCGTGCACCGCGGAGTCGTGTACATCGACCTCGACATCGACGACGTGTTCGGTCTCGCCGCCAACCTCACGTCGCGCGTCGAAGGGCTGGCAGAACCGGGGACCGTGGTGGTCACCGATTCGGTGCGGCGGCGTGTGGCCGACCATTTCCGGCTCGAGATGGGCACCGAGCACTTCGTGAAGGGCGTGACCGAACCCGTGCTCCCGTTCACGGTCCTCGGTGAGCGCTCCAACCCGAATCACCTGGTGACGCCGCTCGTCGGTCGCGCCACCGAGCTCGACCTACTGCGCGCCGCGTGGGCGCGAGCGCGCGCGGGCGAGGCGCAATCGGCGGGATCGGTATTCATTCGCGGCGAGGCCGGCCTCGGCAAGTCGCGCCTCGCGGCGGCGATTGTCGAGCTGGCGCGCGACGATCGCGCCACCGTCGTGGAACTCGCAGGCTCGCAGTACCACACCGATGTGGGATTCCACGCCGTGCAGGTGCTGCTCGAAACCCGCTGTGGCATCAGCCGGGACGCCGACGCAAAGTCGCGGCTGCATCGGCTGCAGCTCGAGCTGGCCGCCACCGGTGCGGAGGTACACACCGCGGTGCCGCTGCTCGCGCCGATTCTCGGCCTGGCGCCGAGCGCGGGCTACGAACCGGTGGCCGCCGAGGGTCGCACGCTCAACGACGCGATCACCGACGCGGCCTACGAGTACGTCGTCAACTGCAACGGCGCGGGCGCCGGCGTGCTCCTCGTGGAAGACCTGCAGTGGATCGACGAGTCGACACGCGCGCTGCTCGCGAGACTGCTCCACGAGGGGCCTGCGACGGTACTCATGGTGATTACGTCGCGCGAAGACGCGCCGTTCGCGGTGCAAGCTGCGCTCGAGCTCGAACCTCTCACCACCGACGAGCGCATCGCGCTGGTCGACGCCCTCGCACCCGACGACCTTTCGCCCGAAGCGCGTCGCGCGCTCGCCGAACGCAGCGACGGCGTGCCGCTCTTCGTGGAAGAGCTCGTGCGCGGCTGGGACCGGATGGCCGCGGCCGAAGGCGCGATCCCGAGCAACGACTCGCTGCCCGACGCGCTGTACGAACCACTCGCGGCGCGGCTCCTGTCGACCACTGCCGGGATGACCGTGGCGGGCGCCGCGGCAACCGTGGGTCGCGATGTGGACCGCGCCGTGCTGCTCGCGTTGCTCGAACTGCGGCCAGTCGAGCTCGACCGCGAGCTCGACGCGTTGATCGACGCCATGATCCTCGTGCCCACGGATCGGAAGGGCGAGTACCGCTTCCGCCACGGCTTGTTGCGCGGCGTGGCCTACGAGCTGCAATCGCCGGTCCGCCGGCGCCGCATTCACGGCCGGGCCGGAGATCTTCTGGTCCTGGCGGGCGAATCACCCGAGCTCGTCGACTGGAACATGGCCGCCACGCACTACGAGCACGCCGACCGGCCGGCCGACGCGTCGGGCGCCTACGCGCACGCGGCCGATCGCGCGCGCCGGCGCGGTGCGCTCGCCGAGGCGCGAGCCCACCTCGGCCGGGCGATCGAGCTCACCGACCGGCTGCCCGACGACCGCAAGCGCGTCACCAAAGAGGTGGGGTTGCGCCTCCGGCGCGGCTTCCTCGCCATGTCCACCGAGGGTGCCGGAAGCGTTGACGCCGCCAACGACTACGAACGTTGCCTCGAGCTCGCGCTCACCGACGTACAGGGCGACGAGATGTTCAGCTCGCTCATCTCGCTGTGGGCGTATCACCTCTCGCGCGCCGAGTTGCAACGAGCACGCGACGTGCTGGTGACCTTGCGGCATTCACTCGAAGGCGAGCGCGCCTGGTTCCGCCCCGCGAACCACGCAGGCTTCGGGATGCTCGACTGGTTCGGCGGCGACTTCGCCGAGTCCCGCCAGACCCTCGAAACGGCCGCACGCGGATTGGCCGACATTGCGCCGACCCAGAGCGTGGACGACGTGTGGTTCGTGCCCAACGACCCGGCGACGTCGGTGTACACGCATCTTGCCCTCGCCCGTTTCATGTCCGGCGACACAGTGGGCGCCGACGCGGCGATGGAACAAAGCGTGGCCACTGCGGCGCTGCTCGACTTCCCGCAGGGTCCATGGAGCCACGCCTACGGCGCGTGGTTGCAGTCGTGGATGCTCGCCGACCGCGGCGAGTTCGATCGCGCGGCCGACCTTGCCGCCGACGCGGTGCACAGCGGTACGCGCCACGGATTCGACAGCTGGGTGATGATCAACTCCACGCAACACGCCGCGGTCGAGACGCTGCGGGCACTCGCGGCACCTGAACCCGACGTGGCCACGCTGGCGACGCGTGGTGCCGAGCTCGGCGGGCTCGCCGAGCTGTGGCGCACGATGGAACTCCTGGTGCTGCTCCCCTACTACTTCACCGTCGCGGGAGCCTCGCTCACCGTGGCCGGTGACCTCGACGGCGCGCGCCACTACCTCGAGCAGGCCCACGCGCTCGCCGACCGTACGAGTATGCGCTTCTACGAGGCCGAGACGATGCGGCGCGCCGCATATTTGGAGACCGACCCGACGCTGCGGCGGCGCGCGCTGCGCTCGGCGTTGCACCGCGCGCGCGAGCAGAGCGCGCGACCGTTCGAGCTCCGCGTCGCGCTCGACCTCCACATGCTCGAGGGCGCGACGGCCGATTCCCTCGTCGAGACCGCGTTGTACGGCATCGACCAGCACGCATCATCGTTCGACATCGACGCGGCTCGCGCGATCGCGTCGGAGGTGTGAGCAGGCGCAAGCGGCGCGTCGCCGTCCTCGGCGGCGGAATGGCGGGGATGGCCGCGGCCTGGCGCCTCAGCGAGCCAGGCTGGCGCGACGAGTTCGAGACGATCACCGTGTACCAGCGGGGTTGGCGGCTCGGCGGGAAGGGCGCGAGCAGCCGCGGCGCGAACGGCCGCATCGAGGAACACGGCCTGCACTTGTGGCTCGGTTATTACGAGAACGCTTTTCGCATGCTGCGCGAGTGCTACGCCGAGCTCGACCGTTCCAGCACTGATCCCACGGCGCGCGTGCGCACGTGGCGCGACGCGATGATCGCCACGCCGGAGGTGGGCCTGGAAGACCTCGACCTTGGCACCTGGCGGCACTGGATGGGCCGCTTCAGCACCAACGACGAGCTCCCCGGTGATCCCGACGCGCCAGACGCCGGCAACCAACCAATGGCGACCGTCGACTACGTGCGGCGCGCGTTGCGGCTCGTGGCCGATTTTCTCGAGTCGCTCACCACCGCGGTCGCGGTGCGCTCGGGTCGAGTGGTGCTGAGCACGTCGCGAAGTGCGCCGCCCGGGCCGGATCCCCTTGCCGCGAGCCTGCCCGTGGCGGCCCTCGCCGGGGTGCTCGAGGCATTGCAGCGATTGCACCATGCGTCCGACCGAGACGGCCACGACGACAACAATGGCCATGACGACCTCACCGGCGCGGTCACATCGCTCGATCGCGCGCTCACCGAGGTGCGCGCCGCGCTCCGAGAGCTCGCGGCCGAAGACCCCGACGTGCGGCGCACCTGGCATCTCGTGTCGGTGATGACGGCGAGCGTGCGCGGGGTGCTCGCCGACGGTTTGCTCACCGATCCGAACGGGTTCCGCGCCGTCAACGACGAGGACTTCCTCGACTGGATCATCCGTCACGGCGCGGCGCCCGAAGTGGCGGAGTTCGCGTTCATCCGCGGCCTGTACGACCTCGTGTTCGCGGATCGCGGCGCCGCGCGCACGCGCCACGGCGTGAGTGCGGGCGTGGCCGTGTTCATGACCTCGAAGATGTTCTTCGAGTACAAGGGCGCAATCTTCTGGAAGATGACGGCCGGGATGGGCGACATCGTGTTCGCGCCCATGTACGAAGTGCTCCGCAAGCGGGGTGTCGACTTCGAGTTCTTCCACCGCGTCGACGCGCTCCATGTGGCCGACGACGGGCTCACGATCGAAGCCATCACGATGGGGAGGCAGGCTGCGCTGCGTAGCGAGCAGTCGTACTACGAGCCACTCGTGCGTGTCGGCGACCTGCCGACGTTTCCCGACGCGCCACTCGCCGATCAGCTCACCGGCGCCGACGGCATCGAGCGAGCGCTCCTCGAAGCGCACTGGTGCGATTGGCCCGACGCCGAGCAGATCGTGCTGCAGCGCGGAGTCGACTTCGACGACATGGTGTTCGCGATCCCCATAGGCATGGCGCCCTACGTGGCGCGTGAGCTGATCACCCGACGACCCGAGTGGCGATCGATGGTCGAACACGTCCAGACCACAGCCACGCAAGCACTGCAGCTCTGGCTGCGACCCGAGGAACGCGATCTCGGATGGCCCTACGCCGGAGCGACGGTGAGCGCCTACGCGCAGCCGTTCAACACGTGGGCGTCGATGGATCAGCTACGCGAGGCTGAGTGCTGGCCCGACGCTGAGCGGCCGGGAACCATCGCGTACTTCTGCGGCGCGCTTGGCCGGCCGGCGAACGGCGCGCCACCACCGCCCGCCAACGCGGCCAACGCGCGTCGTCAGCATCGCACTGTCGAGCAACACGCGCTGAGATTCATGTCGGGCGAGCTCACGCACCTGCTGCCCGGTCTTGCCGGCCCGTTCGGCACCCGCTGGGAGTTGCTATGCGGAGCTGGCAGCGAGGAGGGCATGCGCGCACTGGCGACGCAGTACGTGCGGGCCAACGTCGACCCGTCCGACCGGTACGTGCTGTGCGCGCCCGGATCGGACCGCTTCCGGTTGCGCGCCGACGAGAGTGGTTTCGACAACCTGTTCCTCGCCGGCGACTGGACCGACAACGGCCTCAACGCTGGTTGCATCGAAGCCGCGGTGCTGGGAGGGCTCCAGGCCGCCAACGCGGTCCTGGGCCACTCCCGCAACTATCGCATCGCCGGGAACTACCTCGGCTGACGCTCCCGACCACATCGGTCATGCGCCGATGTGGTTCGGGGTCGTGCCCGTGCCGAGTGCCTGCGCCACCGGCGAGGGCATCGTCGCCGGTTGGGCCAGCAGCAAGGCCGAGGCCGGCTGCACCGTGTAGTTGTTGGTGCTCGGGTCGGTGAACAGCACACTGAGGGGGATGCCGTCGGTGATGCTGCTCGAGCGCTCACGCCCCGACACCAGGTAGTAGTCCTTGTCGGTGAGGTAGTGACCCGACTTCGAGAGTGACGCCTGCGTCGCGAACGTGTACAGCGGATCGGTCGGGTTCGTGCGACCGAAGTCGTTGTGGTCGTCGGCGCTGATCATCTGCAGCGTGGTCTCGTGGGGCGGATGCGTGGCGTCGAGGCTGTCGAACACGTAGGTGGTCGACGAGCCGTCGTCCTCGAAGATGTTGTTCCCGATGCGCACCGACGTGGTGTCGCTCGTGGGCGGGGGCGGCGGCGTGGTGTGACGCGGATCTTCGTACACGCCGATCTCGGCGCCACCGTTGCCGACGCTCGTGTTGTTCCACACCTCAACCACGTTGGCGCCAGAGATCTTGATTCCGTCACGCCCGTTGTTCGCGACCACGTTCTCGGCGATGATCGAGTTTGCCGACACCTCGATCGTGATTCCGTGGCCCTCGTTGTGGATCACCTGGTTGTACACGACGGTTTGGTTGTACGAGAGCCGGTCGAACCAGAGCGCGTTGCTCAGGCTGTCGTGGAAGTTGTCGCGGCGAATCATCGTGTTGGAACAACTCGTGCACTTGAGGCCGGCGATCTGCGCGAACGGTGTGGACGCGATGCTGAAGTGTTCCCAGTTGGAGTAGGCGATCTCGCTGTTCTCGATGTCGAAGCCCGACACCGCGTTCACGAGAAGGCCGTTCATACCGTTGTTGAGGAACTTCGAGTTCGTGACCACGTCGTTGTTGCCGTAGATCCCGAGCGCACGCGTCGCGCTCCACGCAAAGGTGTCGCCGTCGAAGGTGACGTTGGGCGCGCTCGATGCCCCAGCAACGTTCGTGCCGTTCTGGTACACGGTGGCCCAGTGCTCGAAGCCGAGGCCGCGAATCACGGTGCCCGCAGCCGCGGGGCTGATCGTGAACGCACTCGCCAACTCGGTGACCTCGATCGTGTGGCCGGTCGGGTCGTCGTTCAGCCAGAGCTGGCCGGCGCTGCGGTCCACGTAGAACGCGCCCGGACCGAGCACGTCCTTGTTCAGCACCTGGCGCAGCGGCGCACCGTCGACGAACACCTGCTCGGGGTAACCCGCGGCGGGATACAGCGGGTCGAGCGCGCCGGCCGGAAAGCAGTTGTCGCACATCTTCGTGGTGAACGGCGTCGACCACGCGCCGCCGTTCGACGTGAACGCCGACGGCGCGACCACGACCGAGCCCTTCACCCACGGCTGCTCGCCGGGATAGGCCTGGAGTGTCACCTTGTGCTTGATCGCGCCCAGCGACTCCCGATACGTGCCGCCACGCACCGTGACGGTGCCGCCGGCAGCAACCACTGCAAGGGCATGGTGGATCGTTGCGAACGGCTGCGCAAGCGTTCCGGCATTGCTGTCACTGCCACCGTTGGCGACATAGACCGAGCCAGGGGGAGGCGGCGCCACGTGGATCTTGGCGAGCGTCGGTGTCTCCCACGCGGCGAGCGGTCCGGGATCGCGGGCCACCGCGGGAGACAGTCCCACGAAGCCGACGAGCGCCGTGGTGACCATTGCGATCACCGTGGTGATTGCGAAGGTCCGTCCGAGAAAGGTCAGTGTGCGATGCATGGCAGGCGCTATCGGCGCCGCGCCACGCCACACTGAAACAGATGGCTTAGTCGTTGAGGGTTCGGCGCGGGAGCGTTGACCTGGCGTAGCGGAACCGCGCGCGCGGTGATCGTTTGTTGCGGCGCGAGCTTCAGCCGGTGAACGGGCTCTTGTGCGGCCGCGCCGGCGCGGTACGCAGGAACGGACGCACGTGCGTGCCCATCAGTTCGTCGACGATCGGCTTCGCCGCGGGATCCCCGAGAAGATCGTGATCTTCGGTGGAATCGTCGATCACGTCGAAGAGTTGGCACGGTTCGCACGCGTCTTCGTCGACCACCAGGCGGTAGCGCTCGGTTTCAAACACTGCAAAACCCCAGTTTTCGCTGACCGAGAGCGCGCGAGCGGGCAACGGTTGCGATGCGCGGTCGGCATGGCCGCGCAGTGAACGGCCCTCGCTCGCATCGACGGCGGGCGCGCCGGCCGCGTCGCGCACGGTTGCAGGCACGTCCATGTGCTCGACGAGCTCGTCCACCACACGCGGCGCGCAGCCCTGCGGCGGCCGGATGATCAGCGGCACGTGCACAGCCTGCTGGTAGAGCACGCACTTCGACATCAGACCGTGGTTGCCGCCCATCTCGCCGTGATCGCTGGTGTACACGATCCAGGTGTCGTCGAGCAGCCCGCGCTGTTCGAGCGCGGCCACGATGAGCCCGACACCGTCGTCGATCACCGAGATGTCAGCGCTGTAGGCGCGCCGCATGCCGCGGATCGCGTCGCTGTCCATCGTGTCGGTGTCGGCGAGCCCGAGGAACGCGCGCAGCAACGTGCCGTAACGCCCGGTTCCCTCGATCGTGGGGCGCTGCGTCGACCGCGGCATCGAGATCTCCACGTCGCGGTAGCGGTCGACGGCTTCGCGCGGCGCGTCCCACGGGTCGTGGGGGCCCGGGAAGCCCACGAACAGGAAGAACGGGTCGGTGCGGTCGTACTGATCGATCCAGCGCGCAGCCTCCATGCCGTGCCACGCGTCGACGTAATGCGGCAACGGGAGCGGCATTGGCGTGGAGTCCCACATCGGCACCTGCTTCGTGGCGTTCTGACCCGACTCGTTGTCGCCCTGGTAGCTCCGGTCGGCGATGTGCTTGCGGTACGCGTCGAGCAGCCCGACGTCGCGTAGGTGATCGAGGTACGCGTTGCTGGTGCGCCCGGCGAACTTGTCGCCCGTCTCGTGCACCTCCGAGAACCCGAGCCCTTGGAGCCGGGGCGCGAGCTCGTCCACGTGCGCGGCGCGGTCCTCGTCGTGGTACAGGTGCGCCTTACCGATCAACGTGGTGTGGTAGCCGGCCTCGCGCAGCGCCCACACGTAGGTGGGCGCGTCTTGCGCGATTGCGGCCCAGTTCGTGTAGACGCCGTGATCGCGCACGTAGCGCTCGGTCATGAACGAGGCGCGTGCTGGCATGCAGAGCGGTCCTTGGCACGACACTCGCGAGAAGCGCACGCCCTCCGACGCCAGGCGGTCGAGGTTCGGCGTGAGCACGCCCTCGTCGCCCGCGCATCCCATCATGTCGGCGCGGTGCTGATCGGACATCACGAGCACGACGTTGGTCATACGGCCGACAATAGATTGCGTGCCCATGGTGGGTCACAGGACACGGTTGGTATCACGGGCGCTCATCGCCGCGACGGGCGCGCTCGTGCTGGGCGCGTGCAGCTCCTCGAGTTCGTCGACGTCGTCGAAGTCGGCCGGCGCATCGGGGTCGTCCACTCCGGCAGCGACAGGCACGAGCACTCCGGCCACAGCACACGCGATCAAGCAGGTCTCGATCACGTACGTCGATCGGCACCGACCGACCGCGGCGTGGAAGCAAGCGCCCGGCAAGCCGTCTCGCACCCTCGTGACCACGATCGTGTATCCCGCCGATCGTAACGGCGCGCCGTTCCCGTTGATCGCCTTCTCCCACGGCTTCGGCGCGAGCCCTCGGGACTACATCTCGTTGCTGAACTACTGGGCCAGTGAAGGCTTCGTGGTGGCCGCACCCACATTCCCGCTCACCAACACCGCGACGCCCGGCGGCGCCGACGAGAACGACCTGTCGAACCAACCGGGTGACATCAGCTTCGTCATCACGTCGGTGCTCTCGGCCTCGGCCAGCAGGGGCAATCCGCTCTCGGGGCTCGTCAACCCGAACGAGGTCGGAGCCGCGGGGCATTCGAACGGCGCGATCACCACACTCGGACTCGTGGCCAACACATGCTGTTTCGATTCGCGCATCAAAGCCGCCGAGGTACTCGCGGGCACGCAGTCGGCAACGTTCGACGGCGGCCACTACGACTTCTCACGCATCCCGCCGATCCTGTTCGTGCACGGCTCCGACGATGAGGTCATCCCCTACGACGACGGCGTCACGGCCTACAACGACGCGCACGGTCCCAAGGCGCTGCTCACCGTGATCGGTGGCGACCACGGTTCGGCCGCAGGGTCGGCCGCGCCGAGCGGAGCCAGCGTGCGCGCAACCACCACCGACTTCTTCCGCGGCTACCTGCTCCACGACACTGCCGCGCTCGTACGCCTCGCGTCCGATGCCAAGCCCGGCGCGACCACACTGCACGACGCCCTCACGGCGGGATCGACGGCCACGGTGACGACCGTGCCGCCACCGAAACTCGAGCTGCACGCCACGGTCACACCGCAGCAGAGCCTGCACAGCGGCCAGACCGTGACCGTCACGTGGAGCGGCTACCAGGCCGGCAAGACCGTGAACGTGCTCGAGTGCGCTCACTCGCCCACGTCGCCGCTCAGCGAGTCGTCGTGCGGCTTCACGAACGGGGCGCTCCTGCACGCCGACCCCACCGGCTCGGGAACGGTCACGGTGAAGATCGTCACCGGCAAGGTCGGCGACGGCACCTGCGACGCCACGAACCCATGCCAGATCGTGGTGAACAACGCCGGCTCGGTCGACCCGAAGAGCTCCGTGCGCCTCCCCATCACCTTCGCGGCCTGACGACCACCGCTCGTTCCCCGGTCTCGTGCGGGGTTGGATACGAACGCATGTTTGATTAGCGTCGCGGGCGTGGCGACCTATCAGCCGACGCTCCTCGGGGCCGGCGAGCCGCGCGTCGACGAAGGCGCGACTCCCGAACGCATCACCCTCGACGAACAGTCGTGGGTGGACGTGACGCGCGTGTGGCTGCTCGGCGCCGACACGCTGCTCGAGGCGCTCATCTCCAAGGTCGACTGGAAGTGCGGGCGGCGCCGCATGTACGACCGCATGCTCGACGATCCCCGCCTGTCGCGCTGGTACGCGCGTGGCGACGCCCGCCCGCATCCCGCGTTCGGCACCATGACCAAGCATCTCGAAGCGGGCCTCGGCGTGCGGCTGCCCACAGTCGGCTGCAACTACTACCGCGACGGCGACGACAGTGTGGCCTGGCATGCCGATCGCGAGCTGCGCGAGCTCGGCGACACGCGCATCGCGATCGTGACGCTTGGCGCGCGCCGGCCGTTCCTCATCAGGCCCAAGGGCGGCGGTCGCTCGGTCGACGTCGCGCCGGCGGCGGGTGACCTGCTGGTGATGGGCGGTGCGTGCCAGATGGGATGGGAGCACTCGGTGCCGAAGAAGCGGTCGTCGGGCCCGCGCATCTCATGCTCATGGCGCTGGTGCCGCCCCGCCCACGTTCCCGTGGTCCCATGAAACTGTCGAAAGCAACCGTTCTGTGGGACCACGGTGCCGGCTGGCTACGAGTTGTCGTTGCTGTCGGCGCGTTCGCGTTCTTCGATGATCGGCCCGCGTCCGATCTGGAGCAACCTGAGCATCGTCACGAACACCACACCGCCCACCGCGTTGGCGAGCGCGGCCCACGCCGCGGCACCGGCCCAGTCGAGGTACGAGAACGGTGCGCCCGCGTGCAACGCCGCGAACATCTCGAGCGACGACACCACGGCGTGGTTGAGCGGCGGCGCCGTGAGCGTGAACGCGATCGCCACCGCGGCAACAAGTCGCGCCGGCACCGACTCGGTGGAGCGCTCCATCCACGTGAGCAGCGTGATCACCACACCGCCGAGCACGCCGGCGGCAAACGACTGCCGGCCGATGCCCCACGACGGATACACGCTGCCGATCTGCACTGCAGTGTGATTCAGGTCGGGCAACGCGGTCATCACGAGCCCGGTGATCACCCAACCACCGAGCAGGTTCGTCACCGCGGTGCCGACCCAGAGCCGCAGCACCGACCGGAATGGCACGTCACGCGTCACGAACGCAGTGAGCGGGATCATGAAGTTCTCGGTGAACAGCTCACTTCCCGCGAGCGTGAGCGCCACGAACCCGATACCGAATGCGAGCGCTCCGAGTAGCGGCGAGCCGGTCTGCTGCCGCACCACGAGCATCGCGAGGAGGCCGATGCCCACATCGATCCCGCCGACCGTGCCCGTGGCGAGCAGTGACGGCCACGTGCGTGCGAGGCGGCGCTCGCCCTCGTCGACCGAGCGCGCCAGCGTGTCGGCGAGTGGGTTCGCGGCCCCGGTTTCGGGTTCCGTATCGGTGTCGGGCATCCCCAGGCCTTACCCGTGAGCATGTCTGGGTAGCGTCGAACCATGGCCCGGAGCTCGAGCCACACCACGCACACCACCAAGCCCGCGCCGCTCGGCGCCTACCAAGCCAAGCGCGACTTCGACAAGACTCCCGAGCCGGCCGGCGCGCTCGCACCGAACCCCGACGGCCTGCCGCGGTTCGTGGTGCAACGCCACCGCGCCCGCGCGCTCCACTACGACTTCCGCCTCGAGATCGATGGTGTGCTCGTGAGCTGGGCGGTGCCGAAGGGCATCACGCTCGATCCCGGCGCTCGCCATCTCGCGGTGCACGTAGAGGACCACCCGTTGGAATACGCCCTGTTCGAAGGGGTGATCCCGGCCGGCGAATACGGCGGCGGCGACGTGATCGTGTGGGACACCGGCACGTGGGAGCTGCACGGCGCCGACGACGCGCGCCGCGCGGTCGACAACGGAGAGATCCACGTGGACCTGAACGGTGAGAAGTTGCACGGGCGCGTGGTGCTCGTGCGCACGGCGCGCCGCGAGGGCAACAAGGAGCAGTGGCTCGCGCTCCACAAGCGCGATGACGCCGCCGTCGACGGCTGGGATCCCGAAGATCATCCGCGTTCGGTGCTGAGCGGGCTCACGAACGACGAGGTGAAGGCCCACCCGGAGCGGGCGTGGACCCGCGAGGAGGGCGAGATCACACTGCACCCACGGGCAACGTTCGACGGCGCGAGCGATGACGAGATCGCCGCGCTCGACGCAATGGGCGGAAAGGGCACATGGACGATCGGCGGTCAGGAGCTGGCGCTCACCAACCTCGACAAGGTGCTGTTCCCCGCGCAGGGCGACGATGGCCCACTCACGAAGCGCGACCTGATCCGCTACTACGCATCGATCGCTCCGGTGCTGCTGCCGCATCTCGTCGACCGGCCTCTCAACCTGCACCGCTATCCCGACGGCGTCGAGGGTAAGGGCTTTTGGCAGAAGCAGGCGCCGGCGTACACACCCGACTGGATCCCGCGCTGGCACAACGAGGAGGCCGGCAAAGGCGAGAGCGAGACCTACCTCGTGGCCGACAGTGCCGCCGCGCTCGCGTGGCTCGCCAACCACGGCGCGGTCGAAGTCCATCCGTGGACCTCGTGTGTCGCCGACGTGCACCGGCCCACGTACGCGCTCATCGACATCGACCCTGGTCCCGACACCACATGGGACGAGGTGGTCACCCTCGCCCGCCTGCACCGCACGGCCCTCGAGCACCTCGACGTGCGCGGCTACCCCAAGACGTCAGGCCGGCGCGGCCTCCAGGTGTGGGTGCCGATCGAGCCGGTGATGACATTCGACGAAACACGCGCATGGGTGGAGCGTCTCTCGCGAACGATCGCACGCGTGGTTCCCGATCTCGTGAGCGACGAATGGGAGAAACGCAGCCGCGGCGGGCGCGCTCGCCTCGACTACACGCAGAACGCGGTGAACAAAACGCTGGTGGCGCCGTACAGCGTGCGCGCGGCCGCGGGCGCGCCCGTATCGATGCCGATCAGCTGGGACGAGCTCGATGACCCTGAGCTGCGTTCCGACCGCTGGACCGTCCGGAGTGCCGCCGCGCGAATCGGCGACACCGGCGACCTCGCGGCAGCGATGCTGAACGACCGCCAACGACTCACCGACCTCGCCTGACCACAATCTGCGCTGACCCGCCCCGGATGATCCACCTGGGCCGACGCGCCCATAACCTCGACACGGTTTCCGTCGTTCACGACTCGGGTACCGGCGCGCGGCCGGCGGAGACGGAGGAGGACGGGCCTATGGACTGGACCGCGCACGCCAAGGGCACGTGCGATGGCTGCGGGACGTTTCGCGTGCGCGCGACCAGCGTCACCGTTCGCCAGCGACTCGACGACGGCGCATGGTCGTACCGCGTGCGCTGTCCGTCATGCCGCTGTTGGATTCACGCGCCCGTACGCCTTCGCGTCGCGCTCCAACTCTTGCTCGCGCAGGCGCCGTTCGAGGCATGGAGCCTGTCCGCACGCGAACGTGAGCACGGTGACGGCAACGTGGTGAGTGTCGCCGATCTCGAGCAACTGCGCACCGATCTCGACCGCACCGACATCGTCGAAGCGCTGCGCGCCTCGCTCGACACGGTGGAGCATTGAGCCGCTGCTCGTAGCCGCTGCTTGATAGAGGAGCACGGCGTGGCCGAACAGCAGATCGCGGCGGGTGAATTCGGCACGTGGGCCGCAACAATGCGGCGCGCCTTGCAGGGTGACGCGTCGGCCGACGTGCCGTGTGACGGCTGCACTGCGTGCTGCACGGCATCGCAGTTCGTGCACGTCGATCCCGACGAGACCGATGCGCTCGCGCGCATCCCTCGTGAGGTGCTCTTTCCGGCGCCGGGCCTACCGGCGGGCCATGTGTTGATGGGTTACGACGAGCACGGTGCGTGCCCGATGTTCGTCGACGGTAGGTGCTCGATCTACGAGCACCGGCCGCGCGCGTGTCGCGTGTACGACTGCCGGATCTTCGCGGCGACGGGGGTCGACCTCGCCGAGGATGGCAAGGCCGAGGTGGCGGCGCGCGTGCGTACATGGCGCTTCACGTACGCCACACCCAACGACGAATTGCTCGAACGTTCGATGCAACGCGCGGCCGCGTTCCTCGGCGAGCATCCCGAGTGCGCGGGCACGAACACGTCGCTCAACGCCACGAACCGGGGCGTCATTGCATTCGAAATCGCGTCGCTCTTCGCGGGCAACGAAACGCCGTCGGTCGACGACGTGCGCACCGCGCTCGCGGCGCGCCGAGCGTCACCCTGACTTGGCGGTTCGGCGCTGCGACCGCGTGGATTCATGCGTCTCGAGGCCGACCGCGGCGCGCAACTCCTTGAGATCGCTGCCGATGTCGCGGCCCTCGCCACCCGACTCGATGTGGGCCATCAGATCAGCCAGCCCGTCGGCGATCGCATTCAGCTTGTGCTGCACCGCCTGATCGCTGCGGGTCTGGCTGTTCTGCAGGAGCGCGACCATCAAGAAGGTCACGATGGTGGTGACCGTATTGATGATGAGCTGCCAGGTGTCGACGTCGCGCAGCAGGAAGATCGTGGGCGCCCACAGCACTACCAGCAGCACACAAAAGGTGAAGAACAGCGCACGGCTCGCGATTCGCGACGACTCGCCCGCGAAGCGATCGAACGCGCCCACTCGCTGAGAGACGTCGCTCGGCATGAGCACCGGCGTGTCGGTGCGACTCATCGAAACTCCTTGAACTCTCGCATCCCTGCGCTCGTATCCCCACCGTCGTTACCCGGTGAGCCGCGATTCGAGGCATGTTGCGCCCCCGTAGATTGTGAGTGTGACCACAACGAGCGCTCCCGCACCTCGCAGCGGAGGCCGCACGCCGCGCCGCTACCTGCTGGCGGCGGCCGCGCTCGTGGTGATCGCGCTCGTGAGCGTGCTCGTGGCCGCGCATTCCGATCCGACGTCGATCTCCGGCAAGGTCGATACCAAGCACCTCCCGAACAAGGGGCCCGCGCCGGCGTTGCAGGCCAAGGGCTGGATCAACTCGCCGCCGCTCACACCAGCCGCACTCAAGGGCAAGGTCGTCCTCTACGACTTCTGGACGTACTCGTGCATCAACTGCGTCCGCACGATCCCCTATGTGCGCAGTTGGTACGACCGCTACAAGGCGGATGGGCTGGTAGTGATCGGCATCCACTCGCCCGAGTTCGACTTCGAGAAGGTGCACAAGAACGTGCAGGACGCGGTCAAGAAGGACGACATCCCGTACCCGGTTGCGCTCGACGACGACATGACGATCTGGAACGCCTTCCAGAATCAGTACTGGCCGGCCGACTACGTGGCCGACCGCAACGGCGACCTCCGCTACACGCACTTCGGCGAGGGCGACTACACCGACACCGAGAACGTGCTGCGCACGCTGCTCGGCGTGCCGACCACCGCACCGCGCGCGTCCACGGTGCATCCCGAGGCCGAATCCGATTCCCAGACCAACCCCGAGACCTATCTCGATGTCGAGCACGGCCAGATCGGCGTGGAAGCCGGTGTGCACTCCTACACCGCCCCCGCGAACGTGCCGTCGCCGAACGTGGCCCTCGGCGGCAGTTGGAACGGCGAGGACGACAAGCTCGTGTCGTCGGCGCCGAACGCCACGCTCGTGCTCGGCGCGCACGCCGAGTCGGCGAACATCGTGCTCGGAACGTCGACGGGCAGACCCATCGACGTGGTCGTCGCGCTCGACGGACGCCCGGTGCCCGCGAACCTGCGCGGCGCCGACGTGCATGCCGATGCCAGCGGCCAGACCCACATCACGGTCACGATGCCGGGGATGTATCGCGTGTTGCTCGCGCCGGGCGTGCAGGATCATCAGCTGACATTCGTGGCCCAGTCGGCCGGCCTCGAGGCGTACGACCTCACCTTCGGCTGAGTCGCGTCGCATGATCCAACAAGTGGTGGCGCTGTTCGGCGCAGGCGTCGCGTCGTTCCTCGCGCCATGCATCGTGCCGCTCGTTCCGGCCTATCTCGGCATCATCGTCGGCGAGATGGGCGACGCCCACGATCCCGCGGCCGCTGTACCCGCAACGCTGTTGTTCATAGGCGGATTCACCACCGTGTTCGCCGGCCTCGGCGCCGCGGCCGGCGCGCTCGGCTCGTCGCTGTCGACGTTCCAGGACACGGTCAAGATCGTCGGCGGCATCGTCATCACGGTGATGGGCTTGGCGCTGCTCGGCCTGATCCGCGGGCCGCTCGCACGCGAGAAGCGTCTGATTCCCACGCTGCCGCGCGTCACCGGCGTGGCCCGTCCGTATGTGGTGGGACTTGCCTTCGGTGCGGGCTGGAGCCCATGCGTCGGGCCCCTCCTCGCCGCCGCGCTCACGATCGCCGCGCGCACCCAGGCCGTCGGGCGCGGCACGTTGCTGCTCGCCGCCTACGCCGCAGGGATCGGCGTGCCGTTCCTGCTCGCCGCGCTCGGGTTGGCGTCGTCGCCGAGCCTCGCCGCGCGACTCCAGCGCGCCGGGCCGAAGCTCGAGCGCGTGGCCGGTGCGCTCCTCGTGGTACTCGGCCTGCTCCTCGTGACCAACACCTACACGCACCTCACGTCGTACATGGCCCGATTCGTACCGGCAGTGCATGGTTTGTGAGGAATTGCTCGCGCCCATTGTCACCCGCGCGGACATCAATGTGAGCGGTGCGTACTGTGCACGAACGTGCTGACAGGTTGGGTACATGCACGCGTCGGCGTCGCCATGGTCGCGTCGATCGCGATTCTCGGTGCCTGTTCGAGCAATAGCGCGTCTTCGCCGACGAAAAGTACACAGAGCCCGAGCACGTCGCAGCGCGCGAGCGCGGTGTCGACGCCGGCGGCGGGTTCGACAACCGGCTGTACGTCGGCTGTGGCCGCCGGCAACGTCGTGCTCACGCCGAAGATCGACGGGCACACTCGCACTGTGCGCGTGCACGTTCCGAACAGTGCCGCCGCCGGGAAGCGCACGCCCCTCGTGCTGAACCTGCACGGCAGTGGCTCCACCGCGAAGGGCCAGGAAGCTTTGACCGGCATGGATGCCGCGGCCAACAAGCACGACTTCGTCGTCGCCTACCCACAAGCGTTGATCCCCAACGGCAAGGGCTTCGACTGGAACGTGCCTGGCGTGCCCCTCATCGGTGGCGAAGCGGTGCCGGCCGGTTCAGCCGACGACATCACGTTCATCACCTCGCTCGTGCGGTTGCTCGAGCAGTCGTATTGCATCGACACGAGCCGTGTGTACTCCACCGGCTTTTCCGGCGGCGCCCGGCTGACGAGCCAGCTCGGATGCGACACCTCAGATGTGTTCGCGGCGATCGCGCCCGTGAGCGGGTTGCGCTACCCGTCGCCGTGCTCGTCGCCCGCGGCCGTGCCCGTGATCACGTTCCACGGCTCCGCCGACCCTGTTGATCCGTTCAACGGCAACGGCCAGGCGTACTGGGCCTACAGCGTGCCCGACGCCGCGAGTCGTTGGGCCGCGCACGACGGGTGCAATCCCGCGAGCAAACACCAGACCTCCACGATCCTCGAGTACACCCGGTGCCGCGGCGGCGCCCAGGTGATCCTGCACATTGTTCCTGGCGAGGGCCACGACTGGCCTGGTGGTCCGCCCCTGCCGGCGTCGTACACGCGAGTCGCCGGCCCACAGTCGAACGCGATCAACGCCAACAACACCATGTGGGCGTTCTTCGCGCATTACTCGCTACCGCAGTCCTGACCCGCGCAGGTGGCCGCGACTCACCGGTACGGTGAGTCGATGGTGAGTGCGCCGCCGTCGGCGGCCGACGGCCTCGCGCTGCACAGCGCGAAGGGCCGCGTGGCGCTTGTGGCAACGGTGGCGGCGAGCGCGATGGCGAGCCTCGACGCCACAGTGGTGAACGTCGCGCTGCCGCACATCGGGCGCGACTTCCACACCACGGTGAGCGCGTTGCAATGGGTGCTCACCGGCTACCTGCTCGCGCTGGCGTCGCTGATCCTTCTCGGCGGCGCGCTGGGCGACCGGCTCGGGCGGCGCAAGGTGTTCGTGATCGGCACCGCGTGGTTCGCGATCGCGTCGCTGTGCTGTGGCGCGGCGCCGAACATCGAAGTGCTCGTCGCGGCGCGGATATTGCAGGGCATCGGCGGCGCGTTGCTCACACCGGGCAGCTTGGCGATCATCCAGGCGAGCTTCCGCGAACGTGACCGCGCCGCCGCGGTCGGCGCCTGGTCGGGTCTCGGCGGCGCCGCCGGCGCGGTGGGGCCTTTCGTGGGCGGCGTGCTCGTGGGCGGGCCCGGCTGGCGCTGGGCCTTCTTGATCAACGTGCCCGTCGCGGTGTTGGCGATCGCGTGCGCTCGCGCCGCGGTGCCGGAAACGCGCGACGAGCACGGCGGGGGTCGCCTCGACGTCACCGGCGCACTCCTTGCCGCGGGTGGGCTCGCCGCGAGCACGTGGGCGTTCATCGAGGCGGGGCCGCGCGGGTGGGGCAACACCGCTGTGCTCGCGGCGATCGCGCTCGCCGTCGTGTGCTTCGCCGTGTTCCTACGCCGCATCACGCGGATCGCCCATCCGCTGGTGCCGCCCGCGCTGTTCCGCAACCGCACGTTCAGTGTGGTGAACGTGATGACCGTGCTGCTCTACGCGCCGATCGGCGTGACGTTCTTCCTGGTGGTGTACGTGCTCGAGGTCGCGAGCGGCTGGTCGGCGCTCGAAGCCGGGATCGCGATGCTGCCCGCCACGGTGCTGATGCTGGTGCTGTCGGCGCCGTCGGGCGCGCTCGCGCAGCGAATCGGCCCGCGCCCGCAGCTCACCATCGGTCCATTGCTCGCGGCGTGCGGGCTGTTGCTGCTCGCGCGCATCAGCCCACACGCATCGTGGTTCGGCGAGGTGCTCCCGGCCGCGGTGGTGTTCGGGCTCGGTCTCGTCACCTTTGTGGCACCACTCACCGCGACGGTGATGGCCGCGGCCGATGCCGACCATGTGAGCATCGCGTCGGGCGTGAACAATGCAATTGCGCGTGCCGCGAGCCTGGCGGCCGTGGCGTTCATTCCCGTGGTGTCGGGGCTCACTCGCGCCACCGATCCCCACGCGACCATCCATGCCTTCCGGGTCGCGCTGGTGATCTCCGCGGTGGTCGCCGCCACCGCGTCACCCGTCGCGCTGATCGGCCTGACTGCGCGCGTGCGCGGCCGCTGGAGCGCGCGCCGCGTGCATTGCGCAGTCGACGGCGCACCGCTCCAGCCCGACCCGGCCCGCTGCCCGGAACTCGTGGTGTAGGGGCGTCGTAAAGCGTCGCTATTCGACGCTTTACGACGCTCGGGTGAGGCGGGCGATACCGGCGAAAGAGGCGTAGTAGACGTCGTTGCTCCAGCCCGGCGCCGGGAACACCACCGACTGGATCGGGCTGCCCGACGCGACGCGCACGCGCTCACTGCCCGACTCGATGTCGAGCACCACGATCTCGTCGACCATGCGGCTCGCGTCGTGGTCGGTAGTGATCAGCTCGCCGGTGTCGGCGAACAGCAGCATGTGGCACGCGTGGTTCTGATCGCGCGTCCAGCGCGGCGTGAGCGTGCCGTCATCGGCGATGTCGAACGCGGCGAGCGCGCCGTTGCCGCTGTCGAAACCCACCACGATTCGCCGCTGCTCGTCGACGAGCGGCGGGTTCGCCACCACACCGTTCGGCCGACCACAGATCTCGGTGAGCGACACCGCTTGCGTGGCCAGATCGACGCGCACGAGATGCAGCGGCGCGGCGTTCACCCCTTGACCGCGGAACGTGCCCGCGTAGCGCTCGCTGCCGAAGCCGTTGTCGAGGAACCACACCGCACCCAGCGCGATCACGCAGTCCCAGCCGTAGGTCTGACCGGCGATCGTGCGATAGCGCACGGCGAATCCCTCGTCGATCGACAGCACCTGACCGTCCCACGTCGCGCGGTAGAGGTGCTCGGTACCGACTGCATACACGGTGTTGCCGTCGGCCGACAGGCGCGCGATCGACGCTTCCGCAAGCGCGATCCGGGCGACGACCGTCAGCTCCTCTGGTTCGAGCACCACCAACTCGGCCGGCTCGTACTCGTGGGCACTTGGATCGTGGCCGGGCAACACACCGCCGAAGTCCTTCGTCACCAGATGGCCGTCGGGCAGCACCACGAAGCTGTTGTACGGCTTGGTGCGGGGCAGGCGCGCCGACGCGGTCGCCTGCAGCGTGGCGTCGAGCCGGTGCACATGCGCGCCGAACACCACGTACAGCGATCCGTTGGCGTGCGCCGCCAACCCGCCCGGCCAGGTCGGGCCACCGGCGAGATCGGGTGACCGGCCGACGGTTTCGAGGGTCAGCGGATCGATGCGCTCCACCCACGACACGGCGTCGGGCCCGGCGGTGTGGCGCAACGCGAACACCTCACCCGGCTCGCGCAGCACGAGCATCGTCGCGGCGACCGCCTCGCGCGACGTCACGACTGCGCCTGGGGCGAACCCCGGGCCGGTGATCCCGGTCGGCGTTTGCAGCCGGCGCGGCCCAGCGTCCTCAGCGGCCCACGGGCTCGACCAGTACCCCGGCTCGGTCATCCGCATAGGTTGCACGTTGCACAAGCCCGTGAGCGAAGCGAACAAGAGGTAAAAGATGCGAACCCCACTGTGTGACGCGTTCGGGATCGAGTATCCGATCTTCGCGTTCACGCACTGCCGTGACGTCGTGGCCGCGGTGAGCAAGGCCGGCGGTCTCGGTGTGCTCGGCGCGGTCGGCTTCAGTGCCGAGCAGCTCGAGATCGAGCTCGACTGGATCGACGAGCACATCGACGGCAAGCCCTACGGCGTCGACACCGTGATGCCACAGAAGTCCGTCGACGTGCACGGCGCGACGCCCGACGACATCATGCAGCAGATCCGCTCGATGATCGACGCCGCGCACTGGAATTACGTCGATGAGCTCATGGAGCGCTTCGAGCTCCCCCCGCTCCCTGAGGGCGAGGGCGCGCACGGCGTGCTCGGCTGGACCGACGACGTGGCGCACAAGCACGTCGAGGTCGCCCTGTCGCACCCGATCGCGCTCATCGCCAACGCGCTCGGTTCACCGCCGAAGGATGTGATCGACCAGGCGCACGCGCACGGTGTGAAAGTGGCCGCGCTCGCGGGCAAGGCCGTGCACGCGCAGCGCCACGTCAACAACGGCGTCGACGTGATCATTGCGCAGGGTTACGAGGCGGGCGGGCACACTGGTGAGATCGCCACGATGGTCCTCGTCCCCGAGGTCGTCGACGCGGTCGCGCCGGTACCGGTGCTCGCGGCGGGTGGCATCGGCAGCGGTCGGCAGATCGCGGCGTCGCTCGCACTCGGCGCGCAGGGCGCGTGGCTCGGGTCGTTGTGGCTCACCACCGCCGAGAGCGGTTCGAGCCCAGCAGTGCTCCAGGCGTACCTCGATGCCACGTCGGCCGACACCGTCCGCTCGCGCTGCTACACCGGAAAGCCCGCGCGCATGGTGCGCAACGCGTGGACCGAGGCGTGGGAGCCGGCGAACGGACCGGGCGCGCTCGGCATGCCGTTGCAGAACATCCTCACGTCGGAGGCCAACTCGCGCATCGCCCGTTCGGGCCGTACCGACCTCCAGTTCGCGCCGGTCGGCCAGATCGTCGGCCGCATGAACCAGGTACGCCCGGTGCGCGACGTGATCTTCCAGCTCGTCGAGGAGTACATCGACACCGTCGAGCGTCTCGAACAAGGCATCGAAGTCTAAAAGCCCCAGTTCATCTATGCGTCGTTTGACTTGCATATTGCAAGTC
>DASXZO010000027.1:0-35673 GCA_036501845.1 Acidimicrobiia bacterium | reverse complement strand
AGGGCGATCGCGGCGTCGAAGAGGTGCGTGTGCGCGGGCTTGTAGAAGTCGCGGGCGTCGACGCGCACTTCGATGGCCGCGGTGATCGCGTCGCGCGTGAGCATCATGGCGCCGAGCAGGGACTCCTCGGCTTCGATGTTGTGCGGCGGGATTCGCCCGCCTTCTGGAGCGCGCCGTTGGCGCGCTTCCTCTAACTGAACCACCCGGCGAACCCCTTCCCCGCTACCCGCTCACGCTGTCACGCGTCGCCTGTGGGCGGATAGGGGACGACGCGGGGATATCGGCGAATACCGTGGGGAAATGCCTGGGGACATCGCCCGCGCAGCTGTGGACAGTGGCCGTACTCATCCACAGTCAGTGTGCACGGGGGCTGCGACAGCCCCCTGAGCAGGCCGAACGCGGGCGCGCGGCAACTTCACCGCGCTTGTGGACGGCTCACCTGGTGTCTGTGGAAAAGGTCGGGCTCAGCCCCCGACGACGTTCACCGTGACGGTGGGGACGACGTCGGCGTGGAGGCGGATGGTCACCTCGAAGGTGCCCAGCTCCTTCCACGGCTCGTCGACCCCGCCGACGGTGCGGCGGTCGATCTCGACGCCGAGCTGTTCGTGCACCGCGCTCGCCACGTCGGCGGCACCGACCGAGCCGAACAGCTTCCCGCCTTCGCCGGCCCGGGCCACGATCGTGAGCGCGCGGCCACTGAGGCTCGACGCCAACGCCTGTGCGGCCTCACGCTCGCGCCGATCACGCGCCGATCGATTGCGCTTCATCGCCTCGGACTGGGCCACGACGCCGCGGTTCGCGACGATCGCCAGCCCGCGCGGCACGAGGTAGTTGCGGGCATAGCCCGGCTTCACCTCGACGAGGTCGCCCTTCTGGCCGAGCGAGCCGACATCGTCACGCAGCACGACCTTCATTCGGCCTCACCGCCCGGGCTCACCTCGGCGAGCGCCTCGCCCGCACCGTCGCCGTCACCCGTTGATTCGGTGCCCTCGCCGCCCTCGCCGGCTTCCACGTTGCCAGCCGTTTCGGCACCGTCGACGCCCTCGACCGCCTGGGCGTCGTCGGCCGTGGGCAGCGCGTTCTCGGCATCGGGCCCGAGCTCGGAGTCGCGTTCGGAGTCGCGTCGATCGCGGCCGCGACCCTTCGTGCGCTGCTGCACCTGGCGCACGCTGTAGGGGAGCAACGCCATCTCACGCGAGAGCTTGATCGCCTTGGCCACCGCAGCCTGCTGCTGCTGGTCGTTGCCGGTGACCCGGCGCGCGCGGATCTTGGCCCGGTCGGACATGAAGCGACGCAAAAGATTCGCGTCCTTGTAGTCGACCCACGTGACCTTCTCGGTCACAAGGATCGACGTCTTCTTCTTCAGCTTCTTCTCGGCGCCGGCAGGCTTCTTGCGCATCGGCTTCGGCACGATTTCGTTCCTTCTGGTTCGGGTTAGAAGGGCTCTTCGCCCAGCTCGTCGTATCCGCCGGATCCACCGGACGTACCGCCGCCGCCGCTCCCACCGCTCGGCGCGGCCACACCAGCCGACTGGCGATTGAATCCGCCCTCGCCCGGCGCCTTGCGTTCGTTGCGCTGCACATCGGCACGCGCCCAGCGCAGACTCGGGCCGATCTCGTCGGCCTGCACCTCGACCACGCTGCGCTTGTCGCCGTTCTCGGTCTCCCACGAGCGCTGGCGAAGTCGCCCGTCGACGATCACGCGCGTGCCCTTCTTCAGCGACTGCGCGTTCTCGGCCATGTCGCCCCAGCACACGACGTTGTAGAAGCCGGTCTCTTCCTGCCACTCATTGTTGCGGTCCTGGTAGCGGCGGCTGACGGCGAGGCCGAGGATGGCCTGGCCGGCACCGCTCGGAGTGAAGCGCATCTCGGGGTCGCGCGTGAGATTGCCGACAAGGGTGACGCTGTTGCCGTTGGCCATGGTGTGGTTCTCCTGTTCGTGCGAGGCGCGCCGACGCGGTGCGCCTACTCCGCCGTCGCCGCGCCGGAGGCAGCCGCGGGCGGCCCGTAGACCGACTCGGGGATGCGCAGCACCTTGTGACGGATGACTTCGTCTGCAAGGGAGAGAACCCGGGACAGCTCTTCCATCGCCGGTGGTTCCGACCTGGCCTGCATGACCACGTAGTAGCCCTCGGCCCGATGGTTGATCTCGTAGGCGAGCCTGCGCTTGCCCCAGAAATCGATGTAGCCGCGCTCGGCACCGCGTGACTCGATCAATACGAGCCAGCGTTCGACCGAATCCCGGATGGTCTCCTCTTCCAGGTCGGCGTCGAGGATGACCATGACTTCATAAGGCCGCATATGCAGGCCGAACCTCTCCTTCGGACCGTGACCGCTGGGTCACGGGCCCCGTGTGGGGCAGGAATCATGTTGTGCGACGACTGCGCGCCGTGCCCGCGTCCGTCGGAAGCGAGTGAAGCTAGCAGTGCCGTCCTCGACACTCCCTATCGCTTGCGACCCTAACAGGGGGTTGGGACAGGCGCTCGGGAGAGTCCGTTCACACCGCGGCGGGAGTGTCGGGCTCGGCGCTGGTGCGGTCGTCGGAGGTTGCGCCGTAGAGGCCCAGGCCCTTCGTCATGCCGTCGGCCATGTGGTACGTCTCGGCACTCGACGGGAAGCGCCCGCCGCGCACGTCGTCGACGAACTGGCTCACGCCGGCCAGCGCCGCACTCTCGAGGTCGGCGTAGCGGCGCACGAACTTCGGCGTCTTGTTCCCGGCCGGCAACATGCCGAGCACGTCGTGGTACACCAGCACCTGACCGTCGACGTGGCGACCAGCACCGATACCGATCGTGGGCACCGCGATCGAGTCGGTCACCATGCGCGCCACCCCGTCGGGCACGCACTCGAGCAGCACCGCGAAGCAACCGGCTTCGGCGAGCGCCACCGCGTCCTCCACGATCGTGTGCGCGGCGTCGAGCTCCTTGCCCTGCACCTTGAAACCGCCGAGCGCCAGCACCGACTGTGGGGTGAGCCCGATATGGCCCATCACCGGCACCTCGGCATCGAGGATCGCCTGCACCACGTCGAGGCGCTTGCGACCACCCTCGAGCTTCACCGCGCCCGCGCCCGCACGCACGAGCGCGGCGGCGTTACGGACCGCGTCGGCGCGATCGAGGTGGTAGCTCATCCACGGCATGTCGGCCACGATCAGCGCCGACGGCTTGGTGCGCGCCACCGCGGCCACGTGGTGGGCCATGTCGTCGGTGGTCACCTGCATCGTGTCGTCGTAACCGAGCACGACCATGGCCACCGAGTCGCCGACCAGGATCATGTCGGCGCCGGCCGCGTCGACCACTCGGGCCGATGGTGCGTCGTACGCCGTCACCATCACCAGTGGCGCGGCATCGCCCTTGCGGGCGGAAACGGCGGGGGCGGTCATGGACCCGCGCCTGATGGACGATTCCGTCGTGGTCATCGCCTGCTCCTTCGACGTCCAGGGCCCCGTGGCTCCCGGCATCAGTGGAAAACGTACCTATGTCCAGGTCACACGTCCATACCCGACTGAGTCAACTCTCACCCAGTGAGACGTCTCCCCACGAAGTAGGTGCGGACCATGTAGTTCCAGGAGCACTCGAGGCAGACCTCGACGTCGTAGCAACGCAGCTCGTCGTAGCGGCGGCCGAGCTTGCGTAGTTCCTCGGGGTTGGCCACCCGGCCGTTCGGCGACTTCGCCCCGTCGCCGTACACGTACGACACCCGCCGCAAGGTCTCGTCGGCACCACAGATCGGGCACACCGCGTCGCAGTCCGTGCCGAGATTGCGGGCCGCGCGCAGGAGCTCGGGGTGTGCATCACACACGTCCGGTCTCGCGAGCGCGCCGCGCTCGTAATCACGGAGCACGGCGCGACGGGCGAGCGAGTAATCGATCTCGCGCCGCACGGCCTCAGATTCTAGGAGCCCTTCAAAGGGCCACCTCGCGGCTCGGGCCCGCCCATATCCGGCCCGTATCGCCGCTGGTCGCGGGACCGCAAAACGGGCCGGGCAACCGATACGGTGCGTCCCAGCCGAGCGACTGAGCACCGAGCACTTCGGTCAGCGAGCCCGGAGCGAGGGAAGGCCCACCGGCCCCGTGAGCGAAGCGAACAAGAGGTAGGACATGGCGACTCCCCAGACCCCGTCCGTTGCGCCGGCCCAAGGCCGCCTCGGCGTCCTCACCGTCGGGCTCGGCGCGGTCGCGAGCACGCTGATGGCCGGTGTCGAGCTCACCCGACGCGGCATGTCCCAGCCAATCGGCTCGCTCACGCAGATGGGCACGATCCGGCTCGGAAAGCGCACCGACGACCGCGCGCCGCTGATCCGCGACGCGGTGCCGCTCGCCACCCTCGACGACCTCGTGTTCGGCGCGTGGGACCCGTTCCCCGACGACGCCTACACGGCCGCCGTGCGCGCCGGCGTGCTCGAACCGGGTCGCCACCTCGAGCCCGTCGCCGACGTGCTGCGCTCGGTGCGGCCCATGCCGGCCGCGTTCGATCCCGAGTACGTGAAGCGCCTCGACGGTCCGAACGTGAAGGACCGCACCAAGAAGCGGGCGATGCTCGAGGGGATCCGCGAGGACATCGGCCGCTTCCGCGACGAGCACAAGGTGGATCGCATCGTGATGATCTGGTGCGGCTCCACTGAGATCTTCCTGGAACCCGGTCCGGCGCACGCCGACCTCGACTCGTTCGAGAAGGCCATCGACCGCGACGACCACGAGATCGCGCCCTCGATGCTCTACGCCTACGCCGCGCTGCAGGAAGGCATCCCGTTCGCGAACGGCGCGCCGAACCTCACCGTCGACACGCCGGCGCTGCGCACCTACGCCACCGAGCACGGCATCCCGATCTGCGGCAAGGACTTCAAGACCGGCCAGACGTTGCTGAAGACGGTGCTCGCACCGATGTTCAAGGCCCGCATGCTCGGCGTGAAGGGCTGGTACTCCACGAACATCCTCGGCAACCGCGATGGCGAGGTGCTCGACGATCCGGAGAGCTTCAAGACCAAGGAAGAGTCGAAGCTCGGCGTGCTCGAGCACATCCTGCAGCCCGACAAGTACCCGGAGCTCTACGGCGACCTGTACCACAAGGTGCGGATCAACTATTACCCGCCTCGCGGCGACAACAAAGAGGGGTGGGACAACATCGACATCGTCGGATGGCTCGACTATCCGATGCAGATGAAGATCGACTTCCTGTGCCGCGACTCGATCCTCGCCGCGCCACTCGCGCTCGACCTCGTGCTGCTCTGCGACCTCGCCAAGCGCGCCGGTCTCGGCGGGATCCAGGAGTGGTTGAGCTTCTACTTCAAGTCGCCGCAGTTCGCGCCGGGCCTGTATCCCGAGCACGACTTGTTCATCCAGCAAACGAAGCTCAAGAACACGCTGCGCTGGATGATCGGCGAAGAGCCGCTCACGCACCTCGGCCTCGACTACTACATGGAAGCGTGACAAGCTCGCAGTCCCAGCACGAGGGGTGGAGCATGAGCAATGTCGAGGCATGGGATCGCGCGGCCGACAAGTTCGTGGCCGAGCTCGACGCCCCGATCGACGCCGTGTCGTACGGCGAGGACATGCCCGACGACCGTGAGCTGCGCCTCGTAGGGCGCGTGCAGTCCAAGCGCGTGCTCGACCTCGGTTGCGGTGCCGGGCACAACGCGGTGGCGCTCGCGCTCCAGGGTGCGACGGTCACCGCGGTCGACGGCTCGGACGCGATGCTCGAGCACGCGCGCCGACTCGCCAACGAGACCGGCGTAAAGGTCGAGTTCCGCGCCAGCGACCTGGCGGAGCTGGCATGGCTGCGCGCCGACTCCATCGACATCGCGCTGAGCATCGATGCGCTCGTCGAGCTGGAAGACCTCGACCGGGCGCTGCGGTCGGTGCACCGTGTGTTGCGCACCGGCGCCCCGTTCGTGTTCACCTACTCGCATCCGATGGCGCTCGTATGCCGGCCCGACGACGCACCCGACGGTGAGCTGCCGTTCGGCCGGCTCGAGGTGCAGCGCTCCTATTTCGAGATGGAGCCGATGCGGATCGAGCGTTTCGGCGAGATCTTCACGCTCTACCCGCGCACCTTCGCCGACATCTTCTCCGCGCTCGGCCGCGCCGGTTTCGGCGTGGACATTCTCGCCGAGCCACAGCGCGAGCAGAGCGCCGACCCTCGTCCCGAAGTGCCGCGCGTGATCGCCGTACGCGCGCGCAAGCAGGGAAACTAAGAACCGGCGTCCGGGTCGGGGCCGCGTTCCCTCGGCTTCGCCGGGTCGACGCGCGTGCCTGCCGGTTCGGTGCCGCGCTCGCGCGCCCACTCGTCGAGCGCGGCATAGCCGTCGTCGATGCTCATGGGCCCGCGCTCGATGCGCAGCTCGAGCAGGTGGTCGAGCGCGTCGCCCACCATCCGGCTCGGCTTCACTCCGAGATAGGCCATCACCTGCACGCCGTCGAGCGGCGGCTTGATGCTTGCGAGCTGCTCCTGCTCTTCCAGCTCGTCGATTCGCGCCTCGAGCTCGTCCATGCGCCGTGAGAGCGCCTCGGCCTTACGCTTGTTGCGCGTCGTGCAGTCGCAGCGCGTGAGTTGATTGAGCTCGTGCAGCAGTGGGCCGGCGTCGCGCACGTAGCGCCGCACCGCGGAGTCGGTCCACCCCATCCGGTACGTGTGGAACCGGAGGTGGAGCTCGACGAGCTTCGTCACATCGTCGACCAACTGCTTCGGGTATCGCAACGCGTTGAGCCGCGTGCGCGCCATGCGCGCACCGACCACGTCGTGGTAGTGGAAGGTGACGCCGCTCGACGAGTAGCCCCGAGTCTTCGGTTTGCCGATGTCGTGGAGCAGCGCGGCGAGCCGCAGCACGAGCGACGACTCCACGTTCTGCACGACGGCGATCGTGTGCGCCAGCACGTCCTTGTGCCGGTGAATCGGATCCTGTTCGAGCTCCATCTGCGTGAGCTCGGGCAGGAACTCGTCGGCGAGCCGCGTGCGCGCGACCAGCCACAACCCGGGGCCGGGATCGTCGGCGAGCAACAGCTTGCTCACCTCGTCGCGGATGCGTTCGGCGCTCACGATCTCGAGCCGTGCACGCATGTCGTGCATCGCCTTCACCACGTCGTCCGACGGTTCGAAGCCGAGCGTGGCTGCGAAGCGTGCGGCGCGGAGCATGCGCAGCGGATCGTCGCCGAACGAGAGCTCGGTGGTCTGGGGCGTACGCAGCACGCGGTCGTGCAGGTCGTGGCGGCCGTCGTAGGGGTCGACGAGCTCCGTGTCGTCGACGTCGAGCCGCAACGCCATCGCGTTCACGGTGAAATCGCGGCGTCCGAGATCGGTCTCGATCGAGTCGCCGAAGGTCACCTCGGGCTTGCGCGACTCGGGCGCGTACACGTCGGCGCGGAACGTGGTGACCTCGTAGGTGATGCCGGCCTTGCGGGCCCCGACCGTGCCGTAGCGCTCACCCTGGAGCCACACGTCGTCGGCCCAGTCGCCGATCGCGGCCTTGATCGCGTCGGGCCGGGCATCAGTGGTGAGATCGAAGTCGATCATCGGGCGGCCGAGCAGCATGTCGCGCACCGGGCCACCGACGAGGTAGCAGCGATGCCCGCTCGCCGCGAGCCGCGAGGCGAGGTCGCGCACGGCCGTTCCCGGCCCGATGATCTCGGCAAACCGAGCCGGCAGCGTCACGCCGTCATTGTCGCGTGCAGGCTGCTCCGAACTCGCCCCGACACTCGCGCCTTACGCGGCGGAGCAAATCAAGCTGCCGCTTGGTACTGCTCGATCATCAGGCGGAGGTCGTGGGGATGGGTCGACGCACCGAGCGCCTCGCGCAGGTCGATCACGCCGCGGCGGTGGAGCGCAAGCAGGCTCTGGTCGAAGGTCTGCATGCCGTAGTACTCGCCGTCGGCGATGATCTCTTCGATCTCGTGGGTCTCCTCGGCGTTCACGATCTTGTCGAACACCCGGCCCGTGGCCACCAACACCTCGATCGCCGCGGCCCGGCCACCGCTGCGGCATTCGACCAGGCGCTGGCTCACCACGCCGCGCAGCGAGCCAGCGAGGGCCATGCGCACCTGGCGCTGCTCGAAAGGTGGGAAGAAGTCGATGATGCGCGACACGGTCTCGGTCGCGCTGATCGTGTGCAACGTCGAGAACACGAGGTGGCCGGTTTCGGCTGCAGAGAGTGCAGTGCGCACCGTGTCCGTGTCGCGCATCTCCCCGATGAGGATCACGTCAGGGTCCTGGCGCAGCACCCGCTTGAGCGCGGAGCCGAAATCCTCGGTGTCGGTACCGACCTCGCGCTGGTTCACGATCGACTGCTTGTCGGAGTGCAGCACTTCGATCGGGTCCTCGATCGTCACGATGTGGCGCGACGCGGTGTCGTTGATGTGGTCGATCATGGCTGCGAGCGTGGTGGTCTTGCCCGAGCCGGTCGGCCCGGTCACCAGCACGAGCCCGCGCTGGTGCTCGGCGAGCCGGCGCACCACCTGGGGCAGTCCGAGCTGTTCGAACGAGGCGATCGTCGACTGCACGCGCCGCAGCACGAGACCCACCGCGCCGCGCTGGCGCAACACGTTCACCCGGAACCGGCCGAGACCGGCCACCGAGTAGGCGAAGTCGGCCTCCGACGTGGCGAGGAACTCTTCGGCGCGGGCCTTGGGCATGATCGCGAACGCGACCCGTTCGGTCTCGGCCGCCGCCACCACAGGCCGATCCATCCGGTCGAGATGGCCGTCGACCCGCATGATCGGGGGCGATCCGACCTTCACGTGGATGTCCGACGCCTCGGAGGCGACCGCCTCGCGCAGCACTTCGTCGAGATCGAGCACGACCAGGGCTTTCGGCACCCGGCGGCTCGTGCTGGAGCGTCAGGGCACCAACGGGTTCCGAATTGCGCGAATTCTCACTCAGAGGCCGTGCTCGGCGCGGGCTTTGGCCACGGCGGTGCCGCCGGGGCCACCGGAGGTGGCGGGCTCGGGCCGCACCGACCGGCCCTCGAGCACGGCGCACGTGGCCTCGACACCGCCCTGGAGCGCGTCGAGGTCGTAGCCGCCTTCGAGGAACACGATCAGCCGCCCGGCGGTGGGCGCGAGCGCGCCGACGCGCGCAGTGAGATCGGTGAAGTCGCCGGCCGACAAGCCGAGGCCGGTGATCGGGTCGTCGCGATGCGCGTCGTAGCCGCTCGAGATGAGCACCCAATCGGGAGTGAACCGCTCCGCAAGCGGCGCGATGAGCGTGTCGAACGCTTCGAGATACACGTCGCCGGTGGCACCCGCAGGAAGCGGCACGTTCACCGTGGTTCCCGCGCCCGCGCCGCGACCCGTGTCGGTGACGCGCCCGGTGCCGGGATACAGCGGCCACTCGTGCAGCGACGCGTACATTACGTCGGGCGACTCGTAGAAGATTTCCTGCGTGCCGTTGCCGTGATGCGCGTCCCAGTCGACCACGAGCACGCGCTCACCGCGCGCGGCGAGCGCGGCCGCGGTCACCGCGACGTTGTTGATCAAGCAGAACCCCATGGCGTGCGCGGGCACCGCGTGATGGCCGGGTGGCCGGAGCGCGAGAAACGCGGCGTCGCCCTGGCCGGCATCGAGCGCGTCGACCGCGGCGAGACCCGCGCCTGCCGCGAGCAACGCCGCGTCCCACGACCCGCGCGACGCAACCGTGTCCGCGTCGATGCGACCACCGCCCGCGCGACAGCAACGCTCCAGGTCGTCGAGATGCTCGGCGGTGTGCACCCGCTCCACCTCGGCGCGGGTGGCGCTCCGCAACTCGAGGCGCGCCCGCGGTTCGTGTGCCGCGTCGGAGCTGGCCATCCCGGCCTCCACCGCTCGCAGCCGGGCCGGCCGTTCCGGGTGTCCGGGCCCCGTGTCGTGCTCCAGAAACCGCTCATCAGTGCCCAAGAGCAACATGAGACGAGGGTAATGGCCGAGCATTTGCGCCGAATACGCTTGGCCCACCGTGGTGCTCTCGAAGTTCGGCCGGCGAGCGTTCGGCGCGCTGGCTCTCGCGTGCCTCGGGTCGCTGCCGGCCACCATCGCCGGCGCGACCGCGCCGTCGTCGACGACGAGCACCACGAGCGCGACCACAACGAGTCACACCACCGCGCCTGCGTCCAGTACCACCACGAGCTCCGCCACGACCGCGAGCGGATCAACGGGCGGGTCGACCACGAGCACCACCGCGCCGAGTGGACCGAACGCGCCGTCGATCACGCTCGTGCGCCAGAACCCGCTGCTGCCTCTCGGTTCGCCCTTCCTCGTGTTGCGAGTGCGCGTGAAGAATCCACCGACACGTGCGGCCGTGCAGCTGCGCCTCCACGAGCCGACGCCGTCGAGCCTGTCGTTCGCCGACGCGATCAACAACGAGGAGCAGCGTCCCTACCTCGACGACACCCCGGTCACCATCGACCTCACCTCGCCGTTGGTGCATCCGGCGAGCGACGGCACCATCCAGCTCGTGTATCCGGTGCAGCTCCCCACATATAAGCCGTTGGCGCGCACGCTCAAGCTGATCCAGACCGGTGTGTACGCGGTCGACGTGCAGCTGGTGCACTGCGGTTCGTGCCGGCCGCTGCAGTCGGGCACACCACTCGTCACCTGCCAGGTGAACGGCTGCCCGGTGGCCGATTCGTTCATCACATGGGTCGTGGTCACCCACGGATCCGCGCCCGCCGGGGTGGACTTCTCGTGGGTGTGGCAGGTGGCGTCGACGCCGGTGGCCGCCGACGGCTCGATCCCCGACGACACGCGCAACGCGTTCTCCCCCACCGGGCGGCTCGCACGCGTCACCACCGCGCTCACCGCGGCGGGTCCCGACCTGCCCATCACGATCGCCGCCGCGGGCGAGACGCTGCAGGCCTGGCAGTCGGCGGCGCAACACGACGTCAGTTCGGCGCGCTCCTTCGATGCATTCAAAAAGGCGGTGGCGCGCGCCCAACCCGATTTCGTGCTCGCGCCGTGGGTGCCGATCGACGAACGAGCGGTGCACGCCTCGGGCCCGCCGGGCTCGGTGAGCACCGATTTCGCGCTCGAAGCGACCGCGGTGCACACGGCACTGGGCGCCACACCGGAACGATCCACCGCGTGGCTCGACCATGCCGACACGGCAACGCTCGACGAACTGCGCACGCTCGGCGTGGAACAGGTGGGCGTGCGCGACGGTGAGCTCCAACCGATCGACTCAGCGCTCGAGCACACCAAGGCCAGCCTGACCGGTTCGCCGATCAGTGTGCTCAGCGACGACTCGTTCATCTCGAAACTGCTGCGCGGCAACGATCCCGCGCCGTTGCGCGTGCAGCGTTTCGTCGCGGCCACCGCACTGCTCGCCTACGACCAGCCGAGCCGCCTCGCCGGACTCGTGCTGGCGACCCAAGCGGAATGGCAACCCGATCACGCGCTCGTGGCCGACCTCAGCCGTGCGCTCCAGGCCGATCCGCTCGTGCACGCGACATCGCTCGACGACGCCTTCACCGACGTGTCCACCGGCAACGACGGCCGCGGCGGCCCACTGATCCGCGACTTCGCGACGCGCCGGCCCGAAGGTTTCCGCGGCGTGTCCGCCAAGCAGGTGGAGTCCACCCGCAACTCACTGGCCGCGTTCGCGAGCATCATCGACGACGCAACGGACCGCCGTCTTCCCGACGCGCGCAAGTCGATGCTCGTGGCGATGTCGACGCTCGCCGAGCCTGCCGATGCCCAAGCGCGCCTCGCCGCGATCAACGCCATGGTGTCGAAGTTCGCCGGTTCGATCCAGGCGTCAGCGCGGACCGTGACGCTCACGAGCGCGAACACAGATATTCCGATCACGTTCACGAATACCACTGGCACAAAGGTGCGGCTCCTCGTCGCGCTCGTGAGCGACAAGCTCGACCAGCCCGACGGCTGGGAGCGGGTGACGCTCCCGCCGTCACCCGTCAATCAGACGATCCAGATCAAGGTGCGGGCAAAAACGTCCGGGCACTTCGTGGTGACCCTGGCGATGCGATCGATCGTGGGCAACATGCCAATCGGCCAGCCCGCGCATCTCACCGCGAGCTCGCGCGTGTTCGGGTCGCTCGGCAGTTGGCTCACCTACGGCGCGCTCGCGTTCCTCGCGCTGTGGTGGGCGCATCACTTCCTGCGCCGCCGGCGCCGCGCCGCGCTCGCCCACACCGCCGGGGGTGGCGGCACCGCGTGACCGCAACCGACGCGTCACATCGCCTCGCCCGGCGCTCCGCGGCCGTCGGCACCGGCACACTCGTCTCGCGCCTCACTGGCGTGGTGCGCGTGGCCATCACCGCGGCCGTGCTCGGCCAGACGGTGTTCGCCGACACGTACAACGCCGCGAACATCACGCCGAACATCCTCTACGAGCTGCTCGTGGGCGGGATCCTCACCGCCGCGCTGGTCCCGGTGTTCGTCGACGCGTACGACGCTGACGACGACACGGCGACGAGCGCGGTGTTCACCGTGGCCATGACCGCAGTGCTGCTCCTCACCGGCATTGGCGTCTTGCTGTCGCCGGTGATCAGTGCCGCGATGTCCGGGCGCGTTCCCGCGGGCCAACACGGCGAAGCCGAGGCCGTCGGCACGCTGCTCGTCGCGCTCTTCCTGCCCCAGATGGTGTTCTACGCGTACACCGCGCTCGCGACCGCGGCGCTCAACGCGCGGCGGCGCTTCACGGCCGCGGCCTTCGCGCCGGCACTCAACAACCTCGTGGTGATCGTGGTGCTGCTCGCGATCCGCGCCTCGCTGCCGTCATGCGGCACCACGCGCAAAGGCAAGGTCGACGAGTGCCTCCGCTACGCGAGCCACCATCCGAGCGTCACGTGGGCGCTCGGTCTCGGCACCACGGCCGGAATCGCGGCGATGGCCATCGCGCTCTGGCCGGCCATGCGCCGGTCGGGTCTGCGCATCCGCTTCAAGCCCGAGTGGCGGCATCCCGCGGTGGTTCGCATGGCGCGCATGTCGGGCTGGACCGTCGGCTACGTGATCGCAAACCAGTTCGCGTTCGCGTTCGTGCTCTGGCTCTCGCGCAACGAGAAGGGCGTGTTCTCGGATTACACGTACGCGTACGCCTTCTTCCAACTTCCCCACGGCCTGATCGCGGTGTCGATCATGACCGCGCTCGCGCCGGCGCTCGCGACCGCGGCGCGCACGCACGACTTCCCGGTGCTACGGAGGCAGTACGAGCTCGGCATGCGCTACCTGCTCGTCGCGATCATCCCTGCCGAGGCATTGTTGCTGTTCTTCGCGCGCCCGGTGATCGACGCGGTGCTGCAATACGGCTCGTTCGCGAGCAGCGCGGCCGGCGACACCGCGAAGGCGCTCGTGGGCTTCTCGGTGGGCCTCGTGCCGTTCTCGCTCTACCTCTACACGTTGCGCGCGTTCTATTCGATGTCGGATGCGCGCACGCCGTTCATCGTCAACTGCATCGAGAACGCCGCGAACATCGCGTTCGCGATCATCCTGTATCCGAGCGGCGGGGTACGGGGCCTCGCGCTGTCGTTCGCGCTCGCCTACACCCTCGCGGCCGTGATCGCGCTGGTGCTCCTCTACCGGCGGCTGGGCGGCTTCCCCACCGCGCCAGCCGTCGGGCTCACCGCGCGAGCAGTCGCCGCGGCCGCGGTCGCCGTGGTGATCGCGGTGGTCGTGCGCCACGGCGTGGGTGGCGGTCTGGCCGGCACGGTGCTCGCGATCGCGAGCGGTGGGGCTGCGTACGTAGGGGCGCTGTGGTGCCTACGTACCGGCGAACTGCGGGGCTTGGCATCGGCCGTGCGGGGCTCGGGTACACCGCGCGTGTAACGATGCGCCGGGACGCGGGGTCGGAGTGGCCGCGCCCGGAGGGCGGGTTCTGACGCGACCCGCCGACGGAACCCAAGTAAGGCGGTCCGGTCAACCAGTCCGGCCGGACCGGAACCAAATGGCCAAAAGGCCAGACCCCCAGAAGGCCAGACCCCCAGAAGGGTGGAGTGCTTCGATGGCAGTACGGATCGTGACCGACAGCTCGTGCGACCTGCCGCAGCCGCTGTGCGACGAGCTCGGAATCGACGTCGTGCCGCTCACAGTGCGCTTCGGCGACGAAGAGCTGCTCGACCGCAAGGAGATCACGACCGAGCAGTTCTGGCCACGCTTGTCGTCGTCGTCGGTGCTGCCCGAGACCGCGGCGCCGCCGGTGGGCGCGTTCTACGAGACGTTCAAGTCGCTGGCCGACACCGGCGCCGACGGCATCGTGTGCATCAACATCTCGTCGAAGCTCTCGGCCACGCTGCAGTCGGCGCAGATTGCCGCCGACCGCCTCGACGGAACGTGTCCGATCGCGGTCGTCGACTCCGAGAGCGCGTCGATGGGGATCGGCGTGCACGTGCTGCACGCGGCCCGGCGCGCGCGTGAAGGTGCCGACGTCGACACGATCGTGCGCGAGATCGCGGAGCGCCGCAGCCGCACGCACGTGTACTTCACGATCGACACACTCGAGTTCCTGCGCCGCGGCGGCCGAATCGGTGGCGCCCAGGCCCTGCTCGGCTCGGTGCTGTCGATCAAGCCGGTGCTCACCATGGAACACGGCGCGATCGAACCGGCCACCAAGGTCCGCACCCGCTCGAAGGCCCTGCGCTACCTCGTCGACAAGGCGAAGGAATCGCCGGTGGAGGAGCTGGCGGTGCTGCACGCCGCAGCTGGCGACATCGACGAGTTCTGCGTGATGCTCGAGCCGCTGGCGTCGCGTGACGAGCTGATCGTGAGCACGATCGGGCCGGTCGTCGGTGTGCACGCGGGTCCCGGCACCGTCGGCGTGGTGTGGCTCGACGCGCGCTGACGCCAAGGATGGCGCAGTAGCGCACGCAACGCGCGCGACGCTTTCCGGGTGGGACGCCACGCGGCGCTGACCGACACCGAGCTCGCCGATGCCGCCCGCAGCGGCGATCGCCGCGCGCTCGACACCCTCCTCGAGCGTCACGCCGAGCAGATCCATCGCATCTGCCGGCGGGTGCTCGTCGATGCCGAGGACGCGCGCGATGCCACCCAGGAGGCGCTCGTGGCGGTCGCTCGCGGCATCGGTCGCTACGACGGTCGCGCGCAGTTCACCACCTGGATGTATCGCGTCGCCACGAATGCGGCGCTCGACGAGGCCCGGCGCCGGCGCCGGCGCCCCCAACCCGTCGACCAAGTGCCCGAGCCGGCAGGCCCGAGCGACGACGTGGCCAAGACGGTCACCGATCGGATCGTGATCGAGGCCGCGCTCGGCGCCCTCGCGCCCGACTATCGCGCCACGATCGCGCTGCGCGAGATCACGGGGCTCGAATACGCCGAGATCGCCCAGGTGCTCGACATCCCGATCGGCACGGTGCGATCACGAATCGCGCGGGCCCGCGCCATGCTCGCCGACACACTCGCGGGCACATTGGTCGACACATCGGGGAACAATCCGCGGCCTTGCGATCGTCCAACAGTTGTCCCATGACGAACGAACCTTCCCTTCCCACGCCAGAACGCCCCGACGGATCGCCGGCCGCCTTGCCGAGCGAGTTGCCGAATGAGCTAATCGACGAGTTGTGTTCCGCCGATCTCGACGGCGCGCTTGCGGCCGCATGTGTCGATCACGGCATTACACTCGCCGACGGGCGCGCGGCAGTCGACGCGCACGCATCCCGGCGCGCCGCGCTCGCCGCGGCAAGTACGCAGGTGAGCCAACTCGGTCCGGCGGATCACCTCGACGAGGTCGAACGCAAGCGGCTCAGCCGGGCGGCCGTTTCACGGGCAACGCACCGCCGATCGGGGCGAGACCGCCGGGCCGCCACAGTGTTCGCGATCGCGGGAGCCGCGGCCGTACTGATGCTCGCCGTGGTGGTGGTGGCCCTGGCCCACACCAGCGGCGATTCGTCGAGCAAGTCGGCCGCCAGCGGCCACGCCGTCATCTCGCCGGTGGCTGGAAAGGGCAGCGGCACCGCCACAACCCCCGAGCTGGGCGTGGTCAGCAACGGTCGTGACCTGGCCCGGCGCCTCGGCCTCACCGGACAATCGAACTCCTCGGGCCTCTTCAACGGCAATGTGGCCGACGCGACCAACGGGCGGGCTGGCTCCCAGCCGCAACAACACGGCCAGTCGTATTCAGTTGCGCCGGGCACCTCGAGCCCGTCGAGCGCGCCGGTCGCGCTGTGGGCGCCCACGGATCCCGCGGTCAAGCACTGTCTGGGCTCGCTGCCGCTGGCGAAGGGCGCCACCGGCGTGCGCGTCGTCGCGACGGCGCGCGTGAACGGCGAGCCGGTCACGGTTGCGCGCGGCACGCTCGGCAAGACCGTCGTGCTCTGGGCCTTCCACCCCGCCACCTGCACGATCGCGGTGTTCTATACAGGCACCTGAGCCGCTTGGCGCCGAGCCCCGTCGAGGTGATCCGGCGGCGTTGCGCGCTGCGGTGGCCAAGGCGTCGGGCGAGGTCGGCGCGGGTACGCTTCCCGGACTTCGTTCGGGAGGACACATGGCTGACTGGGCATCCGAGACGGCCGCCCTCATCGAGCGCACCGTCGCGAACCTCCGGGAACGAACGGTCGAGCCGGCGCACCGCATCACGCGAATCGTCGTGTTCGGCCTGCTGGGCTCGTTCTTCGTGCTGTGCGCGCTCACGATCGTGTTCATCGTGGCCTTCCGCGTCCTCGTCGACGCCTACAACGAGCTCCCGGCCCCGCACGACAACACCTGGATGGCCTGGATGACGCTCGGGGGAATCTGCCTGCTGGGCGGTGCGTTCCTGTGGAACAAGCGAAAGGCGAGGGCGTGAGCAATGGATGACGTGCGCGACGTGGTGATCGTGGGCTCGGGTCCGGCTGGGCTGACCGCCGCGATCTACACCGCGCGCGCCAACCTGCGCCCGGTCGTCATCGAAGGACTCGGCGCCGGCGGCCAGCTCATGCTCACCACCGAGGTCGAGAACTACCCGGGGTTCCCCGAGGGCATCATGGGCCCCGAGCTGATGATGCAGTTCCGAGCCCAGGCCGAGCGCTTCGGCGCCGAATTCATCACCGCCGACGCCGACGAGGTCGATCTCGGCGAGCCATTCACAGTACGCGTTGGCTCCGACACCTACCGCGGTCGCTCGATGATCATCACCACCGGTGCCAAGGCCCGCATGCTCGGCCTGCCGAGCGAATCGCAGCTGCTCGGCCACGGCGTGTCCACCTGCGCCACCTGCGACGGCTTCTTCTTCCGAGGTGTCGACATCGCCGTGGTGGGTGGCGGCGACTCGGCCCTCGAAGAGGCGAACTTCCTCACCCGCTTCGCCTCGAAGGTCACGCTGGTCCACCGGCGCAAGGAGTTGCGCGCCTCCAAGATCATGCAGGACCGGGCCTTTGCCAATCCCAAGATCGAGTTCGCCTGGAACAGCGAGGTGGTCGAGATCGTCGGCAACGGCAAGGTGAGCGGCGCGCGGCTGCGCGACGTCGAGACCGGGATCGAGCGTGAGATCGAAGTGAGCGCGGTCTTCATGGCCATCGGGCACATCCCGAACACTGCGCTGTTCGACGGGAAGGTCACGCTCGACGATGCCGGTTACATCATCACCGAGCCGGGCAGCACCCGCACCAACGTCGCCGGCGTATTCGCGGCCGGCGACGTGCAGGACACCAAGTACAAGCAGGCGATCACTGCCGCCGGCTCCGGATGCATGGCCGCGCTCGAGGCCGAGCGCTACCTCGAGTCGCTCGGCCCGCACTGACCCACCACGAGCTCCCCCGCTCGTCGCAAGACCCACACGCCCCACGACAAGGAAAGCACCTGCAATGGCTGACGGAATCATGACACTCTCTGACGCGACCTTCGACGAGTCGGTCGGTGGCAGCGACGCCGCGGTGATCGTCGACTTCTGGGCAGAGTGGTGTGGACCCTGCAAGATGATCGCCCCGGTGCTCGAGGACATCGCCAAGGAGCAGGCCGGCAAGCTCTCGGTCGCCAAGCTCAACGTCGACGACAACCCCGAGACCGCCCGGCGCTTCGAGGTGCTCAGCATCCCGACGCTCATCGTGTTCAAGGACGGCCAGCCGGCCAAGCGGCTCGTCGGCGCCAAGGGCAAGGCGCAGCTCCTCCAGGAGCTCTCCGAGTTCATCGCTTGACCGCTCAGCCCGGAGCGGGCGTCGGCCAAGCCAATCCAACCCTGCGTCGCGGCAGCGACGGCGAGAGCGTGATTCGACTCCACGCCGAACTACGCGACGCCGGGCTGCCCATCCAAGGCGACGCGCCGGACCACTTCGGCGCGGCGACCGAGGAGACGGTGCGCGCGTTCCAGCGCCGCCGCCGCCTCCAGGTGGACGGTATCTGCGGCCCAGACACCTGGTCCGCGCTGCACGAGGATCCACTCGCACTCGGCGACCGGCTGATCTCGCTTCGGCGCCCGATGCTGCGCGGCGACGACGTGCGCCAACTCCAGCAGCAGTTGAGCGCGATCGGCTTCGACGCGGGCCGCATCGATGGCATCTTCGGACCGCATACCGACAAGGCACTGCGCGACTTCCAGCGCAACGCCGCGGTTGCCGTCGACGGAATCTGCGGGCGTGACACGATCGCCGCAATGGTCCGTGTGGGTGGGCTTGCCGACGGTGAGATCTCGGAGTTGCGCGAACGCGAGTCGTTCGCGGCGAGCCCCCGCGCGCTGCCCGGCCGGCACGTGTTGCTGGCGAGCCGGATGCCGGGCGCGGCTCCTGCGGTCACGGCCATCGCCGAAGACCTCGAGCGGCGCGGCGCGCGCTGCTCGCAGGCAATCGACCTGGCGATCGATACCGACGCGGCGAGGGCGGCCAACGACCTCGACGTCGATCTGTGTGTGGTCGTCCAACCCGTGGCCGACCCTGCTTGGCACTGCGCCTACTACCGAAGCGGTCGCTACCGATCGTTCCGCGGGCACGCCATCGCCCTGCGCGTGGCCGAACAGCTCAGCCAGTCGACCCCGCCGGAGCGTGTCGCGGCCCTCACCGCGGGCTTGTCGGGTGGCGTGCTGCGCGAGACCCGCATGCCCGCGGTGGTCGTACAACTCGAACTGGAACCCCTCGACGTGCTGGCGCGTGGCTGCGCCGAGGTCGCCGACGGGATCCGGCTCGGTTTCGAAGCGCCTCCGGAGCTTCCGGCCGGCTGAGCCCAGAGCTCGCGTCGGGCCTCACGATCCAGGGCTTCACCTCGTCGGGCTCAGGTGCCGGGCGTTCGGCCTTCGGTCATCAGCCGGTAGATCCGCTCGAGGTCTTCGAGGTTGGCGAAGTCGATCACGACCTTGCCGCGGCTGTTCGTCATCGACACACGGATACGGGTGTCGAGGTGGTCGGAGAGCAACTCCTCGAGCTCGACGAGCCCGGCGGGTCGGAGGGCGCCGATGGGCCGGGCCGTGGTGGGCGCGACCAGACCGGTAGCACCAGCCGGTTCCGGCGGCTCGTCATCGCGGTGTTCGTGCTCGCGCACTGCCTCTTCTACCGCCCGCACGGTCATGTCCTGAGATACGGCGCGCCGGGCGAGTTCTTCTTGGAAGGTGCGGTCAGGTGTGCCGAGCAGCGCTCGGGCGTGGCCCATCTGCAAGCGGCCGTCGCGGACCAGTACTTGGATCGACGGGGCAAGCTGTAGCAACCGCATGCTGTTGCTCACCGCAGCGCGGCTCTTGCCCACTCTCGTCGCCACCTGCTCATGGGTGAGGCCGAACTCCTCGATGAGTTGCTGGTATGCGGTGGCCTCCTCGAGCACGTTGAGGTCCTCGCGCTGGACGTTCTCGACGATGGCGTGGGCCAGCGACATGGCGTCATCGGTCTCGCGCACGATCGCCGGCACAGACTGCAGACCGATGCGTCGGGCCGCCCGCAGGCGCCGCTCGCCGGCGATGAGCGTGTAGCCGTCGTCGGCACCAGGACGCACGATGAGCGGCTGGAGCACGCCGATCTCTCGGATCGAGTCAGCGAGCGCGGCGATTGCTTCCTCGTCGAAGTGGGTCCGAGGCTGGTTCGGGTTGGCCTCGATCCGGGTGACGGGAATGTCTTGCAATCCACCGACCGCGGTCTCTTGCATCTCGGCCTGCGGGATGAGGGCGCCGAGCCCCCTACCCAACCCGCCGGGTCGCGCCACGGCTGACCTCCTTCGCCAGCTCCCGGTAGGCAATGGCGCCGCGGGAAGTCGAGTCGAACACGAGGATCGGCTGTCCGAACGAAGGCGCCTCGGAAATGCGCACCGTCCGCGGGATCACCGTCCGAAATACCTTGGAGCCGAAGTGTTCCCGCACTTCGCTCTCAACCTGCTCGGCGAGCTTGGTCCGAGCGTCGAACATCGTGAGGGCGATGCCGCGCACTTCCAGCGTGGGGTTCAAGTTCTTGCTCACCAGCGTGACGTTGCGCAGCAACTGCCCGAGCCCCTCCAGTGCGTAGTACTCACACTGGATTGGCACGAGCACATCGTCGGCAGCCGCGAGCCCGTTCACTGTGAGCAGGCCCAGCGACGGCGGGCAGTCGATCAGGATGTAGTCGTACTCGTCCCGCACATCGTCGAGTGCTCGTTTCAGCTTCAGTTCTCGGGACATCGCCGGGACCAGTTCGATCTCCGCCCCGGCCAGATCGATCGTGGCGGGGAGTACGAAGAGATTGCGCACGCTGGTCGGCTCGACGCAGTCCTCGACGCGGGCGTCGTGCATGATGACGTCGTAGACCGACCCTTCGACGTTGCGATGGTTCACGCCGAGCCCAGTGGTGGCGTTGCCCTGCGGATCCAGGTCCACGACGAGCACTCGGAAGTCGAGCTCGGCCAGACCGGCGCCGACATTCACGGCCGTCGTGGTCTTGCCCACGCCGCCCTTCTGATTGGCGATCGCAACGATGCGCGGCAGTTGCGTGGACTGCCAGCCATCGTGGATCAGGCCACTATGTGTGTCGGGACCCGGGACGGTCACGGGACGCGCCTCACCAGGCGCATCGGCCGGTGCGTCGAACGTCACGCGGAAACTCCTCCTGCCCGACCCCAAGTGCCGCCGACGCCGAGCGCGGTCGAAATGCGTCGCGATTGAGCCGGGTCGGCGCAAACCGTACTACGCACTCGACACGCGCGCGGCTCCGTTGGCGCGTTCCACGTGAAACGTCGGAACCTCGCGGTGGTCGCTGTGGCAACTACCAAAGAGGCCGTTTGGCGGGCATACCGACGCGGCGAGGATACCGCGAATCGGTGATATGGGTCTTTTCGACCATCGCTATCCGAACGCCGAATTCACTCGATGTCCGCGCCTCGCCGTAGCCCAGTCCGGCCAGCCCCACGAGATCCCAGCGGGCGTGGGCATCTGGAATCCCGCCGTGGCGATCTCCGGGCTCGGGCGGCTCACTCACCACGAGGACGCCACCCACCCCCAGGAGTCGAGCGGCGCATTCGGCCGTGACCGCGGGCCGTCCAAAGGAGCGGGCCGTGCACACGGAGAAGTGGCCATCCAACTCGGGCCTCCGAGCCAATTCCTCGGCCCGGCCCTCGGCAACATCGATCACGGGATCGCCAGCCAACTCCAAGGCCGCGGACCGCAGGAACGCGGCCCGCCGCGCCGACCCTTCGAGCAACGTGATCGGCCGGGGCGCCAATGCTACTGCGATCACCAGGCCCGGCACCCCGCCGCCACTGCCGAGGTCGACGATGGCGTCGCAGCCCTCGAGATCCGGTACCGCGGCCACGGCGCGCGCCAAGGCCAGGGCGTGGTCGACCTGGTTGCCAACCGGGCCCGGACCCAGCCAACCGAGCGTGGCCGAGCGCGCGAGTACCTCACCAAGGCGCCGGCGAGCCGGCCCGGCGAGCTCGATCACGCCCGCGACCGACGAGCTACGCCGGCTGAATGATGACCCGGCGACGCGGGTCTTCGCCGTCGGAGATGGTGCCCACGCCATCCAGCTCGGCCACCGTGTCGTGGACCACCTTGCGGTCGGGTGCCGACATCGGCTCCAAGGCCTTGGCGGTGCCGCTGGCTCGCACGTCGTCGGCGACTTTGCGGGCGAAGTCGGACAGCGCCGCACGGCGCTTGGCCCGGTACCCGGCGACGTCCAGGTGGAGCCGCCCGGGGCCGCGGTGCCCTACCGCGCCACGGAGGAGCTCCTCGAGCGCAGTAAGGGTCGCGCCCTTCGGCCCGACCAGCAGACCGAGGTTGTCGCCCTCGATGCTCACTTCGATCTCGTGATCTTCGGGCGCGACCGTCACCGTGCCGGTGGTCTCGAACGCGTCGAGCAATCCGGTGGCGAACTCCCGCCCGGCCTGGACCTGCTCCTCGATGCTTCCCGACCGTTCCATGACTTCGTGCTCCTCGTGATTCGCCTTGCTCGCAGGCCTGTCGGTGACCTTCGGTGCCGTGTTCGTGACGCGGCCCGAGGCGTTCCCGCTTCCATTCGGCTCGGTAGTCGCAGCCGCAGCGTTGGGCGAGCCATCCGGCGCGCCGTTGGGCGCGCCGTTGCCAGAACCCCGCCGGCGGCGGCGCGACCGCGATCCATTGCCGGTGCCGGGGCTGGCCGCGGCGCCCCCGTTCGCCTCGGCGGCGGCGGCCGATCCTGCGGCCGCGGCCCGCTCTCGGCTGCGGCCGTCGCCCGACCTACCCTCGCCGGCGGCGACCGCCGCCTTCTTCGGCTCGCGCTTGGCGTCGCCGTCGCCGCCCCGATCGCGCCCACCACGTCGTCGAGCCCGTGACTCGTCGCGCTGGCGGCGCCGCTTGTCGTTCGGCTTCTCTCTCGACCTCGGCTTCACCCGAGCCCGAATCCGGGCGTCGGTTCGCCGCAGGCCGAGGAGACTCGTCTTCGGCTCGGTCAGGACCTCGTAGTCCAACTCAGTCTCGTGAACACCGAGACTGTCGAGCGCCCTTTCGATGGCCTCCTCGAGCGTGCGCCCGGTGACCTCGATCCATTCCATGCTGTCAGCGCTTCCGTCGCTGTTGTTTCTTCTTCGACGTATTGGGATTCGACTTGGCCCGGGCCGCGGCGGTGGCTCCCTTGGCCGCGCCACTCTTGGCCGCACCGTTGCCGGCACCATTGCGCGGCCGGTTCTGACCGTTCCCGTTCGAGCCGTTCCCGTTGCCGCTGCCCTCCGAGGCGGATCCGGCCGCGGCCGGCGCGATGCCGAGAGCCTTGGTGTCCTTCAAGGTCACGTCGTTCGACTTGACATTGACCGGGCCGGAGTGAGTCTCGTAGATCTTGTTGAGCACCAGTTGCTGCTGGCCGATCATCCAGATGTTGCGGACGCCCCAATACACCGCGACGCCGGTGGGGAACAGGATCGTGATCAGGTTCATGATCGGCATGATCCGCATCATCGACTGCATCTGCGGGTTGATCGGCTGATCAGGGTTCTGGCGCTTCTGGCGCGCCATGGTCTGGCGGGTCTGGTAGATGCCGGTGGCCACCACGAAGCCCACCAGCAACCCGTAGGGGAGCAGGTGCAGGAACGTGGTGCCGTTCTTGTGCGCATCGAACAGCGACAACTGCAGGTTCATCCCCAGGAACTTCTGGGGGTGCAAGTTGGTGGTGCCGCACGACTTGTGCGTGTTCGGCAGCGGCGTCGCACACAGCTTCTGGTAGAGCTTGCCGGCCTTCGGCAGGTGTGACGGCAAGGTCTTCAACGTGTCGTACAGGGCGATCCAGACCGGGAACTGCACGAGCAACGGGAGGCAGCCCGACAGCGGGTTGATCTGGTTCTCCTTGTAAAAGGCCATGATGGCCTGGCTCTGGGCCTGCTTGTCGTCCTTGTTCTCCTGCTGGATGCGCTTGATCTCGGGCTGCAGCTTCTGCATCGCCACCATCGAGCGGACCTGCTTGGCGGTGAGCGGCAGCATCACCAACATCACCAGCGCGGTCATCAAGGTGATGGCCAGACCGAGGTTGTGCGGCGGGAGCGTAAAGAATGCGTTCAGCAACCAGCCGATGAGGTTCTTGATCGGGTTGAGGAGTTGCGTCACCTTGGTCTCCGTCCTAGGTCACGACGCGGGCACGTCGTGACGGCGCCCGTGGCGGCACGGGGTCGAACCCGTGCCCGCCGAGGGGGTGGCAGCGCGCGACGCGGCGCACGGCGAGCCAGCCGCCCCGCGCGGCGCCGTGGGTCTCGATCGCTTCGGCGGCGTACTCCGAGCAGCTCGGCAGGTAGCGGCACGGCGAAGGCCGCCCGAAGCGGGCGGCCTGGTAGGCGTGCACGAGCCCGCGCAAGGCGCGGGCCGAGCGGCTCATGCCGGCTCCGTCACGCTCGCGCGGCCGGCGACCGCCACGAGCTCACCCAGCAAATCGACGATCTCACGGTACGTAAGCGCAGTCGCGCGCCTCGTGGCGCTGATCAAGTACGCCGAGTCGGCATCGAGGCGCGGCGTGAGTTCCGAGACCGCATGGCGCAGCCGGCGCCGCAACCGGTTCCGGGCCACGGCGCTGCCGACGCCGCGCCCAATGGCATAGCCCACGCGAGCCACGCCGGGCTCGAGCGACGGTGTGGTGGCCATGGTGAGGGGACCCCGACGGTGGCGCGTGCCGCCCGCGAACGCCCGGAACTGGGCGCTGCGGCGGATGCGTGCGGTCACGCCGAGATTCGCTGCCGGCCCTTGCCGCGCCGGCTCTTCAGCACCGCCCGACCCGCCTTGGTCCGCATGCGCAGGCGGAAACCGTGCTTGCGCGACCGCTTGCGGTTGTTCGGCTGGAACGTCCGCTTCACGTTTGCCTCCTCGCCCACTGGCGCACGTGCGGCCGGGGCGTCACCATTGGCCGGCTCGGCTGCGGCCGGATCGTCTGCGTCACCGCACCCGCTCACGCGGTGCGGATCATGATCGAGTCTTCGAACGCCGCCGAACACCGTCGTTGGGACCGGAAGCCGGATCAGGTTACGGCCCGAGCGCGCTGCGTTCGGGCGCCCGAAACCAGAGGCGCACGTCGGGCGAAATCGTAGCCCACGAGCCGCCCACGTGGGCAATCGCCCCAGCCCGCGGGTTCCGGTTGTCGGCCCGCAAACCCGGTGCTACGGTGCCCGAACCCCGCCCGGAGCGAGCCGAAACCAGCAGCAGACTCGCCCTTGCCTCACACGCGATGGGGTCTATCCGGACCTTCTCCACATCTGTGGACCAACCTGTGGACAATTGGGGATTGGACGCTACCAACGTCGCCGGCGCGGAGGAGTTGTGGGCTCGGGTGAGCGCCGCCGTGCGCCAGCAACTGAGCGAGAGCACCTGGGAGGTGTGGTTCCAAGGGATCCGCGCCCTGGAGCTCTCTGACGAACGTCTGACGATCGCCGTCGCCAACCCCATGGCCCGCGACCGCATCCTCGCGATGTACCGCAGCGTGCTCGACGACGCGTGCAACGCCCTGACCGGCACCGGCACCACGATCAACGTCGTCGTCGACGCGACTGGCTTCGACGAGGCGATGGTGATCGACCTCACCCAGACCTCACCCACTGTAAGCGCGCTCGCTACCACAGAACGTGTGGAAACGCGGCCCGACACCGAGCCGACCGTGCACGAGGGGATGCCGAGTCGCAATCCGGGGTTGCTCAATCCTCGCTACACCTTCGACCAGTTCGTGATCGGCACGTCGAACCGCTTCGCGGCCGCCGCCTCGCTCGCGGTGGCCGAGGAACCGGCCCGGTCGTACAACCCGCTGTTCATCTACGGTCCCGCGGGCCTCGGCAAGACCCACCTGCTCCACGCCATCGGCCACCACGTACGCCAACTGTTCACCACCAAGCGGGTGCGTTACGTGTCCACCGAGACCATGATGAACGACTTCATCGACGCCATGCGCTCGAAGTCGAACCTGGCCTTCAAACGGCGCTACCGCGACGTCGACGTGCTGCTCATCGACGACATCCAGTTCCTCGAGCGCACCGAGCAGCTCCAAGAGGAGTTCTTCCACACCTTCAACGACCTGCACGGCAGCGGCGGCCAGATCGTGATCAGCTCGGACCGCCCGCCGAAGTCGATCGCCAAGATCGAAGACCGTCTCCGTGGCCGCTTCGAGTGGGGCTTGATCACCGACATCCAGCCACCGGAGTTCGAGACCCGCCTCGCCATCCTGCAGAAGAAGGCCGAGGCCGAACACCTCGACGGCCTGCCCAGCGACGTGCTGGGGTTCATCGCCGAGCACATCACCGACAACGTGCGCGAGCTCGAGGGCAGCCTGCACCGCATCGCCGCGTACTCCTCGCTGCATCGCGTGCCGCTGAACATCGACATGACCCGCAAGGTGCTGTGCGACCTCATCCCGGCGCGACAGCCGCGCGTGATCACGCCGGCGCTGATCCTCGACGTCACCGCGCAGATGTTCGGCCACAGCGTCGAGGAGCTCACCGGACCCAGCCGGCGGCGCCCGCTCGTGACCGCGCGTCAGATCGGCATGTACGTGTTCCGCCAGCTCACGGAGTACTCGTATCCGAAGATCGCCGAAGAGTTCGGCGGGCGCGACCACACCACGGTCATGCACGCGTGCGACAAGATCAAGCGCCAGATGTCGGAGAAGCAATTGGTCTTCGACCAGGTCAACGAGCTGATCGCCCAGGTCAAGCAGGCCGCCGGTGGATAACCTGTGGGCCGGCCCCGGGATCCCGCTGTGCACCGGGCCATTCGTTGTGGACGACGCGTCGAACCACAACTATGTGCTTCCCACGCGCCGCGGTTTCCTGTGGAAAGGGCGCGCGGCTGCACAGCTCTCGCGACCTGGACATCAGCACCGTCGTCCACAATCCACAGGACCTACAACAACAACGGTGATTCAAATAACGAAGAGCCAGTATCTGAGGAGGCAGTGGTGAAGTTCCGCTGCGAACGTGACACTCTCGCCGACGCGCTGTCCACGGCCCAGCGCGCGGTCGCAAGCCGCACCGGCGCGCTGCCCGTGCTGTTCGACGTGCGCATCACAGCAACGTCCGACGGTTTGGAGCTCGTGGGTTCCGACCTCGAGATCACGAACCGTGTGCAGGTGCCGGCCGACGTCGAGAACACCGGTGTGGCCGTGCTGCCGAAGATTCTCGGTGACGTGGTGCGCAAGCTCGCGCCCGGCCCGGTGCTCGTCGAAGTAGGTGACGACGAGGCCAAGGTCACCAGCGGCGACTTCAGCACCACGCTGCGGTTGAAGGCGGTCGACGAGTACCCGCGTCTGGTGCCGAGCGACGGTGCCGGCGCCAAGATCGACGCCAAGCTCTTCTCGGGAGCGCTCCGCCAGGTGGTGAAGGCGGCCTCGAAAGACGAGCAGCGCCCACCGCTCACGGGTGTGCTCATGGCCGCGCGTAGCGGCGGTGCAGGCCTGCGCCTGGTTGCCACCGACAGCTACCGGCTCGCGCTGCGCGACCTCGACGGCATCTCGATGTTGCAGGACGGCGAGCGCGTGCTCGTGGCGGCCAAGGGCCTGGCCGAAGTGCAGCGCCTGGCCGGCGACGACAACCTCGAGGTGGTGTTCGGCGACCGCGACGCCGTGTTCCGCACCGGGAAGGCCGAGGTCACGGTGCGCCTGATCGAGGCCGACTTCCCGAACTACGAGCAACTGATCCCAGCCGGCTACCCGAACCGGTTGGTGGTGGCCAAGGACGCGTTCCACGATGCGCTCGAACGCGTCGTCGTGGTGGGCCAGGGCCGCGACAACGCCAACGTGAAGCTGCACATGACTGCGAACGAAGGCCTGGAGCTCTCGGTGTCGCTCGCCGACGTCGGCACGAGCAGTGGCCACATCGACGCCAAGTACGAGGGCACCGACCTCACGATCGCCTTCAACCCGCAGTTCCTGCTCGACGGGATCGACGCCGTCGACTCGCAAGAGGTTGCCCTCGAGACCATCGACCACCTGAAGCCGGCCACCTTGCGCGGCGCGGATGGCGGCGACGGCGCCGACTTCATGTACTTGCTCATGCCGGTGCGCACGTCCTGACGCGCGGCTTCGCCGCGGGCGCATGACCACGACGAACGCGGCGGCGTGCACGCAGTCGCGCGTGGCGCGCCTCTACGCCGACAACTTCCGCTGCCTGCAATCGATCGACGTCGCGCTGGCGCCGGGGCTCACTGTGTTTCACGGCGCGAACGGCCAGGGCAAGACGAGCCTGCTGGAGGCCACGGGCTGGGCGAGCGCCGCGCGGTCGCTGCGACACACGCCCGACAACGCGGTCGTGCGCAGCGGTTGCGACACTGCCGTCGTGCGCGAGGAGATCGAGCAGGGCGAACGACGAGTGATGTTCGAGGCCGAGATCCGGGCGTCGGGCCGCAACCGCATGCTCGTGAACCGCAAAGCCGTGCAGCGCACGCGTGACCTGTTCGGCGTGCTGCGGACCACGGTGTTCTCGCCCGACGACCTCGCGCTCGTGAAGGCGTCGCCCCAGCACCGCCGGACCTTCATCGACGAGCTGCTTGCCGGCCTCTCACCTCGCTACGTGGCCGCATTGAGCGATTTCGAACGCGTACTGCGCCAACGCAACGCGCTCTTGCGCGGCGGCGCGCGCCACCAGGACGGTCGCGAGACGCTGGCCGCGTTCGACGAGCAGCTCGTGGCTGCGGCCACCGAGATCGTCCGGGGCCGGCTGCGCCTCCTCGACGCGCTCACCGAACCGCTGTTGCGCTGCACGCGGCGTCTGAGCGGCCGCGACGAGACCGTCGTTGGCATCGCCTATACGAGTGATTGGAGCGATACCGAGCTCACACTCGCAGACGTCGACGACGTCGACGCGCGCCTGCGTGACGCGCTCGAGCGCACGCGTGAGCACGAGCTCGACCGCGCGGTCACGCTTGTGGGCCCCCATCGGGATGATCTCGTCATGACGCTGAACGGTCTCGACGCGCGTGTGCAGGCATCGCAGGGCGAGCAACGCACACTGGCGCTCGCGTTGCGCCTCGCGGGGCACGAGGTCACGTCGACGATCACCGCAACGGTGCCAGTGCTGTTGCTCGACGACGTGTTCTCCGAGCTCGACGCGACGCGCGCCGAGGCCTTGTTGACAGTGTTGCCACCGGGCCAGACGTTGCTCACCACTGCCGGCGCGTTGCCGTCGGGCCTCACGATGGAAGCGGTGTACACCGTCGACGCCGGCCGGGTCGTGGAAGGATGAGCACACCAGTGCGAATGACCCGCTGTCGAAGGCAGGCGAGGCAGATATGAAACGTCCGGTGCCGTTGCGCGACACGTTGCGAGCGGTGGCCGACGATTTACGCACGGCCACGCCCGACGCGCTCGCGGCGCTGAGCAGCCGGTGGGTCGACGTCGTGGGGTTGCAAGTGGCCGAGCACGCCCGGCCCGGCGGTCTGGTCGACGGAACACTCACCGTGCTCGTCGACGATTCGACGGTTGCGTCGGTGCTCCGACAGCGCAGCGGAACCCTCGCCCGGCGGTGGTCGGAGTTGCTCGGCCCGGGCGTCGTGAAGGAGCTGCGCGTGGTGGTCGAACGGCCCGGTCGCGACCCCGCGCGATGACCCGCTGAACGGGCCGTTCTGTCGCAGCCGGGTGGTAGACTCCACCTATCGCGCAAATGCCGTCTGACCTGGGCAAACGCGCTTCCAGCCGGGTAGTTCCGCACCCTCGCGGACAGCCCGGTTCGCCGACGTGGAGTGGAGCGATTCAGTGGCCTACGGCGCCAAGGACATCAGGGTGCTCAAGGGCCTCGAAGCCGTCCGCGAACGGCCCGGTATGTACATCGGTTCGACGGGTCCGTCGGGCCTGCACCACCTCGTCTACGAGGTCGTCGACAACAGCGTCGACGAGGCCCTCGCGGGCTATTGCGACAAGATCGTCGTCACGCTGCACGCCGATGGATCGTGCGAGGAATCCGACGACGGCCGCGGCATTCCGGTCGACGAGATGCCCGAGTACCCGGGCATGTCGGCCGCCGAAGTGGTGCTCACGGTGTTGCACGCAGGCGGCAAGTTCGGTGGCGCCGGCTACAAGATCTCCGGCGGTCTGCACGGCGTGGGCGTGTCGGTGGTGAACGCGCTCTCGTCGCGGCTCGACCTCTGCATCGAGCGCGACGGCGGCACCTTCGCGATGACGTTTCGCGACGGTGGCCATGCCGAAGGCCCGCTCCAGCGCATCGGCGATTCGGAACGCACCGGCACCACCGTGCGGTTCTGGCCCGACCCGACGGTGTTCGAGGAGACCGAGTTCCGTGCGCAGACGTTGCTCGAACGCCTGCGCGAGATGGCGTTCCTCAACCGCGGGCTCGAGATCGCGTTCCGCGACGAGCGCACCGAACCGACCAACGAGGTCGTGTTCAAGTACGACGGCGGCATCGTCGACTACGTCGCCCACCTCAACACGAGCAAGGAACCCCTGTTTTCGCAGGTGATCTCGTACGGCGACGCGCTCGACACCAGTGAGGTCGACGTCGCCATGCAGTGGAACACGGGGTACCACGAGGGCATCCACAGCTTCGCCAACAACATCGCCACCACCGAAGGCGGGATGCACGAAGAAGGCTTTCGCACCGCGCTCACGAGCGTGCTCAACAAGTACGCGCGCGGCCGCGGCCTGTTGAAGGAGAAGGACGACAACCTCCAGGGCGAGGACATCCGCGAAGGGCTCACGGCCATCGTGTCCGTGAAGCTGCGATCGCCACAGTTCGAAGGGCAGACCAAGACAAAGCTCGGCAACACCGAGATGCGCTCGATCGTCCAGAAGGTCACGAACGACAAGCTGGCCGACTGGTTCGAGGAGCACCCCGGCGAGGCCAAGGCCGTCGTCGCCAAGGCCATGCAGGCTGCGACCGCGCGTGTGGCCGCGCGCCAGGCGCGCGACCTCACCCGTCGCAAGTCACTGCTCGAGTCGGGCGGGATGCCCGGCAAACTCGCCGACTGCGCATCGCGCGACCCCGAAGAAGCCGAACTGTTCATCGTCGAGGGCGACAGCGCCGGCGGTCCGGCCAAGAAGGCGCGCGATCCCCACTCGCAAGCGATCCTGCCGATCCGCGGCAAGATCCTCAACGTCGAGCGGGCGCGTATCGACCGGATGCTGCGCAACGAGGAGATCCAGGCGCTCATCACCGCGGTCGGAACCGGTATCGGCGAGGACTTCAACGCCGAAAAGTGCCGGTATCACAAGATCATCTTGATGACCGACGCCGATGTCGACGGCGCGCACATTCGCACCTTGCTGCTCACGTTCTTCTACCGCCAACTGCAGGAGTTGGTGCATCGCGGCTACGTGTACATCGCGCAGCCGCCACTGTTCCGCGCCGACATCGGCAAGCAACGGCACTACTTGAAGGACGACGCGGCACTGCGTGCGTTCGAGGCCGATCACGAGGGCCGCAAGATCGAAGTGAGCCGGTTCAAGGGCCTCGGCGAGATGGACTGGGACGAGCTCGGTGAAACCACGATGAGTCGCGCGACTCGATCGCTCCTGCAGGTGTCGGTGGAGGACGCGGCGATCGCCGACGGGATCCTCGCCCGGCTCATGGGCGACGACGTCGACGCGCGGCGCGGTTTCATCCAGGAGAACGCGAAGGACGTGCGGTTCCTCGACATCTGATTCGAGGGGGCACGAGCGGAGGAGTGAGTGATGGCCGACGATGATGACGCGATCGAACGCAACGGCGACGCCGCGTCCTCCGACGGCTCCGACCCCGAGCTGAGCACGTCGAGCGGCGACGCGAACGGGGACGCGACCGAAGGCGACGGCAACGGCGAGGGCGCGCCTGGCACCGAAGCCACGGTGGTGGCCGACGACGACGCGACGGCGGCTCGCGGCGACTCCACTCCGATCGAGCTCCAAGAGGAGATGGAGCGCTCGTTCCTCGACTACGCGATGTCGGTCATCACCTCGCGCGCGCTGCCCGACGCGCGCGACGGCTTGAAGCCGGTGCACCGCCGCATCCTCTACGGCATGTTCGAGGGCGGCATGCTGCCCGAACGCAACTACAAGAAGTGCGCGTCGGCGGTCGGCGACGTGATGGGCAAGTACCACCCGCACGGCGACACCGCGATCTACGACGCGCTGGCGCGCATGGCCCAAGACTTCTCACTGCGCCACCCACTGATCGACGGCCACGGCAACTTCGGCTCCCCCGACCCCAACGACCGCCCAGCCGCGATGAGATACTGCGTGATCGGGTCGACGCGAGTTCGAGGCGCCGAAGGCACACGCCATATCGACTCGCTCGCAGCTATTGAGCCCAACAGCGAGTGCGCCATCGACGTCAAGCTGCTCGACGAGCACGGCGAGCTCGTCGCGGCCGATCGCATGTTCCACTCGGGCGAGCATCGCACCCTGCGGCTATCCACGCGCGAAGGCTTTGAAGTCGTCGGCACCGCCAACCACCCAGTGCTGTGTCTCGAACCGGTCGCCGGAGTGCCGATCCTGCAATGGCGCCTCCTCAGCGAGCTCACGCCGGGCGCGATCGTGGTGATCGACCGACGCGTTCACGACAGCGCCGACGATTTGTGCGACGCAGAGGTTTTGCGCGCTGCCGCGGCAGCGCGCGAAGCGGAGCGCGTCCCCGAGTTCGTGTGGAACGCGTCGCTGGCGCTGAAGCGTGTATTTCTCGAGGCGCTGTTCGAGTGCGCCGGCGCCATGTCACTGCTCGAGCGCACAGACGCGCCCACTGGCTATTACACAACGAGTGACCTGCTGGCCGCCGATGTGCAGTTGCTGCTCCTCGAGTTCGGCATCGTGACCATTCGCAGCCGCAGCACGGACGGCGTCAGTCAGATCGTTGCGGCGGAAACGCGCAACGATCACGTGCCGTTCCTTGCCGAGTACGTGCGGTCGGAGGAGCGCAGCCCGTGGCTGCGTAAGTACAACATCGATCGGCTCGAGCGGTGGGAGCGCGACGGCGCCGAGATCCTGGCGCACATCACAAGCGCCGAGGTGCGCTCGGTGATCGAGCCGCTCGTAGACGGCGGCTACTACTACGCCAAGGTCGACTCGATCACCTCCGCCGGCGAGCAGCCCGTGTATTCGGTGCGAGTCGTGTCGGACAGCCACGCGTTCTCGGCCGGCGGCTTCGTGAACCACAACACCGAGGCGAAGTTGGCGCCGCTGGCGATGCGGTTGTTGGGCGAGATCGACGAGGACACCGTCGACATGGAGCCCACGTACGACGGCGCGAACCAGCAACCTGTGGTGTTGCCGGCGCGGTTCCCGAACCTGCTCGTGAACGGGGTCGGTGGCATTGCGGTGGGCATGGCCACGAACATCCCGCCCCACAACCTCGGCGAGATCATCGACGCCACGGTGCACCTGCTCGAGCACCCAGACGCCACGGTGCGCGACCTCATGGAGTTCGTGAAAGGCCCCGACTTCCCGACGGGCGCGCAGATACTCGGGCAGTCGGGGAGCAGCGAGATGTACCTGCACGGTCGCGGCTCGATCAAGATGCGCGCGGTCGCCGAGATCGAGGAGCACCGCGGTGGTCATCGCATCGTCGTGAGCGAGATCCCGTACCAGACCTCGCCCGAGGTAATCGGCCAGAAGATCGCCGAGCTCGTCAACGACCGCCGTATCGAAGGCGTGCGCGACGTGCGCAACGCCACGGCAGGCGACACCATCAGCCTCGTCATCGACCTGAAGCGCGACGCCAACCCACAGGTGGTGCTGAACCAGCTCTACAAGAACACACCGATGCAGACGAGCTTCGCGGCGAATGTCCTCGCGCTCGTCGACGGTGTGCCGCGGCTGCTCTCTCTCCACGAAGCATTGCGGGTGTATGTCGAGCATCAGGTGGAAGTGGTCACCCGCCGTTCCCAGCACCGCCTCGAACGGGCGCGCCGCCGGGCCCACATCGTCGAGGGACTGTTGCGCGCGCTCGACATGATCGACGCGATCATCCAGCTCATCCGCGCCAGCGAGGATGCCGCGGCAGCGCGCGTCGCGCTTGGCAACGAGCCGTTCTCGTTCAGCGAGGAACAGGCCCAGCACATTCTCGACATGCAGCTGCGCCGGCTCGCCCAGCTGGAAGGCCAACGGCTGCGCGAGGAGTACGACGAGTTGCAGGCCACGATCGCCGAGCTCGAAGCGATTCTGGCCGACGACGGCAGGCTCCGCGGCGTGATCAAGGACGAGCTGCTCGAGATCAGGGAAACCTTCGCCACGGAACGGCGCACACAGCTCGTGCCCGACCCGGGCGAGATCGCCACGCTCGACCTCATCGACGACGAGGAGCTCGTCGTGATGCTGTCGCGCGGCGGCTACGTGAAGAACGTGCAGACCGACGCGTTCCGCCGCCAGGGTCGAGGCGGCCGCGGCATCACCGGGGCGAAACTGCGCGACGAGGATTACGTGGAGCATCTGCTGATGACCACGGCGCACTCGTACCTGCTGTTCTTCTCGAACCGCGGCAAGGTCTACCGCTTGCGCGCGCACGAGATCCCGATGATGGAGCGCACGGCGCGCGGCACCGCGCTCGTCAACCTGCTCGCGCTGCAGCCCGACGAGCACATCGAAGCGATTATCGACACGCGCACCTACGAAGACGGCGCCTACCTGTTCTTCGCCACCCGGCGCGGCACGGTGAAGCGCACCCGCATGTCGGAATACGACTCGTCGTTGCGCGCCGGTCTGATCGCGATCAACCTCAACGACGGCGACGAACTGGTGAAGGTGGTGCAGACCCGCGGCACCGACGAAATCTTCCTGGTGTCGCGCGACGGCATGACGATTCGCTTCCAGGAGGACGACGTGCGCGCCATGGGCCGCGCCGCGGCAGGTGTACGCGGCATGCGCCTGAAGAACGACCGCGACGGCGTGGTGGGTTGCGACGTTGCGCGCGACGACGCAGTCATGCTGTTCGTGTCATCGAGCGGTCACGGAAAGCGCACCCGCCTCGACGCCTTCACCACGCACAAACGGGGCGGGCAGGGCGTGCGGGGCATCAAGGTCACCGAGAACCGGGGCGAGGTCGTCGCGGCGATGACGGTGAACGACGACGACGAGATCCTCGTGTTCTCGTCCGGCGGCAACGTGATCCGAACCGGTGTCGGCGAGATCTCCATCCAGGGCCGGGCCGGTACAGGGGTGCGGGTCGCACGAGTGGAAGACGGCGAGACGGTGGTGGCCGTGGCCAGGGTGCTCGAAGCGAGTGACGCGCCCGACGACGACGACCGTGGTGAAATGGAGCCCGAATCCCAGGAGGGCTGATGGCGATCCGACGAGCAGCGCTGGCGACCGACGTGGTCGCGCCGAGCGTCGACACGAGTAAGCCGGCCACGAGCGTCGGCGCGCCAGCACGCTCCGACATCAACATCAAGTCCGTCAAGCGGGCGACGCTCGAGCGCCGCTACCACCAGACCGTGCGCCGCATCGACGTGTGGTCGGTGCTGAAGGTGTCGCTGTGCTTCTACCTCTGCGCGCTCATCGTGGCCCTCGTCGCCGGTGTGATGCTGTGGCTCGTCGCCGACGCGTTCGGAGTGATCCACAACGTCGAGAAGTTCTTCGGCGACCTGTTCGACGACAAGGGGTTCCACTTCTTGTCGCCCGAGATCCTGCGCGCGTCCACGTTGATCGGGCTCGCGTTTGTCTGTCTCATGACGATGTGGACGGTGCTCGCGGCGGCCTTCTATAACCTCTTCGCCGAGCTGGTCGGCGGTGTCGAGATCGTCGTCTCCGAAGAGAGCTGATCGCCGACCAAAGCGCTCGGAGCGGGCGTCGAACGCGCTGCTACGCTCCTCGCCCTCAGCGGGGCTATAGCTCAGTCGGTTAGAGCGCATCCCTGATAAGGATGAGGTCGGAAGTTCGATTCTTCCTAGCCCCACAAACCACCTCTGACCGGGACTTTCACCAGTCGAGGTAATGAGAGCGCGTGCGGCACAGCGCTCACATAACCTATAACCATGCC
>DASXZO010000026.1:0-8112 GCA_036501845.1 Acidimicrobiia bacterium | reverse complement strand
CAGCCGGCTGTACGCGGTGAGGGCGGGCAGCACATCCGAGCCCACCACGAGGGTGCGCGCCGAGCCGCTCGGGTTCCGGCGGCTGTCGACCACCATGTGATCGAGGAATGAGTCGAGAATGTGTTCGGGAGTGACCGTCCCCGCCTGCACCTCGTCGAGGTACACCCGCGCCAGGCCCGACGCTTGGCGGCGCTCCTGCTCGCCGCGCGACGTCAGCCGCAACGGTTCGTGCTGCAACGCCGCTACCGCGGCGGCGCGCGCCTGGCCGAGCAACGTGCGTTGCGTCGCGGTGCTCTTCTCGTAGAGCGCGATCAGCCGTTCACCGCGTGGCAGCGGGCCGCCCTTGGTGGTCACGAGCAGCGTGGAATCGTGCCGGTCGTTGCTCCCGTAGTCGCGACTGAGCTGCACGTCGTTCGTGGGAACAAACGCTCGGTAACCGTGGTCGAGCAGCGCGCGCATGATGCCGTATTGCACGAAGAAGGCGAGACCGCCGTCGGCACGCATGCGATAGCGCGCGTCGTGAGGCAGCCGCTGCAACGTCGGTCCCACCAGCGCCTTGGTCGAGGCCCAATCGGTACGGTCGACGGGCCTATCCGACTGCGCGCCGGCCACACCGACGATGGCCGAGCCCACCGCGGCGCATACCACCACGACCACCGCGACCCGGCGGAGCGCGATCGCGTTCGTAGAGGCGCGCACGCGCATACCCCGCGCCACGTCGGTGCGGCCGAGCAGCACGAGCGCTCCGACGATGGCCGCAGCCCACACGTACGCGCCGACCGGCCACAGCGCGACGATGCGATACACGGGAATCACGGGAAGGCTCAAGGGAAGCCGCCACACGCCGAACCACGTGACGGGCACGAGCACCGCGGCGATCACGGCAAAGCGAGCGACACGCGGGTCGCGCTTCCAGAACGCCACCACCGTCGCCACGAGCATCGCCATCACCGCGAGCGCGACGATGGTTGCGAGCGCGCCCACGGCGAACGGCAGGTTGAACAGCGTGAGGCCCGGCAACGGTCCACGCGCGGCCAGCGGTATCCAGCCGATCGAGCGCACCACGTAGTGCCACGCTTCGCTCGCCGGGAGCTGCACACCCTGCACGTGGCGCAAGGCCTCGATCCAGCGGCTGAAGTTGCCGGGCCAGTGGGCGAACTCGTCATACAGCGGGAACGACCAGCACACAAGGGTGACGAGGCCAGCAGCCACGACGGCCCGACGGCCCCGACGGTCGGGCGGCGGTGGTTCGTCTACAGGCGAGCGCGCCTGCCGGCGCGCCACGACGCCGAGCGCGATGCCGGTTGCGATACTCGCCAGCACGACCGGGATGTACAAGTAGTGCGCCTGGATCACGAAGCTGCCGGCAAGTGCCGTCCACGGCAGGGGTGCGAGCGCGCCATTGGCAAGCTCGAGCGAGTACACGAGCACGAGCATCAGTGGGACGACGGCGATGTAGGGATTCCAGGGCTCGGCGAGCACCTGGCGCCCGATCGACCACCAGGTGATCGCCACAAGGGCCGCAGTGCCCAATGCCGCCATCGCACCGGCGGTGCGGCGCACGCTGCGCAACAACGCGACTGCAGCAACGATGTCGACGATGACCGCACCGATCACGATCCCCAGCCGCTCCGAGAACACACGTTCCGGAACGGCGAGGGCCCAGAACACCATCGGACCGAGGTGGTACACGAAGGCCTTTCCGGGATCCGAGATGCCCGAGTACATGCCGAGGAGCGGGGTGCGCGTCGAGAACACGTCGTGCGCGTGGATCGCGTGCACCGCATCGTCGCCCGTGGGATAGAACCTCGGCCACACGCGGATGAGTTCGCCGATCACCGGCGCGCACACCACCGCGTAGGCCAGCGCCATCGCGAGATCGAAGCGACACGACGCGCGAGTTGCGCTGGCCGGTTCCGAGAGCGTCAGCTCGTCAACAACGATGTCCGCTCAACACCTTCGCGTGCGTGGTAGCTCGACCGCACGAGGGGTCCTGATTCCACGTGCGCAAAGCCGAGTGTGCCGCCGAATACGCGCAACGCGTCGAACTCGGCGGGTGTGTACCACCGCACCACCGGCAGATGGCGCGCGCTCGGTTGGAGGTACTGGCCGATGGTGAGGATTTCCACGCCCACATTGTGCAGGTCGGTCATGGCCACACGCACTTCGTCGTCGGTCTCCCCCATGCCGAGGATGAGACCTGACTTGGTGACAAGACCGGCGTCGCGGGCGCGTGCGAGCACCGCGAGCGAACGCGCGTAGCCGGCGGACGGGCGCGCCGCGCGCTGGAGCCGTGCCACCGTCTCGAGGTTGTGGTTCAGCACGTCGGGGTGCGACGCGAAGATCGTTGCGAGGGCGTTGGCGTCGCCGCCGCAGTCCGAGATCAGCAGCTCCACGCGTGTCCGCGGGCAACGTAACCGGACCGCGTCGACCGTGGCGGCAAAGGCCGCCGCGCCACCGTCGGCGAGATCGTCGCGCGCCACACACGTGATCACCACGTGTTCGAGATCCATCGCCTCGACGGCGTCGGCGACCCGGCGGGGCTCGTCGGCGTCGACCGGCAGCGGCTTGCGGGTGTCGATCAGGCAGAAACCGCACGCGCGAGTGCAGCGGTCACCGAGGATCATGAACGTGGCCGTTCCGGCCGACCAGCATTCGTAGATGTTGGGGCAGCCGGCTTCTTCGCACACGGTGTGGAGGTCGAGGCCGCGCATCCGGCGTTTGAGGTCGGTGAATTCGGGGCCCATCCGGGCCTTCACGCGCATCCACTCGGGGCGCGCGCGCCGCGCGCTCGGGGAATCGACCGCCGTGGTCTCCACACCGGCTTGCGCGAGCCGGCCGAGTAGCCGCACGGGCGCGCTGGTGTCACCGTTGCCCGACAGTCCTGCGATGTTGGCCACATCGCGAGCGTCCGATCCCGACGCGTCGATCACGTCGGCGCGCACCGTGGGACCGCACATTCCGAGCGCGTCGCCGGCACGAGCGACGACGCGCGCCACGACCTCGGCCATCGAAGGCGTGGCGTCGCCGAGCAGCTCGGCCATCGAAGTGACGCCGCGATCGCTGATGCCGCACGGCACGATGTGGTCGAACATCGCGAGATCGGGCGCGACGTTGAGCGCGAAGCCGTGGCGCGTGCGGCCGCGCGCAACGCGCACCCCGATCGCGGCGATCTTGCTCTCGCCCGCGGGAGTGCCGACCCACACACCCGTGTAACCGGTGTCGCGGCGGCCGGCGATGCCGAAGTCGGCGAGCACGTCGATGAGCAGACCTTCGAGCCGGCGCACGTACGCCACCACATCGCGCCCGTCCGGCAACGTGACGATCGGATAGCCCACGAGCTGTCCAGGGCCGTGGTAGGTGACATCGCCGCCGCGGTCGGCATCCACCAACTCCGCACCCACCGACGCAACATCGTCGAGGAGCACGTGCTGGGGCTTCGCCTTCGAACCCATCGTGTACACGTGCGGATGTTCCAGCAGCAGCAGATAGTCGTCGCCGCTGCGCTCGTGCAACGCGCGTTGCAACACGAACGCCTCGCCGTAGGGCACCCGCCCCAGCCACCGGGCGTTCATATTCATGCGAGCTCGGAGTCCCAGTCGTGGTGCTCGAGCACCTGCTTCATGTCGCGCAGGAAGGAGGCCGCGTACGCGCCGTCGAACGCGCGGTGATCCCACGCGAGCGACAGCATGCCCACGTGGTGCACGGCGATCGTGTCCTCACCGTCGGGCCCCTCGATCACCACCGGCTTCTTCTGCACCGCGTCGGTGGCAAGGATCGCAACCTGCGGCTGGTTGATGATCGGCAACGTCATCGCGGTGCCAAACGGTCCCATGTTCGTGATCGTGAACGTGCCGCCGAGCACTTCGTCCGGCTTGAGCTGCTTGGTCTTGGCGCGGGCCGAGAGATCGCGGATCTCGCGCGCGATGAGTCGCAGTCGCTTGCCGTCGACGTTGCGGATCACCGGCGCGATCAAACCGTTGAAGTCGAGATCGACCGCGATCCCGAGGTGCACGTCGCGGTGCACCACCAGCGTGTCGCCGTCGACGCTCGCGTTCACGTTCGGGTACTCACGCGTCACGTCGGAGAGAGCGCGGCACAGGAACGGAAGGTAGGTCAGCGAGAAGCCCTCTTCGACCTTGAACGCGGGTCCGGCGTGGGTCCGCACTCGTTCGATGCGCTCGAAGTCGATCTCCATCGACGTGTACACGTGCGCGCTCGTGGCCTTGGAACGCACCATGTGCTCGGCCGTGCGCCGGCGAACGTTGTCGAAGGGCACCACGTAATCGCCGGCTGCAGGCGCCGCGCTCGGCGGGCCGGCCCCAGCACCCGACGACGGCGCACTCGAGGGCTGCGGCGCGGGCGCTGCGAGAGCGGGCGCACCCGGCGCGCTGGGCGCGACCGGTGCACCGGCATCGCGCGCCCGCGCCACAGCGAGCACATCGTTACGGGTGATGCGACCACCGTCGCCGGTGCCGCTGATCGTTGCGGGGTCGAGACCGTACTCGGCGATCAGCCGGCGTACCAGGGGCGACGCCGCCACACCCGGACCCACACGCGCGTCGGCCGGCGCGGGCGCAGATGCTGCCGCGGCCGCAGGAGGCGCGGCGTGTGCCGCGGGCGGTGCAGACGTTGGTGCGGGCGGAGCCGGCGCCGGTGGCGTCTGCGCCGCGGGAGCAGGCGCCGGCTCGGGGCTCGACGCGGGTTCGGGCTGCTCGGGCTGCGCCGGTTCCTCGGCCGTTGCGGGCGCGCTCGCGTCGGCAGGAGCAGTGGGCGCCGGCGCGCTGGCGGCATCGCCGATCACCGCGAGCCGCGCGCCCACCTCGACGGTCTCACCCTCGCCCACGAGGATCTCGCTGATCACCCCGGCCGACATCGCCGGCACCTCGGAGTCGACCTTGTCCGTCGACACCTCGAACAATGGCTCGTCGACCGCGACGTTGTCGCCGACCTGTTTGAACCACTTGGTGATGGTGCCCTCGGTGACGGTCTCGCCGAGCTGGGGCATCGTCACGTCCATCTCTTACCTCTTCTTCGCTTTCGTTCTACCCGTGCAACGAGCGCCCGGTGAGCGCGAGCGCCGACTCGCCGAACAGTTCCGACAGCGTCGGGTGCGCATGGATGAGCGCGCCGAGGTCGGCGGCGGTCGCCTCCCAATTCACCGAGAGGTAGCCCTCGGCGATCAGCTCGGTGGCCCACGGCCCACAGATGTGCACGCCGAGGAGCACTCCGGTGGATTTCTCGGCCACGATCTTCACCAACCCGTCGGGCTCGCCCACGATCAGGGCGCGGCCGTTGCCGATGAATCGGTGCGCCGAGGTCTCCACTTCGTAGCCGGCTTCTCTCGCGCGCTCCTCGGTGAGCCCGCAGAACGCCACTTCGGGATGGCAATAGATGCCCCACGGCACCTTGCCGTAGTCGAGCGGTGCCGGCTGCTCGCCGAGCATGTCCTTGATCGCGATGATCGCCTCGGCGAACGCCACGTGCGCGAGTTGAGGTGTGTTGACCACATCGCCCACCGCGTACACGCCTTGCACGCTCGTGCGCATCGCGCCGTCGACGGTGACGAAACCGCGTGCGTCGACCGCCACGCCGCCCTCGAGCAGACCGATGCCTTCGCTGCGCGGCCTCCGCCCGACGCTCACGACCACCACGTCGACATCGAGCGCGGTCGCGCCCTGCTTTCCTTCGTAGTGGATCGAGACGCCGTCGCCCTTCGCGTCGGCCGCGGTGATCTTCACACCGACCTGCGTGTCGATGCCACGCTTCTTGAACGAACGCACCACGGTTTGCGCGACCTGCGCGTCGACGCCCGTGAGCACCTGCGGCAACGCCTCCAGAATGGTGACCTCGCTGCCGACGTCGCAGAGGTACGACGCGAACTCACAACCGATCGCGCCGCCGCCGATCACGGCAACGCGCCGCGGGACCGTGGTGAGCTCGAGGATGTGGTCCGACGACAGCACACGCTCACCGTCGAACTCCAGTCCGGGAATCGGCAGCGAGCGCGGGAGAGAACCCGTGGCGAGCAGCACGGTGTCGCCGCGCAGCTCGGTACCGTCGGACACCTGGACAAGGTGCCCGGGACCGTCGAGCAGGCGCCCGGTGCCGGCGACGATCGTGACCTTCCGCCCCTTCAGCAGCGTCTCGAGGCCCTTGGTGAGACGGTCGATCACCTCGTGCTTGCGCTTCTGCGTGGCCTCGAGGTTGATGGCCAGCGCGTCCACCCCACTGACCTCCACGCCGAACTCGGCCGCGCCGCGCACGGTACGGGCGACGGTGGCCGTCTCGAGGAGCTCCTTGGCCGGGATGCAGCCGACGTGCAGGCACGTGCCGCCCACCCACCGGTCCTCCACCATCGCGATCCGCATGCCCGCAGATGCGCCGTAGAGCGCGGCCGCGTATCCTCCTGGACCGCCACCGATGACAACGAGGTCGAACTGCTCGGCCGTGGTGATCACCCCTTGTCGTTCGTGTCGGTGGCGGGCGCGTTGTGAGATACCCGAACCACATGTTCCTGTATCCGTTCGACCCCTGCATCACGATCACGCGTCATGGTCATCGGAGCCGTCAGTGAATAGCGAAGACGAAGGCGACTCCCGAGACGAGAATCGCGCTGGCGCAGAGCGCACACAACACGAGCAACGTGCGGGTCTTCACAAGAACCCCGGTTTACCATGACCTCAATGGCCCTTCGCGCCCGGCGCATGGTCGACGCCGCCCGCATGAACGTGCCGGAGGGAACCTTCGCGATCGGCGCGGGCCTGATCCTGGTGGCCGCGGCCGCCTGGGGTTATCAGATCCTCGCCGAGCAGAAGCTCACCGACCCGGGTTACAACGCGGTGAACGCCCTCTGGGTGCTCACATTCGTGGCGACGCCCGGCTTCTTCCAGCCATTGGAGCAAGAGGTGTCACGGGCCATCGCGCACCGGCGCGCCGAGGGCGTGGGCGGCGGCCCGGTGCTCTGGCGAGCCGCTCGGCTCGGACTCATCCTCACCACCACCCTCGCGGTCGCGAGCCTCGTGATCGCGTTCGCGGCGCCCAGCGTGGTGCACCAGTTGTTCAAGAACCAGCCCGACCAGTGGATTCTGCTGGCGGCGTTCATCATTGCGCTCTTCACCTACGCAGTCGCGTTCCTCGCGCGTGGCGCGCTGTCGGGCAACGGGCGGTTCCGGAACTACGGGCTCATGCAGGGCACCGAGGGGGTCACGCGCATCATCGCGGTGGGCGCGGTCGTCGTGTTCACGCAGAAGGTCGCAACCGACAGTCACGGTGCATCGCACAGCTATGCGTCACCGGGCTGGTTCGCGCTCGCGCTCACGCTCCCTCCGATCATCGCGGTGACCGTGTCGCTCTGGGGTCAGCACGGGCTCGCGAAGCCCGGACCGGAAGCGCCCTACTCGGAACTGTCGAGCGCGCTGGCGTGGTTGCTGTCGGCGTCGGTGCTCGCGCAGTTGCTGTCGTACGCGCCGGTGTTCGCCACCGAACTGCTGGTCAAGAACGACGCCAAGAGCCAGGCCGCACTCGCCGGCTTCGTGACCGCGATGTTCCTCGCGCGTGTTCCACTGTTGATGTTCCAGGCTGTTCAGGCCGCGCTGCTCCCGAAGCTGTCGGCCAACGCGGCCGAGGGCAAGCACGACGAGTTCCGTAACGGACTGATCCGGCTGCTGTTCATCGTGCTCGGCATCGCACTCGTCGGAGTGCTCGGCTCGCTCGCCATCGGCAAGCCCGTGGGCAAGATCATCTTCCACGCCAAGTGGACGCTCAACAACGGCAACCTCGCCCTGCTCGCAGCCGGCGCCGGCGCCTACATCATCGCCTTCACCCTCGCGCAAGGCCTGATCGCGCTGCGCGGCTACTCGCGCCTCACGCTCGGTTGGGCGCTCGGCGCGATCGCGTTCCTCGTGGTGATGCCGTTCGGTCTCCCAGGATTCGCACACGACATCTTCACGCGCGCCGAGCTCGCGTTCCTCGCCAGCAGCACCGTGGCCGCGGTGGCCATCACAGTGCAGCTCTTCCGCACCATGAAGACGTCGACGGTCAGCTTCGAAGAGCTCGTCGACGTGATCCATCACGAACCGCTCGAGTTCTAGGGCGTCCTGGGACCCCGAT
>DASXZO010000025.1:0-32837 GCA_036501845.1 Acidimicrobiia bacterium | reverse complement strand
ATAATTCGCGAAGAACGGCGTATGACGCCCACCCTCTTCCTTCGTCAACACATACACCTGCGCCTCAAAATCAGTGTGCGGCGTAATCGAACCCGGCTTCGCCAACACCTGACCCCGCTCGACCTCTTCCTTCTTCGTACCGCGCAACAACGCACCGATGTTGTCACCCGCACGACCCTCGTCGAGCAGCTTGCGGAACATCTCCACACCCGTGCAGGTGGTCTTGGTGGTGTTGCGCAGACCGATGATCTCGATCTCCTCACCCACCTTCAAGATCCCGCGCTCCACACGACCCGTCACCACAGTGCCGCGACCGGTGATCGAGAACACGTCCTCCACCGGCATCAAGAACGGCTTGTCGATGTCGCGCTCCGGCTCCGGGATGTAGTCGTCGACGGCCGCCATCAGCTCGACGATCTTCTCGCCGTACTCGGCGTCGCCCTCGAGACCCTTCAACGCCGACACGCGCACAATCGGCGTGTCGTCGCCCGGGAACTCGTACTCGTTGAGCAGCTCGCGCACCTCGAGCTCCACCAGCTCGAGGATCTCCTCGTCGTCGACCATGTCGGCCTTGTTCAACGCCACCACGATGTACGGCACACCCACCTGACGGGCCAGCAACACGTGCTCACGCGTCTGCGGCATCGGACCATCAGTGGCCGCGACCACCAGGATCGCGCCGTCCATCTGCGCCGCGCCGGTGATCATGTTCTTGATGTAGTCGGCGTGACCCGGGCAGTCGACGTGCGCGTAGTGCCGCTTGTCGGTCTCGTACTCGACGTGCGCGATCGAGATCGTGATGCCGCGCTGGCGCTCTTCGGGAGCCTTGTCGATCTGGTCGAACGCCGTGGCGGTCACGTTCGGGTTGCGATCGGCCAACACCTTGGTGATCGCCGCGGTGAGCGTGGTCTTGCCGTGGTCGATGTGACCGATCGTGCCGATGTTCAGGTGCGGCTTGTTCCGCTCGAACTTTGCCTTGGCCATCGGTTTCTCTCCTTGCGGGCGTGCGTCTACCAGGCGTCGGTTGTCAATAGGGTCGAGAGCGAGTGGTCATTCGCCGCGAACGCGGGCGACGATCTCGGTGGCGATGTTGTCCGGCACCCGCTGGTAGGAGTCGAACTGCATCGTGTACGTCGCCCGGCCCTGCGTGCGGGACCGGAGGTCGCCAACATAGCCGAACATGTTCGCGAGCGGCACTTTCGCGGCAATCGTCTGCGCGTTGCCGCGCTGCTCCATGCCTTCCACGTGGCCGCGGCGGCTGTTCAGGTCGCCGATCACGTCACCCATGTAGTCCTCGGGGGTGACGACCTCGACGGCCATGATCGGCTCGAGCAGGATTGGCTTCGCCTTGCGCACGGCCTCCTTCAAGGCCATCGAACCGGCGATCTTGAACGCCATTTCCGACGAGTCGACCTCGTGGTAGGAGCCGTAGGTGAGACAGGCCCGGATGTCGACGAGCGGGTACCCGGCGATCACGCCGCCCTCCATCGCCTCCTGGATGCCGGCGTCGACCGCAGGGATGTACTCGCGCGGGATCACACCACCGGTGATCTCGTTGACGAACTCGTAACCACCGCCGGGACCGGTCGGCTCCAGCGAGATGACGACGTGGCCGTACTGGCCGCGCCCACCGCTCTGGCGCACGTAGCGCATCTCGACCTTCTGGATGGCTTCCGAGATCGTCTCCCGGTAGGCCACCTGCGGCTTGCCGACGTTCGCTTCCACGCCGAACTCGCGCATCATGCGGTCGACGAGCACTTCGAGGTGGAGCTCGCCCATGCCGGCGATGATCGTCTGGCCGGTCTCGTCGTCGGTGCGGATCTGGAACGTGGGGTCTTCGTCCGAGAGCGACGCGAGCGCCTTGCCCAGCTTGTCCTGGTCGACCTTGGTCTTCGGCTCGATCGCCACGTGGATGACCGGCTCGGGGAACTCCATGCGCTCGAGGATGATCGCCTGCTCGCGCGTGCAGAGCGTGTCGCCGGTGGTGGTCTGCTTGAAACCGAGACCCGCGACGATGTCGCCCGCGTAGGCAACCTCGATGTCCTCGCGCTGGTTCGCGTGCATGCGCAGGATGCGGCCGATGCGCTCCTTGCGGTCCTTCGTGGAGTTGTAGATCTCGGAGCCCTTTTCGACCTTGCCCGAGTAGATGCGCATGTACGTGAGTTTCCCGTACGGGTCGGCCACGATCTTGAACGCGAGCGCGCTGAACGGCTCGTCGACGCTGGCCTTGCGCTCGATGTCGACGCCCTTGAGGTCTTCGCCCTTCGTGGGCGGCAGGTCGATCGGCGACGGGAGGTAGTGCACGACGGCGTCGAGCATGGGCTGTACGCCCTTGTTCTTGAACGCCGATCCGGTGAGTACCGGCACGAACTCGAAGCCGATCGTTCCCAGACGGATCGCGGCGCGCAGTTCGGCGACGGAGATCTCCTCGTCGCCGAGGTACTTCTCCATCAGCGTGTCGTCGACGTGCGCGACGGTCTCGAGCAGCTCTTGACGCCACTGCGCGGCGTCGGCTGCGAGCTCTTCGGGAATGTCGACAACTTCGAACTTCGCGCCTTCGCTGTCGTCGTCGAGCGGCCACACGAGTGCCTTCATCTCGACGAGGTCGACCACACCGCGGAACGAGCCCTCGTTGCCGATCGGGATCTGCAACACCGCAGGCGTGGCGGCGAGGCGATCCTTGATCATGTCGACACAGCGAGAGAAGTTCGCGCCGACGCGGTCGAGCTTGTTGACGAAACAGATGCGCGGCACCGAGTACTTGTTCGCCTGGCGCCACACGGTCTCGGACTGCGGCTCCACACCCGCGACGCCGTCGAACACCGCTACCGCGCCGTCGAGGACGCGCAGCGACCGCTCGACCTCGACGGTGAAGTCGACGTGGCCGGGCGTGTCGAGAATGTTGATCTGGCAGTCCTGCCACTGGCACGTGGTGGCCGCGGACGTGATCGTGATGCCGCGCTCCTGCTCCTGGACCATGTGGTCCATGGTGGCCGCGCCCTCGTGGACCTCGCCGATCTTGTACGTGCGGCCCGTGTAATACAGGACGCGCTCGGTCGTCGTGGTCTTGCCGGCGTCGATGTGCGCCATGATCCCGATGTTGCGGACCTTGTCGAGGGGGAAGTCGCGAGGCATTGCGTGTCCTTCGTGTTGCCCGGTCTGGGCGGTGGTGCAGGCGGTGGTTCGAGAACGATGACGCCGAAACGACGACGACCGGGCGCAGAGCCCGGCCGGAGGTACGCGGTTGGTGCCGCACGGTGTTCGGACTATCAGTACCGGAACGCCGCCTCCATGTTGCTCATCACTGCTCGAATCATGTTCACCTGAACGTCTTGTACCGTTTCCGTGTTCCGATCGGCGCTTTACCAGCGGAAATGCGCGAAAGCCTTGTTGGATTCCGCCATCTTCTGCAGGTCTTCCCGCCGTTTGATCGAAGCACCGATGCCGTTGCTGGCGTCCATGAGCTCGGCGGCGAGCCGCTCGGCCATGGTGCGCTCCCGGCGCTGGCGGGAGAAACCGACGATCCAGCGGATCGCGAGGGTGGTGGCCCGGCGGGGTCGCACCTCCATCGGCACCTGGTAGGTGGCGCCACCGACTCGGCGGCTCTTCACCTCGAGGGCAGGGCGCACGTTCTCGACCGCGCGCTTCAGCACCGTGACGGGCTCCTGCTGCGTCTTGGCCTCGATCTCACGCAGCGCCGCGTACACGATCGCCTCGGAACGCGAGCGCTTGCCCCGCTCCATCACCTTGTTGACCACCTGCGTCACGACAACCGACCGGTAGATGGGGTCGGGCATCAACTCGCGGCGCGGTGCCGGGCCTTTGCGCGGCATGCGACTACTTCTCCCTCTTCGCGCCGTAGCGGCTGCGCGCCTGCTTGCGCTTCGCGACACCCGACGCGTCGAGCGCGCCGCGGATGATCTTGTAACGAACACCGGGAAGGTCGCGCACACGCCCGCCGCGCACGAGCACGATCGAGTGCTCCTGCAGGTTGTGCCCCTCGCCGGGGATGTAGGCGGTGATCTCGACGCCCGACGTGAGCCGCACACGCGCCACCTTGCGCAGCGCGGAGTTCGGCTTCTTCGGCGTGTTCGTGTAGACGCGCGTGCACACGCCCCGACGCTGCGGCGAACCCTTCAGTGCCGGCGTCTTGGTCTTGGTGGTCTTCGACTCCCGGCCCTTGCGGACCAACTGGGCGATCGTGGGCACGCGTGTCCTTACTGCAGTTGGAACAAATGTTGACGTCTCTATGGTCGGATTCGGCGGCTCGTCAGGCTTCGGCTGTCGCGCTCTGGACGCCGCCGACTCCTCGAAGGCCCACCGAGGGACCGATGGATGCTACATGGCGGGCCGGCGGAGCTCACAAGCGCCACCGGCCCGTCTCGTAATTAGGCGGTGGCCTCACCTTCACCGCCGGGCGTGTTGTCCTCTTCGGGGACGGTGTCTTCCTGGCTCTCGGGCCCGTCGCCACGCGGCGGGTCGAGGTCACGCGGGATGGCGTCGATGTGACGCTCCTGCGGGACCTCTCCGCCGTTGCCCGTGCCCGTGGCTGCGCCCACGTCCGTGGGCGTGGTCGTGGCCGCGCCCGCAGCGTCGTCGGTGATGTTGCGCAGGAAGCTGATGTCGAATCCGCCGTCGGGCGTGGACGTGACGCCGGTGCGCGACGTGTCGGCCAACCAGGCTGCGATGTCGACCTCGTCGTCGCCGTCGCCGCCCGAGCTGAAGAACGGCATCGGGGTGTAGTCGGGCGCAAGCGTCTCGATGTCGCGGTACACGGGCATGCCCGTTCCCGCCGGGATCAGCTTGCCGATGATCACGTTCTCCTTGAGGCCCGCGAGCCCGTCGTGGCGACCCTCGATCGCCGCTTCGGTGAGCACCCGGGTGGTCTCTTGGAACGACGCCGCCGACAGCCACGAATCGGTGGCGAGCGACGCCTTGGTGATGCCCATCAACTCGGGCCGACCCTCCGCGGGCTGCTTGCCCTCCTCCACCAGCTGGCGGTTGATCTCCGCGTAGCGGCGGCTGTCCACCTTCTCACCGGGCAGGAACGACGAGTCGCCCGGCTCGGACACCGCCACACGCCGCAGCATCTGGCGGACGATCACCTCGATGTGCTTGTCGTGGATCGGCACGCCCTGCTCGCGGTACACCTTCTGGACTTCATCGACGAGGTAGATCTGCGTCTCGCGGATCCCCTTGATCTCGAGGAGTTCCTTGGGGTCGACCGGGGTCTTGTCGTCGCCGACGAGCCGGTCACCGGCCTTCACCTCGTTGCCGTCGGCCACGGCGAGGTGCGCGCGACGTGACACCACGTGCGGATCCTCGGTGCCGTCGTCGGCCACGATCGTGACCGTGCGTTCGCCCTTCTCGTTCTCGCCGAGACGGACGACACCGCTGCTCCGTGCCAGCTCCGACGCGCCCTTCGGGCGGCGGGCCTCGAACAGCTCGACCACACGGGGCAGACCGTGCGTGATGTCTTCACCCGCGACACCGCCGGTGTGGAACGTACGCATCGTGAGCTGCGTGCCCGGCTCACCGATCGACTGTGCCGCCATGATGCCGACCGCCTCGCCGAGGTCGGCGGTGGTCTGGGTGGCGAGCATCGTGCCGTAGCAGTTCGCGCACACAGCCGTGACCGTCTCGCACGTGAGCGTCGATCGGACGCGCACCCGCGTGACCGTGGGGTCGGACGCGATCTGGTCGAGCACCACATCGTCGACGTGGCGGTTCGCCTCGATCACGGTGCCGTCGGCGAGCGTGATCGGGTCGAGCAGGCAACGGCCGAGCAACTTCGTGTCGAGCAGGCGCCGCGTATCGGCGTCGCCGAGCACGCCCTCGATCCAGATGCCACGGCGCGAGCCGCAGTCTTCTTCCCGGATGATGAGCTCCTGGGCGACGTCGACGAGACGGCGCGTCAGGTAACCGGAGTCGGCAGTACGAAGCGCCGTGTCGGCGAGACCCTTGCGCGCACCGTGCGTGGAGATGAAGTACTCCAACACGGTGAGGCCCTCACGGAAGTTCGCCTTGATCGGCCGGGGGATGATCTCGCCGCGGGGGTTCGCCACGAGACCGCGCATGCCGGCGATCTGACGCACCTGCATCATGTTGCCTCGTGCACCCGAGCCCACCATCATGTCGATGGGGTTGAAGAGCTCGCCCTGCATCTCGGCTTCCATCGCGTGCTGGACCTTCGAAGTGGCCTCGGTCCAGATCTCGATTTCCTTCTGGCGCCGCTCGTCGTCGGTGATCACACCGCGCTCGTAGAGCTGCTCCACCTTGGCGGCCTCACTCTCGAAGCCTTCGAGCAGACCACGCTTGGCGACTGGCGTCTTCACGTCGGCCACCGAGATCGTGAGCCCGGCACGCGTGGCGTACTCGAAACCGAGGTCCTTGATGCTGTCGAGGCTCTGGGCCACGATCGCCTTCGGGTACTGCTCGACGAGCTCACCGACCACGAAACCGAGGTCCTTCTTGGTGAGACCGCGCCGGCCCGCGGCGTTGTCGTTGCGGGGGTAGAACGCGTAGTCGCGCGGCAGGCTCTCGTTGAAGAGCAGCCGGCCGAGCGTGGTCTCGACCAGCACCGTGCCGTCGCCGTACCGGCGCGCGATCGGTGAAGGTTCGGGAAGCTCGACTGCCCGCCACTCGCCCGCGGTGTCGTCCCAATCGGTGCGGGACGGGAACATGTCCTCGGGGAAGCGGTCGTCGGCGACACGCACCTTGACGAGTGCGTGGATACCGAGCCCGCCGCCGGAGTCGCTCGTGAGCCGCTCGTCGTGCGCGAGCACCGCCTCGTCGAGCGAGAGGAACGAACGGCCTTCGCCCGGCGCGCCCGGCACCACCTCGGTGAGGTAGTAGGCGCCGATGATCTGGTCCTGCGTAGGCGCCGCGATCGGGCGGCCCGACGCCGGCGACAGGATGTTGTGCGCGCTCAGCATGAGCAGCCGCGCCTCGGCCTGCGCCTCGCTCGACAGCGGCAGGTGCACGGCCATCTGGTCGCCGTCGAAGTCGGCGTTGAACGCGGTGCACACCAGTGGGTGCAGCTGGATCGCCTTGCCCTCCACGAGGATCGGCTCGAACGCCTGGATGCCGAGACGGTGCAGCGTTGGCGCACGGTTCAGGAACACCGGGTGTTCCTTGATCACCTCTTCGAGCACGTCCCACACCTGCGGGCGCGCGCGTTCCACCATGCGCTTGGCGCTCTTGATGTTCTGCGCGTACTCGAGGTCGACGAGCCGCTTCATCACGAACGGCTTGAACAGCTCGAGCGCCATCTGCTTCGGCAGACCGCACTGCTGCAGCTTGAGCTGCGGGCCGACGACGATCACCGAACGGCCCGAATAGTCGACGCGCTTGCCGAGCAGGTTCTGACGGAACCGCCCCTGCTTGCCCTTCAACATGTCGGACAGGCTCTTCAGCGCGCGGTTCCCCGGACCCGTGACCGGACGGCCGCGGCGGCCGTTGTCGAACAGCGCGTCGACGGCCTCCTGCAGCATGCGCTTCTCGTTGTTGATGATGATCTCGGGCGCACCGAGGTCGAGCAGTCGCTTCAACCGGTTGTTGCGGTTGATCACGCGGCGGTAGAGGTCGTTGAGGTCACTCGTGGCGAAACGGCCACCGTCGAGCTGCACCATCGGTCGCAGGTCGGGCGGGATCACCGGCACCGCGTCGAGGATCATGCCCATCGGCGAGTTGATCGTCTTGCCGGCACCGTCGCGACGGTTGAACGCCGACACGACCTTGAGCCGCTTGATCGCCTTCGCCTTGCGCTGGCCCTTGCCCGTCTCGATCGTCTCGCGCAGGTCGATCTCCTCGAGGGAGAGGTCGAGCCGACTCACGAGGTCCTTCACTGCCTCGGCACCCATGCCGCCGGCGAAGTACTCCTGGAAACGGTCGACGAGGTCGCGCCAGACGCGCTCGTCGTCGACGAGCTGCTTGGGCTTCATGCCCTTGAACGTGTCCCACACCAGCTGGAGGTGGTCGATCTCTTCCTGGCCGCGCATGCGGTAGTCGTCGAAGTCCTTGTTGCGCGCCTTCTCGGCCCGCTCGATCTCGGCCTTCTTGCCGCCGCGACCCTCGATCTCTTCGACTTCCTTCAAGTACTGCTCGTCGCGCTCGCGGATGCGCAGCTCGATCTCGCCGCGGATCTCCTCGATCTCGGCCCGCACCTCGGCCTCTTGCTCGGGCAGTTCCTTGTGCAGCTTCTCGTTGTCGACCCAGGTGATGATGTGGGCGGCGAAGTAGATGACCTTCTCGAGCTGCTTCGGCGCGACGTCGAGCAGGTACCCGAGCCGGCTCGGCACACCCTTGAAGTACCAGATGTGCGTGACCGGCGCGGCGAGCTCGATGTGGCCCATCCGCTCACGGCGCACCTTCGAGCGCGTGACCTCGACACCACAGCGCTCGCAGATGATGCCCTTGAACCGCACGCGCTTGTACTTCCCGCAGTAGCACTCCCAGTCCTTGGTAGGACCGAAGATCTTCTCGCAGAACAAGCCGTCCTTCTCGGGCTTGAGCGTGCGGTAGTTGATCGTTTCGGGCTTCTTCACCTCACCGTTCGACCACGTACGGATCTGGTCCGCGGTGGCGAGGGAGATGCACAGCTGGTCGCTCTGATTCACATCGAGCATTGACACTCTCTTTTCAGCGAAAGCGTGTGGAGCAAAGTGTTTCTAGAAACGCGCCTGGGCGCGCATTGCGTCGTCCTCGTCGGTGCCCCGCTCGGGACGGGACAGGTCGATACCGAGCGACTCGGTGGTGCGGAACGCGTCCTCGTCGAGCTCGCGGATCTCCACCTCTTGACCTTCCGCGTTGATCACGCGGACGTTGAGGCAGAGTGCCTGCATCTCCTTGATGAGCACCTTGAAGCTCTCGGGGATTCCCGGCTCGGGGATGTTCTCGCCCTTGACGATCGCCTCGTAGACCTTCACCCGGCCGAGCACGTCGTCGGACTTGATGGTGAGGATCTCCTGCAGCGCGTACGCCGCGCCGTAGGCCTCGAGTGCCCACACCTCCATCTCACCGAAGCGCTGGCCACCGAACTGCGCCTTGCCGCCCAGCGGCTGCTGGGTGATCATCGAGTACGGGCCGGTGCTCCGGGCGTGGATCTTGTCGTCCACCAGGTGCGACAGCTTCAGGATGTACATGTAGCCGACGGTGACGGGCTGGTCGTACGCCTCACCGTTGCGGCCGTCGTACAGCGTCGCCTTCCCGTTCTTGTCGACGAGCTTCTGGCCACCCGCACCGTCGTTGTGGATGGTGTCGAGCAGCTGCTGGATCGTGTGGTGCGGACCGGACTCCTCCACCTCGTCCCAGTGCGCGCCGTCGAACACCGGCGTGCTGATCCACACGGCCGGCTCGGTGACGGTGCTCGTCTTGCGCGGCGAGCGCGGCGTGTTGCTGTGCTCACCCCAACCGTGACGGGCCGCGTAGCCCAGGTGCGCTTCGAGCACCTGGCCCACGTTCATGCGGCTCGGCACACCGAGCGGGTTGAGCACGATGTCGACCGGCGTGCCGTCGGCGAGGTAGGGCATGTCCTCGGCGGGCAGGATCTTGGAGATCACGCCCTTGTTGCCGTGACGGCCGGCGAGCTTGTCGCCCTCGCTGATCTTGCGCTTCTGGCCCACGTACACACGCACGAGCTGGTTCACGCCGGGCGGGAGTTCGTGGCCGTCTTCGCGGCTGAACACCTTGACGTCGATCACCTTGCCGTTCTCGCCGTGCGGCACCTTGAGCGAGGTGTCGCGCACTTCACGAGCCTTCTCGCCGAAGATCGCGCGCAACAGGCGCTCCTCGGGCGTGAGCTCGGTCTCGCCCTTCGGCGTGACCTTGCCCACGAGGATGTCGCCGGGGCCGACCTCGGCGCCGACGCGGATGATGCCGCGCTCGTCGAGGTCCTTCAGGATGTCCTCGGACAGGTTCGGGATGTCGCGCGTGATCTCCTCGGCGCCGAGCTTCGTGTCACGCGCGTCGATCTCGTGCTCCTCGATGTGGATCGACGTGAGCACGTCGTCCTTCACGAGGCGCTCGTTGAGCACGATCGCGTCCTCGAAGTTGTGGCCCTTCCACGGGATGAACGCCACGAGCAGGTTCTTGCCGAGGGCGAGCTCGCCCTCGTGCGTGCTCGGGCCATCGGCGAGCACGCCGCCCTTGGAGACCGTGTCGCCTTCGCTCACCAGTGGCCGCTGGTTCACGCACGTGCCCTGGTTCGAGCGGCGGAACTTCAACAGGCGATGGGTCTTGCGGCCTTCGTTGACGTAGTCGAGTGTGACCGCGTCACCGCTGACGTCGACGACAGTGCCGTCGTCGATGGCGAGCAACACGTCGCCGGCGTCCTGCGCGGCGCGGGCTTCGATACCTGTGCCGATGTAGGGCGCGGTGGCGCGTACGAGCGGCACGGCCTGGCGCTGCATGTTGGCGCCCATGAGCGCGCGGTTCGCGTCGTCGTGCTCGAGGAACGGGATGAGCGCGGTGGCGACCGACACGATCTGCTTCGGCGACACGTCCATGTAGTGCACGTCGTCGCCGTGCACATAGCCGATCTCACCGCGGCCGGCGCGCACGAGCACGCGGTCGTCGGTGAACTTGCCCGACTCGTCGAGGGCCGCGTTGGCCTGAGCGATGATGTAGCGGTCCTCGTCGTCGGCGGCGAGGTAGTCGATCTGGTCGGTGACGCGACCGTCGGTGACCTTGCGGTACGGCGTCTCGATGAAACCGAACGGGTTGATGCGGGCGAAGCTCGACAGGTAGCCGATCAGACCGATGTTCGGGCCCTCGGGCGTCTCGATCGGGCACATGCGGCCGTAGTGGCTCGGGTGCACGTCTCGCACCTCGAAGCCCGCACGCTCGCGTGACAGACCGCCGGGGCCGAGCGCCGAAAGGCGCCGCTTGTGCGTGAGGCCGGCCAGCGGGTTCGTCTGGTCCATGAACTGGCTGAGCTGCGAGGAGCCGAAGAACTCCTTGATCGCCGCCACCACGGGCCGGATGTTGATGAGCGTCTGCGGCGTGATCGCCTCGACGTCCTGGGTGGTCATGCGCTCGCGCACGACCCGCTCCATGCGGCTCAGACCGACTCGCACCTGGTTGGTGATGAGCTCACCGACCGTGCGCACGCGGCGGTTGCCGAAGTGGTCGATGTCGTCGGGGTAGTAGCCGGCGTCGTTGGCGTGCAGCTTCACGAGGTAGCTGACCGTGGCGAGGATGTCGGCCTTGCTGAGCGTGTAGCCCGAGCCGGACTCCGCGGGACCCTGAGGGGTCTCGATGTCGAACTTCTTGAGCGGGACCTTGGCGTACTCGTCGACGAGCTTCTTGGTGACCTTGTGCCGGCCGACCTTCGCCTGGTCGTAGCGCTTCGGGTTGAAGAACAGGTTCTCGATGAGCGTGCGCGCGCTGTCGGGCGTGGGCGGCTCGCCCGGGCGCAGCTTGCGGTAGATGTCGATGAACGCCTCTTCGGCGGTGGTGGTGTGGTCCTTCTCGAGCGTGAGACGGATCGACTCGTAGGGACGGCCCTCGTCGTCGGTGAAGAGGTGCAGCAGCTCCTCGTCGGACTCACCGAAACCGAGCGCGCGCAACAGCACCGTGACCGGCTGCTTGCGCTTGCGGTCGATGCGGACGTAGACGATGTCCTTCTTGTCGATCTCGAACTCGAGCCACGCGCCGCGGCCCGGGATCACCTTGGCGTCGACGATGTCCTTTTCCGGCGCGGTCTTGTCGGCCGACAGGCCGAAGTAGACGCCCGGCGAACGCACGAGCTGGCTCACCACGATGCGCTCGGTGCCGTTGATGATGAAGGTGCCGCGCGCGGTCATCATGGGGAAGTCGCCCATGAACACCGACTGCTCCTTGATCTCGCCGGTGTTGCGGTTCAAGAAGCGGGCGATCACGAACAGCGGGCGCGAGAACGTCATGTCACGCTCGCGGCACTCCTCCTCGGAGTGCTTGGGCGGGTCGAACTGCGGCTCGGTCAGCTCGAGCTGCAAGGTCGCGCCGAAGTCCTCGATCGGAGAGATGTCGGACAGCACCTCGCGGATGCCGTCCTCGAGGAACCACTGGAACGACTCGGTCTGGACTGCGATCAGGTTCGGGAGCTCCCGGACCTCCCGGATCTTGCCGAAGGAAACACGCTCACGAAGTGCACGAGGCGCCAAGGGGGTCACTCCATTTCGGGGAGAAATGCGTTGGAAGCCGTATCGCTGCGCCGCCACGTCGACATGCGGCGTCCGCAAACGGGTGCGGCCGGTGCGTCGGAGGCTGGAAGGCGAGTTCGCCAAACGCTTTCGGGCGCGCCGGGAGAGAAGGATGGAGCGGCGGCGACGGGCGGAGAGACACGGCTGCCGAACAGCCTAGCGGCTCTCAGCTACGCGTGCAAAGGCACAGCGGCGCTCGCAGGCCTTTCGGCCTGCGACTACCGCCGCACCATACGCCGACTCACCGCCGGGCGCAAGCCTATGGGGAGCAAAACTCCAGCGTTTGCAAGCATCTTTACCCCCGCTCGCCTGCGCTCGCGGCCCCAGGGCCCATCCGAAGTTCGCCGCCTAGCGAAGCTCGACTGAGGCGCCGGCCTCTTCGAGCTTGCCCTTGGCCTTGTCGGCGTCGTCCTTGTTGGCGTGCTCGAGCACGGGCTTGGGCGCCGAGTCGACGAGGTCCTTGGCCTCCTTCAGGCCGAGGCTCGTGAGCTCGCGCACCACCTTGATCACCTGGATCTTCTTGTCGCCCGCGGCCAGAAGCACCACGTCGAACTCGTCCTTCTCCTCGGCAGCCTCGCCACCGCCGGCACCGCCGGCCGGGGCCATGGCGGCCATCGCGACCGGCGCCGCGGCCGTCACGTCGAAGGCGTCCTCGAACGCCTTCTTGAACTCGCTCAGCTCGAGCACGGTCATGCTCTTGAAGACCTCGATCAGGTCCTCGGTGGTCATCGTCGCCATGGCGATCAGCCTTCTTCCTCGGTTGAAGCGGTTTCGGGGGCAGCTTTCGGGGTGTCGGCGCTGGGCGCCGCTGACTCCTCGGCCTCGGGTGTTGCGGTCTCGGGCTCAGCGGTCTCGGGAGCGCCGCCCTCACTACGGTCGGATCCGGCTGCTGTACCAGGGACAGCGGCATCCGCACTGGACGCAGCCGCCTCCTCGGGATGCTTGTCGATGAGGGCGCTGACCAGGCCCACCGTGTCGCGGAGCAGGGCCTCGAGCACGCTCGCGGTCTGCGCCAGCGGGGCCTGGAACAGGCCCGCGATCTGCGACAGCAGCTGGTCGCGAGGCGGCAGCTCGGCCAGCGCGTCGACGTCGCCGGTGGAGAGCGAGCGCTCGCCCAGCACACCGCCCTTCAACACGAGCGCGGGCGTGGCTCGGGCGAAGTCGCGCAGCGCCTTCGCCGCACCTGCCGCGTCGCCCTTCACGAAGGCAACGGCTACGGGCCCAACGAGCAGCGTGTCGAGCTGATCGCCGAAGCCGGCGTCGGTGGCGGCCCGGCGCACCAAGGTGTTCTTGTAGATCTTGTACTCGGTGCCGGTGGGGCGCAGCGCCGCCCGCAACTCGGCGATCTGGGTGACGGTGAGCCCGCGATACTCGGTGAGCACTGCGGCATCGGCCTCGCGCAGCTTGGCGCTGATCTCGTCGATCACCGCGGCCTTCTTGGCCACCTGCTCTGTGGTCGGGTCGGCTTTGAGCGCCAAGGTCGGCTCCCCTGAACGGCTTCGAGACGCGAAAACGGGACGCACCAAAGCAAGGCGCGTCCCGTGAGCAAGCTCGTGGAAGTTGCACCTCGTCCGGCGGGGAACCGACTGGGTCGGGCCCCATTACCGCAAGCGACCGGAGGTCTTCGGTGGGTGTAGCGGGCGCCGAATGTAGCACGCGCCGACTGTGCGCCGAGAGGCGCGCCCGCGACACCCACGATCACATCAGTGGTGCGTGCGAGTGCGAGCCCATGCGGCGACGGCGTGAAGAACGTAAACGCGTCACTGTCGTTGACCACGTTCGCCGAGATCGGCACGGCGCAGGACCGCGCCGCCAGGGCCTCGGCGGCCGGCGCCGCCCGAAGTTCACCTCGCGCCACCTGATCGTCGACATCGCCACCAACGGTTCACGAAGCCTTCGTTTGTGGCGCGCCCTGCCATCCCTGATGCTCGACACAGATGCGGAACGGCCCGCGCGTGCCCGGGGCGCGGAGGCCGGTTTCGGAACTGGGTCTTCATCAACGCAGAAAGGGCTGCGCATGACACGCAAGACGCGGACCGTCGCGGTGCTCGCTGGAATCGCCGCGGTCGCCATCGGAGCGGCGGCGGTGAGCAACATCACGAGTGCGACGGGCCAGGACACACCAAGACCGCAGGCGACGCACACCAACAGCACGCCGATCAAGCACCTCGTGGTGATCTTCGGCGAGAACGTCTCGTTCGACCACTACTTCGGCACGTACCCGAAGGCCACGAACACGAGCGGCAAGGCGTTTCACGCCAAGGCGAACACACCCAAGGTGAACGGACTCAGCACCGCGCTGCTCACCGCGAACCCGAACGGCGTCAACCCGCGCCGGCTCAACCCCGCCAACGTGAGCGACGTGCTCACGTGCGACCAGAACCACGACTACACGCCCGAGCAGACGGCGATGGACAACGGCAAGATGGACCAGTTCCCGGCCGCCGTCGGCACCGCATCAGGTGTGTCGCCCACCGGTCAGGCGTGCCAGGCCAGCGACGTCATGAACTACTACGACGGCAACACCGTGAGCGCGCTGTGGAACTACGCGCAGGGCTTCGCGATGAACGACAACTCCTACGGCACCACGTTCGGGCCGTCGGCGCCGGGTGCGATCAACCTCGTGTCGGGTGACACCGGCGGCATCGACCCTTCGCATTCGGTGCGCGGTGCACTGCCGGTGGCTCCGGCGACCGTGAGCGACGACGCCGCGGCCGACGGAACGGGCGGCTACTCGCTCATTGGCGACGCGCAGCCGTACTACGACGACTGCAGCAGCCGCGACGCGGTGGCGCTCAACGGCCGCAACATCGGCGACCTCCTCAACGCGGCCAACCTCAGCTGGGGTTGGTTCGAAGGCGGTTTCTCGCCCACCGTGAAGTACACGGGTGCAGCGAGCACGGCGTCGAACTACAACCAGCTCACCCAGTCGCCACGCGCACAGTGCGGTGCGATTCACAACGTGGGCGTGGCGGTTGGCGGCACCGGTCAGTACGGCACCAAGGCCGACTACGTGCCGCACCACGAGCCGTTCCAGTACTACGCGTCCACCGCGAACCCTCACCACCTCGCACCGAAGTCACTGTCGACGATCGGCGTGGACACTGCGACGCCGGGTGAGTTCAACACCGCGAACCACCAGTACGACATGAGCGACTTCGACGCGCTGGTGGCCGCGATCCACAAGGGTTCGTTGCCGGCGACCGACCTGCCGGCCGTGAGCTTCCTCAAGGCCCCCGCCTACCAGGACGGTCACGCCGACTACTCCGACCCGATCGACGAGCAGCAGTTCGTGGTGAACGAGATCAACAAGCTCGAGCAGCTGCCCACGTGGCGGTCGACCGCAGTGGTGATCGCCTACGACGACTCGGATGGCTTCTACGACCACGCGTACAGCGGCGTGACGAACCCGTCGCAGACCGCGGCCGACACGCTCACCGGCACGAACCAGTGCGGCACCGGCACCAGCTACCTCGGGTTCGAGCAGGGTCGTTGTGGCTACGGGCCGCGCCTACCGCTGCTCGTGGTGTCGCCGTTTGCCAAGACGAACTTCGTGAGCCACACGCTCACCGACCAGTCGTCGATCACGAAGTTCATCTCGAGCAACTGGTCGCTCGGCCAGATCCCCGGTTCGGCCGCCAACGTCGCCGGATCACTGAACAACCTGTTCAACTTCGCGCACGCGCAGAGCATCGGCACGCTCGTGCTGAACCCGTCGACGGGCGAGCCCGCGAAGCGATGAGCTCCTGAGCCGAGTGGGCGCCGGCACGCGCGCAGCGAGCCGGCGCCCGCATCGACGGAGATTCCCTTGACGTCACGAATCGTTCGCAGCATCCCCAGCGGCGCCGTACGCGCAGCCGCCGCCATCCTCATCGTCGCCGTGTTCAGCGCGGCGGCCATTGTCGCGTTCCGGAGCGCAAGCAGCACCGCCACCGTCGAGCACGACATCATGGTGTCGGCCGCCGGCTGCGCGCCGAACTGGCGGGTGCCCGGCTCGGGCCATCCCACGTTCACCGTCAGCAACCTCACGGGCCAGCGCTACGAGGTCGACCTCGTGGGTCGCGACGAGCTGACCGAATACGGCGCCATCGAGACGCTCGGACCGCGCACCACCCGCACGCTGCACGTGGCGTTGCCGCCAGGCATGTACGCGTGGCGCTGCGAGAGCATCGACGGCAACGTCACCTACTCGCCGCTCGAACGCGCGGTCGGGCCCGCCGTCGCCGCGCAGCCCGACGTGCCGGTGACGCTCGATCAGCTTGCGGCGATCACCACGACCTACCGGTCGAAGGTGCAACAGGGCATGGGTGTGCTCGCGCCCGAGGTCGACCGGCTCGCCGCCGACCTCACGGCGGGCAACCTCACGGCCGCCAAAGCGGAGTGGCTCACCGCGCATCTGCAGTACGAGCGGCTCGGCGCCGCCTACGGCACCTTCGGCGACTTCGACGCTCGCATCAACGGGCTTCCCAACGGCTTGCCCGGTGGCGTGCACGACCGCGACTTCACGGGCTTCCACCGCATCGAGTACGGGCTGTGGCACGGCGAAGTTGCATCGGCGCTCGTGCCGATCGCGCACCGGCTCTCCACCGACGTGCACGCGCTCGCCTCGACCTTCGCGCACCTGCAGACACCGCCCAACGACGTGGCGCTGCGCACCCACGAGATTCTCGAGAACGCATTGCAGTTCGAGCTCACCGGCGAAACAGACCAAGGCAGCCACACGAATCTCGCCACGGTGCGCGCCAACGTGGACGGAACCGAGATGACGTTGTCGGCTCTCGCTCCGCTCCTGCGCGTGAAGAACGCGCCGTTGCTCACGCGCGCCGAGCACGGTGTGCAATATCTCGCGGCCGTGCTCGACCGCTACGACGTGGGTGGCCACTGGATCGCGGTGCAGTCGCTCCCGTGCTCCGCACGCGAGCAGGTCGACGCCACGTTGAGCGCGCTGCTGGAAACGCTCAGTCCGATTCCCGATGTGCTCGAGATCCCCCACACAGCGGACCAGAGCTGAGCCGATGCCGAGTATCCCCCGTCGACCAGGCGTTGCTCGTCGTGACGTCCTCAAGGCCGGCGCGGTCCTCGCCGCCGGAGCAGGCGCCGGCGTCGCGGGCGCCAAGGTGGGCAGCGCGGCGCGCCACGTGGTCGGCGACGCGACCGAACCCGCCGCGGCCGCCAGCGCAGTGCCGACGTTCTACGGCCCGCACCAATCGGCCATCATGTGCACACCGTTTCCTTCGACGGTGTTCACGAGCTTCGACGTGACGGTCTCCACCGCGCACGAGCTCGGCGCGCTGTTCCGAACCCTTACCGACCTGTTGGCGCGCGCGTATCGCGGCGGTGCGGTTGACGACGCCGCACCAGCCGCGCCACCGATCGACAATGGACTCGTCGGTCCGGCCGCGCCCGCGCGCGCGGTGTACGCAATCGTCGGCGTGGGCGCGTCGCTCTTCGACGAGCGCTACGGCCTCGCCGCAAAACGCCCGGCGCGCCTCACCGACATGCGGGTGTTCCCCAACGACAACCTCGACCCGGTGCAAACGGGCGGCGACCTCAGCCTGCAGATATGCGCCGCCGACGCCGACCTCGTGCTGCACGCGCTGCGCGACGTGATGAAGCAGACCCGCGGCGCCATGCAACCGCGCTGGCGAGTGGACGGCTTCGTGAGCCCGCCTCGCCCCGACGGCGCGCCCCGCAACCTGCTCGGCTTCAAGGACGGCACCGCCAATCCCGCCGTCGACCAAGCCTCGGTCGCAGCGCGCCTGCTGTGGGTGGACGGCACCGCGCCCGAGCCGCGTTGGGCCACCGGCGGCAGCTACCAGGTGGCGCGCATCATCCGGAACCTGGCCGAGTTCTGGGACCGCGTCTCGTTGAACGAGCAAGAAAACATGATCGGCCGCAGGAAGGACACGGGCGCGCCGCTCGACGGCAACCGCGAGGCCGATGTGCCGCGCTACGACCGCGACCCGCAGGGCCTCGTGATCCCCGTCGACGCGCACATCCGCCTCGCCAACCCACGCACGCCCACCACCGACTCGAGCCGCATCCTGCGCCGCGGTTACAACTACGACCGCGGCATCGACTCCAACGGCAACCTCGACATGGGGCTGCTGTTCACCTGCTACCAGCAGGACGTGAAGCGCCAGTTCGAAGCGGTGCAGACGCGGCTCATCGACGAACCCCTCGTCGACTACATCAGCCCGGTGGGCGGCGGCTACTTCTTCGCGCTCCCCGGCGTGCGCGACACCAACGACTACCTCGGCCGCACACTCCTCGCGTAACGACCCCCCGCTCGCCTGCGCTCGCGCGCCCAGTGGCACCGGCACGTGCAGGTTGCCGTGACCTACCGCCATCCGTCGGGTGCAGGGCGGAGAGACTGATCGTTCCGACGCTCTCCGGCACGGGCCCAGCTGACGAGCAGAACGGGTCCGAATCGGAATTACAGGACCGTAGTACTGACTTTCTACCAATAGATACAGAATTAGTAATCACGGCGGCTACGCTAAGTACTAGTTCTGCACGGATTAGTAGAAAGTTAGTACATTGGCTCCGCCCCGCTTCAAGACTCCCACTGCCCCGCCGCCGTTTGACCAGCTCATTCGAGAGGTTGGTCCAGAGCGGCTGCCTGACGTCCTGTCGATGCAAGGTGGACCACTCGACGAGAAACAGCGCTACCTGCACTGGGACGACGTTCGGTTTCGGAAACCCCCCAACGGGCTAACGGTCGCAGAATGGTGGTTCGCAACGACCATGGCGCGCAGGGCCTCAGCAAAGTTCATGCCGCTCCGCGCAACCGACGGCACGCAATTCAGATTCAGCAACGTCGACCCGGTCCAACACTCGGTACACCTCATCGACCAGCAAGCGTCGGGTCAGATCCTCGCGGACGACCTTGTGACCAACCTTCGAACGAGCGACCGCTACCTCGTCAGCTCACTCACCGAAGAGGCGATCACCTCAAGTCAACTCGAAGGTGCCAGCACCACACGGCGCGTCGCCAAGGAGCTGCTTGCCACGGGCCGAAAGCCGCGCGACCGAAGCGAGCAGATGATCGTCAACAACTTCCAAGCGATGCTGTTTGCCCAGGAGCTGGCCAACGAACCGCTCACCCCCGACGCCGTCCTCGAGCTCCATCGCATCGTCACCGAGGACACGCTGGACGATCCGGGCGAAGCGGGTCGGCTGCAAACCCGGGACGACGACCGCGTGCGAGTTTGGTGGGGTGGCACACTGCTTCACACCCCACCGCCGGCGGAGGAACTTCCGGTACGGCTCACAGCCCTGTGCCAGTTCGCGAACGAAGAGATCGGCCAAGGCTTCATCCACCCAGTCGTGCGTTCGATCATCCTGCATTTCTGGCTGGCCTACGACCATCCCTTCGCCGACGGCAACGGCCGCACTGCGCGAGCGCTTTTCTACTGGTCGATGCTGCGTCACGGTTACTGGCTCTCCCAGTACCTGTCGGTGTCCGCGATCTTGCGCGCGGCACCGGCTCAATACGTTCGCTCGTACCTGATGACCGAGACAGACGACGGCGATCTGACGTACTTCGTCATCTACCAGCTGCGCGTGCTCGAACGCGCACTGCAGAGCCTCCAGAACTATCTGGCGCGCAAGATCGCGGAGACACGCGAGATCGAGTCGCTAATTCATGGCTCTCCGCTGATCAACAACCGTCAGTTGTTGATCGTTCGGGATGCTCTCCGCGATCCGGGTGAGCCGTTCACTATCCGGGCACAGCAGAACCGGCACCGAGTGACCTACGAATCGGCTCGGACGGACCTACTGAATCTCGTCGCATTGGGTCTCTTCGTCAAGACGAAGGTTGGGAACAAGCACGTTTTTCGATCAAGACCCGATCTTCCCGAGCGGCTTCGAGCGCTCGGCCAAACGGCCGACCTCTGACGCCGTACTCGACCGAGCCTGGCCATACGCTCGCCGCGCAAGGCAGGTGAGCCGGGCGGGGGCGGCCCTAAACCTTCACGACCTTGGCGTCGGGGTTGATCTTCACGCCGGGGCCCATCGTGGAGCTGGTGGTGATCGACCTGATGTAGCGGCCCTTCGACGACGCCGGCTTGGCCCGGTGCACCTCGTCGAGCACAGCACTGAAGTTCGTGACGAGATCGGCGGGGTCGAAGCTCACCCTGCCCACCGGCACGTGCAGGTTGCCGTGGCGGTCGGTGCGGTACTCGACCTTGCCGCCCTTGAACTCGCTCACCGCGCGGGCCACGTCGGTGGTGACCGTGCCCGTCTTCGGGTTCGGCATCAGCCCGCGTGGGCCGAGCACGCGACCGAGCCGGCCCACCTGCGCCATCATGTCGGGCGTGGCGATGGCCACGTCGAAGTCGAGGAAGTTCTCGTCCTGGATGCGCTTCACGAGGTCGTCGGCACCCACCACGTCGGCGCCCGCAGCCTCGGCGTCCCGCGCCGCGTCGCCGGCTGCGAACACCACGATGCGCGCGTTCTTTCCGGTACCCGCGGGCAGCGCCACCGTGCCTCGCAGCATCTGGTCGGCCTTGCGCGGGTCGATGCCCAGGCGGAAGGCCACCTCGACGGTCTCGTCGAAGTTGCGCTTCGAGAGCGACTTCACGAGCGCCATCGCTGCCGCGGGCTCGTGGAGCTCGTTCTTGTCGAAGCCCTTCTGCGCGTCGACGTACGCCTTGGACGTGTTCGCCATTGCTGTCCCTTCCGTCCGGTCGGTACCTCGTGTGATCCCGTGATCGAGCGGCGAGGTGGTCCGCCCGGGGAAAGCGTTACTAGTCGCGAACGTCGATGCCCATCGAGCGCGCGGTGCCGGCCACCTGCGCCGCCGCGCCGTCGATGTCGATGGCGTTGAGGTCGGGCATCTTCACCTGCGCGATCTCGCGCACCTGCGCCATCGTGATCGAGCCGGCCGTCTCCTTGCGCGGATTCTGCGAGCCCTTGTCGAGCCCGGCGGCCTGCAGCACGAGACGCGGTGTGGGCGGCGTCTTCGTGATGAACGTGAAACTGCGGTCCTCGAAGATGGTGATCTCGGCCGGGATCACCATGCCGCGCTGACCCTCGGTCTGCGCGTTGTACTGCTTCACGAAGTCCATGATGTTGATGCCGTGCGGGCCGAGCGCGGTGCCGACCGGCGGCGCGGCGGTGGCCTGGCCCGCAGGGATCTGGATCTTCACGACCGCCGCTACTTTTTTCTTTGCCATCGTTGACGTTCTTTCAGTTTTTAGAGCTTGGCGACGTCGCCGAACTCGAGCTCGACGGGGGTCTCCCGGCCGAAGATGTTCACGAGCACCTTGAGCTTCGAGCGGTCGACATCGATCTCGCTGATGATGCCGTTGAAGTCGGCGAACGGACCGTTGACCACGCGCACCTGCTCGCCCACGTCGTACTCGAGGCGCGGGCGCGCCTTCTTGGCGGGCTCGTTGCCGGCGGCCTCCTCGTCGAGCGGCATGCCGAGGATCTCTTCGACCTCGCGCCGCGAGAGGGGCACAGGACGGGCGCCGCTGCCCACGAAACCGGTGACGCCGGGCGTGTTGCGCACGACGTACCAACTGTCGTCGTCGAGCTCCATCCGGATGTAGAGATAACCCGGGTAGAGCTTGCGCTGCACTACGTGCTTGCGGCCGCCCTTGAACTCGATGACGTCCTCCATCGGGATGACGACCTCGAAGATCTTCTCCTCGACCGCCATCGAACGGACACGGCTGGCGAGGTTCTGCTTGACCTTGTTCTCGTAGCCCGCATAGGTGTGCACCACGTACCACCGGCCGGGCCGGTCGTAGGGGCTCTGAGGCTTGGGCCGCGGCGCCTCGTCGACGACGTCGACCAAGTCGGCATCGGCGGGCAGTTCGACCTCGGTGTCGGGTGCAGCGTCGGTGCCGGTCTCGGCGGGCGCGGACTCTTCGACGAGCGCAGTGTCGTCGACCGCGTCGTCGACTGCGACAGTGGTCTCGGGCAGGTCCGCGGGCGCGGCCGCGTCCGGCGTTTCCTCGGGCTGGTGTTCTTCGTACATGGATTATCCGAAGAGGAAGTCGGCGATGTGGACCGAGGACCAGTCGAACACGAAGATCAGCGCACCCATGAAGATGATCGCGATCAACACGATGATCGTCGAGTTGATGACTTCGGGCCGCGTCGGCCACACGACCTTGCGCATCTCACCCTGCACCTCACGGAGGTACTGAGCGGGCGTCGTGCGCTTGCTCGGCAGCGTCGAGGTCGCCGTCTTCGAAGGCGGCGTGCGGCGCGGCTGATCTGTGCCCATCTTGGCGCTCTGGCGCTTGGTCTGTCGGTTCATACTCATGGCTTCGCCTCGCCGTGGTGGCGCCGGGGTGCCGGACGGGTGTGTCGAGCAGGGCCGGAGGGAATCGAACCCCCAACCGCCGGTTTTGGAGACCGGTGCTCTACCAATTGAGCTACGACCCTAGGTCTACCTGTTGGCGGTCTAGGGGCGGCCGCCCGCGCGACGACCGGCGCAGGACGCTATCAGAGGCCCGTGTGAAAGGCCTTACACGGGCGGCGCGACCCTGGCTACCACCGGCGGCGCCTCGTTACGATCGGAACCACGATGGTGGAGACCTTGGCGGGCGCGGTTTCGGTCGACGCGCCGGCCTCCTCGGCGCCGGTGTCGCCGGTCCGTTACAACTGCATCGAGGGCCTGCGCGCGGTCGCGGCGCTGGCGGTGTTCTTCATCCACGTGTCGGAGACCCGCTATTCGGCCGGGTTCGGGTACCACGCCATCGGAGTCGACCGCTACGTGCGGGCCTTCTTCGACGAGCTGCAAGTGGGGGTGCCGATCTTCTTCGCGATCTCTGGTTTCGTGATCTACCGCCCATTCGTGACCCGCCACGTGGGCGGCCAGGGCGAGCCGTCGGCCGCCTCGTACATCACCCGGCGCGTGCTGCGCATCTACCCCGCCTACTGGGTGGCGCTCGTGGGCACCGTGCTCGTGTTCAGCGACCTCGTCACCGTGCGGGGCCCGGCGCACTGGTTCGCCAACCTCGGCCTCGTCCAGATGTATGTGCCCGGCGCTACCGGCCACGGCTTCGTGTTCGAGGGGATGGTGCAGGCCTGGACGCTCACCGCCGAGGTCACCTTCTACGCGACGCTCCCGATCTTCGCCTACGTGGTCCGGCGCACGGCACGGTTGCACCCGCTGCGCGGCCATTGGATGGGCGTGATCGGCGTGATCGTGGTGGGCGTGGCCGCTCGCATGTGGCTCATCTTCGGCACACCACCCACCTGGGTCACCGTGCTGCCCATCTACCTCGCGTTCTTCGGCACTGGAATGGCGCTGGCGCTCGTGAGCATCGCGGTGGCACGCGACCCCGGCGCGCGGTCACGCCTCGTGCGCTGCGCCGAGCACCCGGCGTGGTGCGTCGGCGTGGCGCTGCTCGCCTTCGTCATTGCAACGGTGACCGCCGACATCACCGACGGCCCGGTGATCCTGCTCAACGCCACGCCCATCTGGGAGCAACTGCTGCGCTACTTCCTGCAGTGGGTGATGGTGGCCGGTCTGATCGTGCCGGCGGTGCTCGCGCTGCACCAGGGCGGGAGGGTGCGAGCGACGCTCGGCTCTCGTGTCGCGGTGTTCATGGGGTCGATCAGCTACGGCTTCTATCTGTGGCACTGGGCGATCATTCGCTGGCTCGCCAAGCACTGGTTCTACGCCAGCAGCGGCCAGACCATGCTGAAGGTCACCCTCGTGGGCCTGCCGGCCACGATCGCGATCGCCTACGCGTCGTTCCGCATCGTCGAGAAGCCGCTGATCAAACTCTCCAAACGCGTGCGCTGATCGATCGCCGCGATCCCGTCAGCCGGTGGGGCGCAGGCGGCGGTTGCGGGCGATCAACGCCGCGACGGTGGCCGCGGTTGCGACGGTGCCACCGATCGCACCGGCATAGGCGAGGCGCTTGCCCGACAGCGTCGCTCGGGTGACGCCGCGTTCGAGGTCGGCTTCGAGTGCGGCGAGCGTCTGCACGAGCGCCGACGGGCTGGGCTCGAGATAGCGCGTGCGCAGCAGCGCCATGGCGCGCAGCAGCTTGCGGTAGCGCGCCACCTCGGCCTGGCAGCGCAGGCACGAATCCACATGGGCCTCGACCGCGAGATTCCGCTCTTCGCTGTCGACGAGACCGGGAATCAGTTCGGCGACCTCTTCACACTGCATGGGCTGACGCTCCGTACTCCTCGCCCGTGGGCACGACCACCTCGCGCAGCTTGCGCCGGGCGCGATGCAGGCGCACCTTCGCCGCGGTTTCGGTGATCCCGAGCTCCTCGGCGATCGCTTCGTGAGGCAACGAGTAGACGTCGCGCAACACCACGACCTGGCGCAGCTTCGGCGGCAACTGGTCGACGGCTGCGGCCAACCGGTCGAGCAGGTCGCCGGCCTCGGCCATTGCCGCGGGCTGCGCTTCGTACCGCAACTCGGCCGGCTCGCCGACGTCGTCGAGCGACTCGCTGCGGTGCCGCTTGCGCTTGCGCATGTGCGTTGCGGCCGCGTTGGCCGTGATCCGGTAGAGCCACGTCGAGAACTGCGCCTCGCCGCGGAACTTCCCGATCCCCTTCCAAGCCCGCAGGTACGCATCCTGGGCCACGTCGCGCGCGTCCTCCTCGTTACCGGTGAGCCGGTGCGCGAGCGTGAAGGTGTCTCGGTAGGTCCGGCGGACCAGTTCCTCGAACGCCAATCGATCGCCGCCCTGGGCGGCCTCGATCAGCTCACGATCGTCCACATGCTCTCCGTTCGGCGCCACGTGCGCTGCGGAGCGTCCTCCGGAACGCAGCAAGGCGGATCTTTCGACCCGCCTCGCCCTGAAAAGTTACATGTCGCTCCCGGTCGGGGGAGCGGATACCCAGGTCAGCGGGTCTCCTTGTGGAGGGTGTGCTTCTTGTCCCAGCGGCAGTACTTCTTCATCTCGATGCGTTCGCGGTCGTTGATCCGCGACTTCATCGTGATGTAGTTGCGCCGCTTGCACTCCTCGCACGCAAGCGTCACGTGCACGCGCTTCTCACCCGACTTCGCCATGTCTGTCTCTCGTCTCTGAGTTCTTCGCTCTACTTGATGATCTTGGTGACGCGGCCGGCGCCGACGGTGCGGCCACCCTCACGGATGGCGAAGCGCAGACCCTCTTCCATAGCAATCGGCTTGCCGAGGTTCACCACCATCTCGGTGTTGTCGCCCGGCATCACCATCTCGGTGCCTTCCGGCAACGCGATCGTGCCGGTGACGTCGGTGGTACGGAAATAGAACTGCGGGTGGTAGTTCGAGAAGAACGGCGTGTGGCGGCCGCCCTCTTCCTTGGTGAGCACGTACACCTGCGCATCGAAGTCGGTGTGCGGCGTGATCGAACCCGGCTTGGCGAGCACCTGACCGCGCTCGACCTCTTCCTTCTTCGTGCCACGAAGCAATGCACCGATGTTGTCGCCGGCGCGGCCCTCGTCGAGCAGCTTGCGGAACATCTCCACGCCCGTGCAGGTGGTCTTGGTGGTGTTGCGCAGACCGATGATCTCGATCTCCTCACCCACCTTCAAGATCCCGCGCTCGACACGACCGGTCACCACAGTGCCGCGGCCGGTGATCGAGAACACGTCCTCCACCGGCATCAAGAACGGCTTGTCGATGTCGCGGGTGGGTTCGGGGATGTAGTCGTCGACGGCCGCCATCAGCTCGACGATCTTCTCGCCGTAGTCGCTGTCGCCCTCGAGGGCCTTGAGCGCGCTGACGCGCACGATGGGCGTGTCGTCGCCCGGGAACTCGTACTCGTTGAGCAGCTCGCGCACCTCGAGCTCGACGAGTTCGAGGATCTCCTCGTCGTCGACCATGTCGGCCTTGTTCAACGCCACCACGATGTACGGCACACCGACCTGACGGGCCAGCAGCACGTGCTCACGCGTCTGCGGCATCGGACCATCGGTGGCCGCGACCACCAGGATCGCGCCGTCCATCTGCGCCGCGCCGGTGATCATGTTCTTGATGTAGTCGGCGTGACCCGGGCAGTCGACGTGCGCGTAGTGGCGGTTGTCGGTCTCGTACTCGACGTGCGCGATCGAGATCGTGATGCCGCGGGCCTTCTCTTCAGGCGCCTTGTCGATCTGGTCGAACGCCGTGGCCTTCACGTTCGGGTTGCGATCGGCCAACACCCGGGTGATGGCCGCGGTGAGCGTGGTCTTGCCGTGGTCGATATGGCCGATCGTGCCGATGTTCAAGTGCGGCTTGTTCCGCTCGAACTTCTCCTTGGCCATACCGTTCTCCGTGTGCTCGCGGGTCCTTTCGACCCGTGTGGGTTTGTCGTCTAGCGGTAGCGGGGGCGGGACTCGAACCCGCGACACCACGATTATGAGCCGTGTGCTCTGACCACCTGAGCTACCCCGCCAGGCGTGGGCTGGGACCACTGGTGAGCCCCCCGCCGGACTCGAACCGGCGACCCCTTCCTTACCATGGAAGTGCTCTACCGACTGAGCTAGGGAGGCGAAGGCTTGCCAAGTTAGCCGATGGCCTAAGGTCGCCCCGATGCCGGAATCCGAGGCGGACGCCGCTGCGGCGCTCCGCACCCGGCCGGTGGAGATGGGCGACGCCACGGCGATCGCCGACATCTACAACCCCGAGGTCCTCGACTCCACGGTCACCTTCGACCTGGTGCCGCGCAGCCTCGACGAGCAGCGGGACTGGATCATCGAGCACTCGGGCTCGTACCCCGCGATCGTGGCGATCGAGGGCGACGGCACCGTGGTGGGCTACGCGTCGCTCACGCCCTACCGCCCCCGACCGGCCTACGCCACCACCGTCGAGAGCTCGGTGTACGTGCGGCGCGACCGCCAAGGGCGAGGGGTGGGCCGGCTCTTGATGGAGCGGCTCGTGGAAGCGGCCGGCGCGCACGGCTTCCACTCGATCGTCGCCCGCATCGTCGGCGGCCACGACGCGTCGATCGCGCTGCACGAGAAGGTGGGCTTCGCCACGATCGGCACCGAGATCGAGGTGGGCCGAAAATTCGGCAAGTGGCTCGACGTCGTCACCATGCAACGCATGTTGTGAATGAGTTATGTCTTCTTCTTCACGGTCATGGTGACGGGCGACGAGCGGGCCGGCAGGAAGTTCGCGTTGCCCGCGGTGGTCACGGTGATGCTGTGCGCGCCGAGCGCGGCGAGGGGCTTGATCACCACCGTCTGGGCGCCGGTGGTGGCGACCAACGAACCACTCTTCACGAGCGTGGTGCCGTCGTACACCGAGAACGCGCCGGCGGGGATGCCGGTGCCCGGTGCGACTGCCGACGCCGCGATCGCGACGGTCACCGTGGCGCCGGACACGACCGAGACCGGCGTGACGCGAAGGGCGAGCGCGGTGCTCGCACGCGTCACGGTCTGCACGAGGGTGGCCGGCGCCGACGCCGCGTCGGTGCCGTTGCCGAGATAGCGGGCAGAGATGCTGTGCGCACCAACTCGGCGGAAGGTCACCGAGAGCTTGGCGTTGCCCGACCCGTCGGGCGTGACCGTGCCGAGCGTCGTGGTGGTGCCGCCGATGGTGTCCTTGAACACCACCGACCCGCGCGTCACCGCGCCGAGCGGATCGGCGACCATCACCGCAACCGCCACGGTCTGGCCGAACACGCTGGTAGCCGACGGGCTCGCCGAGGCAACCGTGGTAGGCCGCAAGCCCACGGTTGCCGGCACCACCGCGCTCGTGCTCGCGGAGATCGTCGCGTTGCCGTTGTAGACCGCGGTGAGCGTGTGCGCGCCCGAGTGCAGCGCGCTCGTCAAGAACACGGCTTGCGCGCTCGGCCCGAGCGCGACGGCGGTGCCGAGCGCCTTGCCCGCGTCGAGGAACGTGACGGTGCCCGTGGGCGATGCCTGACCCGGCGCTTGCACCGACACCGACGCGGTGAGCGTCACCGGGGCGCCGAGACTGCTCGTGGGCGGTGTGGCCACCAGCGCGGTTGCGCTTGCGGCACGCGTCACCGTCTGCGTGACCGATGCCGGTCCGGCGGCCATGTCGTTGGCGCCGCCGAGATACCGGGCGGTGATGGTGTGGGCGCCTGGCGCCAACGAGGCGGTGGTGAACGACGCGTGGCCGGCGACCACCGGAACGGTCGCGAGCACAGTGGCGGGCGCCTTGCTCGCGTCGCTGAACGCGACCGAGCCGTCGGGCACCACGCCGTTCGCGTCGGACACCGACGCCGTGAAGGTGACGCCTTGACCCGACACCGCAGTACCGGTCGAGGTCGCAATAGAGACGGTGGGACTGCGCCGGCTGATCGTCACGGCCACCGACGCCGAGGTGCTCGATCCGTTGCTGGTGTCGCCGGCATAGGCCGCAGTGAGACCCCGCACGCCGAGTGGCAGCGTCGTGGACACGAGCCGAGCCGTGCCCGATCCGTCCACCGCGATCGGCGCACTCAGCGCGACACCCTTGTCGGCGAAGGTGACCGTGCCGGTGGGAACGCCCTGCCCCGGCGACGCGATCGACACTGTAGCCGACAATGTGACGGGCGCGCCGAGCGCGGCGCTGTTCGCCGACGCCACGAGTGATGTGGTGGTGGTCGCGCGACTCACCACCACGGTGACGGGCGCGACCGAACTGTCGCTCGCGGCATGGTTCGCGTCGCCGCCGTAGGCCGCGATGAGCACGTGCGTGCCGACTGCGAGCGACGCCGTGGCAACGGTCGCGTCGCCGTTGCTGTCGAGGGGAAGCGCGGCCGTGATCGGTGTGGTGCCGTCGAGCAGCATCACGGTGCCGCTCGGCTGTGCGCCGGTCACCGCGATCGAGAACGTCACGAGCTGGCCGTGTGCGGGAGTTGCCACGTCGGCGGTGAGCGCAGTCTGGGTGGGAGCCTGGCCCACCTCCACGATCAGCGGCGCCGCGCTCGAGTCGCTCGCAGTCGAGTTTGCGTTGCCGCCGTAGCTCGCAACGATCGTGTGCGGTCCGGTGACGAGCGCGCTCGTGGCCAGCGTTGCCGTGCCGGTGCCGTCGAGCGAAGCCGTGCCGATCAGGTTGGCGCCGTCGCTGAACTGCACCGTCCCGGTGGGTGTGCGCGCGCCGCCCGACACCGCAGCTTGCAGCGTGACGGTCTGTCCGAAACTCGGGTTCGCCATGTCGACCGAGGTGATCGTGGTCGTCGCCGCGGCCACGACGCCATAGCCCGCGGTGGTCGCGCCGGCGCCGAAGTCGTCGTCGCCCGAGTAGGCGAGCGTGAGCGTGTGGCCACCTGGCGCGCCGGCCGCGACGTCGCCGTCGACCACACCCGAGTCGTCGAGCGTGAGGTCGGCGAGGTGCGTGCCCGTGGTGGTGTCGTCAACGTGCACGATGCCGCTCGGCGTGCCGGCGCCGGGCGCGGCCGCGGCGACGCTGGCGTGCACGTGCACGCTGCCTCCAGCCGTGACCGATGCGGGATTGACCTGCGCGTCGATGGTGACCGTGGCCGGAGCAACGGTGACCGTTGTCGACGCCGTCGACGCGCTGTCACCGTCGGTGTTGCCGCCGAAGCTCGCCGCGATCGCATGGTCACCCAGTGCGAGCGCCGACGTCGACACCGACGCGTTGCCGTTGGTATCGAGCGCGGCCACACCGAGCACCTGTGACGTGGTGGTGTCGGTGAAGGTGACCGCGCCGTCGGTGACCGCGCCCTCGTCGTCGCTCACCTGAGCGTTCAAGGTGATGGACTGGCCGAACACCGCGCTCTGCGTCGAGGCCGACAGCGCCGTGGTCGCGCGGCGGGCGACGGCCGTGAGCGAGAGCGGATCAGACGTCGCGCCGGCGAAGTTGCCGTCGCCCGCGTAGGCAACCGTGAACGAGTGCGCGCCGGCCGACAGCGCGGCGATCTGCGTGTCGGCCGCGCCACTGCCGTCGAGCGCGACGTCGGCGATCTTCGTGGTGCCGTCGAAGAACGACACCGAGCCGGTGGGCACGCCCGCGCCGGGAGCGATCGCGCCCACCGTGGTGTGCAGCGTGACCATCTCGCCGATCTCGGGCACGGCCGGTGTCGCGACGAGCGACGGCGCCGTGCTCGCGGTGCCGACGGTCAGGTCGGCGTCGTCGGTGTCGGTGCTCGGCGCGGTCTGCGCGTCGCCGCCGTACGACGCGCTCACCGCGTGCGACCCGAGCGCCATTGCGCTGTCGGCGAACACGGCGTCGCCGTCGGCGTCGAGCGGCACCGTGCCGATCGGCGCGCCGGCGTCGCTGAACGTGACTGTGCCCGTCGGGTTCACCGACGCATCGACGTGGGCCGTGAGCGTCACCGTCTGGCCGAACACCGGCTGCGCCACGTCGGCCGAGATCGATGTGGTGCTCACGGCGGCACTCACCGCGAGCGTGGCCGCGCCTCCCGAAGCCTGGTTGTCACGGTCGCCGCCGTACTGCACGCTGAGATCGTGGCTTCCCTGGTTGAACGATGCGGCGCTGAACGTCGCGGTGCCGGTGCCGTCGAGCGACGCGCTGCCGATCGTTGTGCCCGTCGTGGTGTCGACGAGCGTGACCGCGCCCGATGGCGCCAATGCCACCGGAGAGGCGTTGGCGACCACGACGGTGACGGTCGCAGGTGCGGGTAACTGGGCCGCGGGTGCGGTGACGGTGGTGGTGGTGGCGCTCGGTGCCGACGGCGGGCCGAGCAACTCACCGCGATCGACCGCACCGAGGGCCGCGGTGCCGATCGCCCTGGCGACGTCGCTCGGGAGTGGTGCACCACTGCCGGCGGCCGGGCTTCCCGACGCGAGCGAGTAGTCGCCCGAGGCGAGGTTGTCGAACAGTGGCGCCGCGCCCGGCCCGGTGAGCTCGAGCCCCGACGTTTCGTCGCCGGTGCCCGATTGCAAGGTTCCGAGCGTGGCGAAGTTGCCGGCGGCCTTCTTCGCACCGTGGATCCATTGCACGAGCGTGGTGGGTGCGCTCGAGTTGGCGCGCGCGTACACGTTGCTATCGAGCCCAGTGATCATCGACGCGGCATCGTCGACCATCGGCCGGTCGTTGTCCTGCGTGAGCAGGAGCGGCCCTGTGACCGCGCTGGCCGAGGTTGCGAGCAGGTTGTTGTAGACCACGTTGCGTGCCGGCTGCCAGGTGACGCCGAGCGCGAGCGTGACCGGGTCGGTGTTGCGCCGACCGTCGTCGTACACGCCGAGCGCATGAGCGCCGTTGTCGGCCAGCGTGTTGTTGTAGGACCGCGTGTCGGTGGTGCCACTGAGCCGCACACCGTCGAGCCCGTTCTGCACCGACACGTTCGACGCCACGAGCGCGAGCCCGCTGATCTCCACGAAGATGCCGTTCTGATTGTTGCGGCGCGCGAGGTTGTCGACGATCTGCAGATCGTGGCACGACAGGTCGCACCAGATGCCGTTGGCGTAGTTGTCCTCGATCACGTTGTTCTTGATCGTGGCCCAGCCCGTGCTCGTGATCTTGATGCCGGCGGTCGATGTGATCGACGAATTGGTGGCGATGAAGTGTTCGTTGTTGTTGCGCGCGACGAGATTGCGCTCCACGTCGAGGTGGTCGGCGGCGTTGGCATGCAGGCCGACCATGCCGTTGTCGACGAACACGCTGTCGGTCACCGACACGCCGCTCGCGTACACGGTGAGGCCGCGCGACGCGCTCCGCACGAAGGCATCGCGCTCGAAGTCGATGTTTGGTGCGGCGTTGTCCACCACCATCGCCGGATTCGGCCAGGGGTTGTAGGCCGACGCGTACTCCTCGAAGCCGATACCGCGCACGACGCTGCCCGCCGCGCCGGGATTGAACATCGCGGCCTGTGACTGCGCGGCGGCTTCGACCGTGGTGCCCGCGGCAGTGGGATCGTCACCCACATAGAGCGTCTGCGCGCTGTAGTCGACGAAGAACGTGCCCGGCCCCACCGCTGCGAGGCTCGTCACCTGCGCGAGCGGCCGCCCGTTGATGAACACCATGTCGGGCAAACCTGCCGTGGGATACGCGGCGACGATCGCGTTCGGGTCGAAGCAGGTCTGGCAGAACTGGGCCGTCCAACCGGTGTGCGCCCACGCGTTGCCACCCGGAGCCGGCGTCCAACCGTTCACCACCACGGTGCCCGACAGCCACGCCTGCTCGTGCGGGTACGACTGCAGCGTGAGCGGCTTCGTGATCGCGCCGAGCGCCTCCCGGTACACGCCGGCTCGGAGCACGATCGTCCCGCCGCTCGGACTGGCTGCGATGGCGTGCGCCACCGTGGCGTAGGGATCGCCGATGGTGCCGGCGCCGGCGTCGTTGCCGCCCGGCGCCACGAAGATGGCGTTCGCGGGATACGGGTAGGCGCTGTCGGGGATGTTCACCGGCGCAGGGACGCTCGCGGGTGCCGGCGCGCTGTTCTCGGTGGGGTTCTGATCTGTGGCCGGGCGCGCCGCGGTGGCCGCGTACACCGCGCTCGTAAGGCCGAGCGCGAGCACCATTGCGCCCGCTATGCCCGCGCGCGTACGCGCCCGAGCTCGGGCCCGCCGCCTTCGCACGGGCGGAAGGCTAACGAAGCCAGCGCCGCGCGTCGCCCCAAACGCGGCGATTTCCGCCGATCGTCACGTCACGCGAGCCGCACCCGCCACTCTGGCAATCTCCCCTGTCCTCCTCGCAACGACTCGCGTTGGGACGCGGCGAGCGGAGCAGCCGAGGAGCGACGGAGGAGCGAAATCGGTGCGCAGAGAGCTCGCCGCGAAGGTGAACGAGTGGAGGCTCGCCCCCGGCGAGCCACCGCGATTTAA
>DASXZO010000024.1:0-3959 GCA_036501845.1 Acidimicrobiia bacterium | reverse complement strand
GACCGTCGGCGAACGCCGGCGACCCGCCGAGGATCGCGAGCGCGGGCGGCTGGATGGTCATGATTGGCTCGGCTCCGATCGACGCGAGATGAATCCACCCCACGTTGCCACGACCACGAGCGCGGCCACACATGCCGTCGCGGCGAGAATCGCCCACGCCGCGCGCAAGTGGATCGCGAACACCCCTGCCGCGGTGAGCAGCGCCTGCGCGGCGATGCATTCGAGCACCGCCTGCGACCGCGTCTGGCCGCGGTCGACGAGCTGGTCGTACACGTGGCTGCGATCGCCGCCGAACAGCGGCCGGCCGGCGCGCCGGCGGCGCACGATCGCGATCGCGGTGTCGAACACGGGCAGCGCCACGAGCAAGGGAATCGCGGCCCACGCGGCCGCCGCGCCCGAGCCGGTGCCGCCGCCGATGGCCAGGCCCGCGAGCAGCGCGAGCGCGCCGCCGATCATGTAGGCGCCCGAATCACCGAGGTAGATCCGCGCCGGCGGACGGTTGAACACGAGGAAGCCGCCGAGCGCGCCGGCGAGCGCGAGCGCGGGCAGGCGGGCGGGGCCGTCGACCACCGCGAAGCCGATGGCCGAGGCGAATGCCACCCCGCCGGCGAGGCCGTCGAGGCCGTCGAGCAGGTTCACCGCGTTCACCAGGCCCACCACGAACGCCGCGGTCACGAGCACGCCGAGCACACCGGCCGCGGCGGGGGCCACGATGCCGCCCACGAGGCCGATGCCGAGCTCGAGCACCAGGCGCAGTCGTGGTTGGAGGTCGCCGAGGTCGTCGGCGAGGCCGAGCGCGAGTAGCAGGGCGAGCGGCGCGAGGAGCGACGGCCGAATCACCGCGATCGGTCCGGCGAGGGCGAGAAACACCGCCACCCCGCCGAGATACGGCACGGCGTCGTGCTGCACCTTGAGCGGGCCGGGCCGGTCGACCACATCGAAATGCCGGGCGAGGCGCGCCGCGATCGGCGTGAGCACCAGCGCCACCACCAGCGCGACCGCGAACGCCAAGAAGGCGTTCACTCCCCGCCCTCGCCCGCAGCAGCAGCAGCAGTATCCCCAGCTCGCGCCGGGCGTCGCAAAGCGTCGCTATTCGACGCTTTACGACGCCCCTCGCGGTCGGGGGCTTGCCAGACGAGGATGGACGACTGGATGCCGGCATGCACCTGGATGCGGGCAGCCTCTTCGAAACCGCACGCGCGATAGAGGCCGAGCGCGGCGGCGTTGTCGGAGCCCGCAACCACCTTCGCCGCGGGCACACCGCGTCGCACCATCTCGGCCTGTGACCGCTCCACGAGCGCACGGCCCACACCCCGGCCGGCCACACTCGCGTCGACCGCCACCGAAAGGATCTCGGGCTTCGGCAACTCACCGCCGTCGTGCGTGGTGTAGCGAAGCGTCTCGAACACGCGGCGCGCGTTGCGCACGATCTGCGGCGCTGCGAGCGCGCCGGCGAGCAAACCGTCGTGCGTCATGAAGCGTTTGTAGAGCGCGCCCACATCGAGCGCGACCGCGCAGAAACCCACGGCCGGACCTTCGGAGTGCGCCACGAATGCGAAGGCGTCGTCAGACGCGACCACCCTGCGGTAGAGGCGCCCGAGGAAGTCGGTGCCGAGTACGGGCAGGAAGCCTTCGGTGATGCGGGCCACGTGCAACTCGGCGAAGCGCTTGGCGTCGGCGCGCACGCCCACGGAGATCTTCACGTTGTCCACGTTGGCGACTTTGCCTACGTCACCCACGGGTCGCCGCCCTCGGTGCCCGTTGCGCGAGCAGTCGTTCGTAGGTGGCGAGCGTGTGGTCGATCACGCGCTGCTGGTCGAACTCGGCGATCGCCTTGGCGCGTGCCGCCACGCCCATTGCGCGCCGGCGCTTCGGATCGCTCGCCAGCTCGAGGAGCGCGCCGGCAAGTGCATCTGCATCGCGCGGCGCCACGAGCCGGCCGGTCACTCCGTCGTCGACCACCTGGCGGCACCCGCGGATGTTGGTTGCGACGATCGGAAGGCCCAACGCCGACGCCTCCATCGGCGTGCGCGGGAAGCCCTCGCGATACGACGCGAGGGCAAAGATGTCGAACGCGGGATAGAGATCCTCGACATCGTCGCGATGACCGAGGAACACGACGTTGCCGGCCCGCTCGGCCGCCTCGATGTCGGCCGACGACAGCGCGTCGGCCTTGGCGTGCTCGCGGCCGCCCACAATCACGAAACGAACGTGCGGCGCCTCGGTGCGCAAGCGACGTGCCGCGTCGAGCACCTCGCGGTAGCCCTTCTCCCACACGAGACGGCCCACGAGGCCCACGATCACCGCATCGTCGTCGTCGGGCGCGCCCATCTCCTTGCGCAGCACGGCCACCCGTCCCGCGTCGACGCGCTCCGGGTGGAAGCGCGACAGATCGATGCCGTTGCCGAGCACCGACACCTTGGCGTCGGGCACGCGCAGGCGGCGCAGCACTTCGACGTCTTCCTCGTTCTGCAACAGCTCGGCGTGCGACGCGCTCGCGGCGATGCGTTCGAGCGAGTAGACGACCGCGCGCTTGGTGAGCGCATCCTCGGGCAGCGCGTAGAGACCATGGACCGTGTTCACGATCACGGGCACGCCCGCGGCGCGCGCCGCGAGGCGGCCGTACACGCCAGGCTTGGGGTTGTGGGTGTGCACGATCGACGGCTGCAGGCGACGGAACAGGCTCGTGAGCTCCACCAGTGCGGCCGCGTCTTCACGCGGCCGCATCGAGCGGGTGGAGTGCTGCAGGCCCACATGGCGGATGCCGTCGCGCTCGAGCGTCTCCACGAACGGACCGGGCGCCGAGACGCCGATCACCTCGAACCCCGCGTCTTGGAAGGCGCGGAGCTGCGGACCGAGCAGCAGCGCCAGGCTGATGTCGGTGGTGGTGAGGTGCACGAGCCGCGGGCGCGCGGGCTCGGCGGGAAATGGAGGCAATCGCGAGGTGCGCGTCGCGAGATTGCTCGCGGCGTTGGTCACGACGTCGCTCCCACGTAGCGGGCGCGGTTGGCGAGGCGGCGCACGTCGTCCTCCATGCGCATGCCGCCGGCGAGCTTGCGCTCGAACCAGTGCATGCCGTCGCCCAACTGCACCGGCGAGCGCTGCAATCGGTACGGGTCGGTGACGCCGTATGGATTCGGTCGTGTGCCCGCGATCGCGGCGGAACGGAAACGTGCACGCACGGCGCGGTCGGCCGCGGGTGAGCCCGCGAGTGCCTTCGGATAGGCGAAGTGGGTGGCCTCCACGCCCAGGTGCTCGGCGATCAGCGCTCGCGACCGGTCGAGTTCTTCGTCGACCGCCGGTGGCGCAAGCCGGTCGAACAGCGCGTGGGTGTGCGTGTGCGATCCGATCGTGACGAGCCCCGACGCGACGGCATCGGCCACGCCGGCCCACGAGAGCGGCGTACCGCGGTCGGGGAACTCGCGTCCCGAGTCGATGAAGTCGGTGGCTACGTAGAGCAGCGCGGGCACCTTGTGCTCCACGAGCACGGGCAGCGCCACGTCAAGAAAGTCGGCGGTGCCGTCGTCGAAGGTGACCACCACGGGATCGAGGCCGTGCTCGGGCGGTGGGCCCTGGAGGGCCTGGAGTGCCTCGTCGAGGGTGGCGGCGCGACCGGTGCCGGCGAGCGCGGCGATCTGTTGCTCGAACAGGGCCGCGGGCAGGTCGACCTCGAGGGTGGAGCGGCGGCCGACCCGGTGGTAGATGAGCACGACCGCGCCACGGGGCGGCGCGACCAGGCGGTCGGCGCCGGCCGAGGCCCGCTTCAGCGCCCCTTGCGCCAGCCGGCGCGCGCGAACGCGTGCGGCAACCATCGAACGTCGCGCCCTCCAGCGGTGGGTGGTCCGGAATCGCATCGTAAAGGCGGCGGTCAGCACGGGCAATGCCGCAGCCAATACGTCACACGCCCGCGCCGTCGCCCTATGCGTCGTTTGACTTGCATATTGCAAGTCAAACGACGC
>DASXZO010000023.1:0-20570 GCA_036501845.1 Acidimicrobiia bacterium | reverse complement strand
TTCCTCGATGTCGTGGTACGCCACCGCGCCGGCCGCGAAGCCGCGGCGCCAGCCCGCCTCCATCACCGCCCACCCCAGCGACGTGTCCTCGCCGTAGTAGGCGATCTCCTGGTCGAAGCCGCCGGTCGCGTCGAGCGCGCTACGACGGTAGAAGATGTTGCACGCCTCGAAAAACGGTGTGGGTGCCACGATCTCGCGCGACAACGACCAGTCACCGGTGCGCGAAGCCGCTGGCTTCTTGGTGCAGCCCTGCACGACGCCGAGCCGCGGGTCGGCCTGCATCGCCTGCAGTCCCGCGGCCAGCCAGTTGGGTTCGGGCACGCAGTCGTCGTCGATGAACGCGACGACGTCGGTCGACGTGGTGCGCCACCCGGCGTTGCGGGTTGCGGCTGGGCCGCGCTCGCACTCGACGAGCTGGCGCACGCGCAATGGCGATGCCGCGGCCAGTGCGGCGATGCGCGCGGTCGTGTCGTCGGGCGAGTTGTTGTCGACGATCACCACTTCGAATTGGTCGAGCGGAACCGTTTGGCCTTCGAGACCCGCAACCAACCGCTCGAGCAAATGCGGGCGGCAATAGGTAGGCACCACCACCGCAACGTCGACAGACGTCGCGCTGCCTCCTCCACCCTCAGCCGGCACGGCCGTGCCGTACCCATCGATCCGACAACACACACGCCAAACACAAGGCCAAACCGCATTGCCGGGCAATGTTGCGCGAACGTTGGCTTCAGCGGGCCTGGAGATCGTTGACATCGCCACAGGTGCCGAGCGGCTCAGGACCGCGCCGCATCGCGGTAGGCGCGCAGCATCACGTCAGCGGTGTGCTCCCACGACGGCTGCGCCTCGGCTCGCGCCAGCCCGCGCCGGCGGAGCTCCGCTGCACGGACCGGATCGTGCAGCACGTTCCGCAGGCCCGCGGCGATCGCATCGACCGAAGGTGTGGCGCACCACTCGGCCGCGTCGCCGAGCACCTCGGGAAGCGAAGCCACGGGCGCGCACACCACAGGGGTTCCGCTCGCCATGCTCTCCAGCGCCGGCACGCCGAAGCCCTCGTAACGCGTGGGGTAGCAGAACGCCGCGGCGCCGGCGAGCAAGCGGGCCCACTCTCGGTCGTCCACCCCGCCGGCCGCGATCAGCCCGGGCTCACTCGGCGGTTGCTCGCGACCCACGACGACGAGATCCGGCGCATCCCCGTTGCACACCGCGCGCCACGCCCCGATTGCAACGTCGAGACCGCGGCGGGGCGCGCCACCCATCGCCACCACATAGCGGCGCGTCGGGGCTGGCGCGTCGACAGCGGCGCGACACGCGTCGCCGAATCGCGCTTCCACGCCCCATGGCGTCACGGCGACACGATCGGCCTCGGCGCCGTAGTGCGTGATGATCTCGTCGCGAGTGAACTCCGACGGAGCCAGGATGCGCGACGCGACGCGCGCCGCGTGACGAGCCTGCACGCAGAACGCCTGACGCTTGCCGCGCCCGAAGCCCTCGGGATGCAGTTCGAAGCTCAGATCGTGGATCGTCACCACGGAGGGCACGGGTGTGCGCAACGGAAGCTGGTTGAAGGTGCCGTGGAACACGCCGTCGAAATGCCGAAGCCAGCGCGGCACGCTCCACTGCATCCACACCAGTTCCGGGCTGCGCGGCGGAGGGCGCAGCGCGTGCTGCGCAATCGCAGTGTCGATCGGGGGCTGCCGCGCGTCGGTGAGCAGCGTGAGGTCGACCTCGGCCGCGAGCAGATCGATCACTCCGGCGAGCGAGCGCCCGACGCCTCCGAGCGGCACGTCCTGCAACCGCCTTGCGTCGAGCGCGACCCGCAACCGCGTTCCGGTCACCGTTGCGCCGCCTCGTGGTACACGTCGACGTACTGCCGCGCGCACTCCTTCCAGTCACGCGTGCACACGAGCCGGTGCCCACGCTCCACGAGTTCACGGCACAGGCTGTCGTCGCCGCTGACCGTGTCGAGCGCCTCCACCCACGCGGCCACATCGCGCGCCGGCACCACGACGCCGGCATCGCCAACCGTCTCGGGAAGCGCGCCGCCGTCGCTCGCCACCACCGGTGCGCCGCAGGCCATGGCTTCGAGCGCGGTGAGCCCGAGGCCTTCGCGCAGCGACGGCAGCAGCAGCGCCCGCGCACCGGTGTAGAGCGCGGGAAGCACGTCGTCGGGCACGCGACCGAGCACCACGAGGTGCGGATCGTCGGGCTCTGCGACGATGCCGTTCGCGGCAAGCTCGTCGCGCGTCGGCCCCGCGAGCACGAGTGGCGGATGCGACGCGTTGTGCGCGGCGAGCAGCGTGGCGAGGTTCTTGTGGAGCTTCGCGGTGCCCACGTAGAGCAGGTACTCACGCGGCAGCGAATAGCGACTGCGCACCGCGTCGACAGCGCACTCCGAGGCCGGGTTCCAGAACTCGTGGTCGAGACCGGCCTCCACGACCCGCAGCCGATCTTCGCCGATGTGGAAGCTGTCGCTCAGTTGGCGCGCGGTGAACGGCGAGAGTGCCACCACCACCGACGCGCGGCGCACCGCGAGTGGCACCGCCATCCGGTAGTAGACGCCTGCCGCACGCGACCGCGCCATGCTCGGGTCGCGGTAGATGATGAGGTCGTAGATCGTGAGCACGATTGGCACGCGCGTCGCATAGGGCACGTTGAAGTGCGTGGCGTGGTGCACGTCGGGACGGATGCGACGCAGCGCCAACGGCACCGCGAGTTGCTCGCGAGGAAGGAACGGGCGCGCACGCATCGTCAGCTGCGTCGCGCCGGGTTCGCCGTGGTCGGCGCCGAGCCAATCACCGCCGTCGGCGCCCGGCCACAGGCCTACGACGTCGACGCCGATACCGTCGAGCCCGTGCCACAAGCCGGTGATGAAGCGGCCGATGCCGGGAATCCCGACCATGCGTGCATCGAATGAAACCCGCATCGCACCGCCTCAGTGCGCCCGGTCGTACACGCGCCGGTCGACCGCCGACACGGCGAGCTTTGCCGCGGCGCGAGTTGCGATTGCCGACGCCACGAACGGACGCGCCGCGCGCGGCATGCGCTTGCTGAAGTAGCGATACATCCCGCGGTGTGACGACACGACCCAGCGGTATTTCACCTGGCGCAAGCTGACGCCGCCGAGGTGCACCACCTCGGCCTGCGGGCAGAACCAGATCTCCCACCCGGCGTCGCGCACACGCGCGCTCCAGTCGACGCCTTCCCAATCGAGCACGAAGCGGCCGTCCTGCAGCCCGACCTCGTCGATGGCGCGGCGCCGCACGAGATAACACGCCTCGCCACCGTGGCCGATCGGCATCTCGTCGTCGTGGCTCCAGCCGTGCCACCAGAAGCCGGCGCGCTCACCTCGCGTGCCTTGCCGCGCGAACCGGCGTCCCACGAGCGCCTCGCGCAAGGTCGGCAGATCGCCCGCGCCAGTCTGCAATGTGCCGTCGGGATCGCGCAGTCGGGCCACCGCGAACGCGGCGCGTGGGCGCCGTTCGAGGAGTTCGACGAGGGCGTCGACCGCGCCGGCCGGATACAGCACGTCGGGATTGCTGATCAGCACGTAGGGCGCGTTCGACGCCAGGATGCCCTGGTTGTTGGCGGCCGCGAGACCGAGGTTCCGTGCGTTGGCGATCACACGCACCGCGGGAAACTCCTCGCCGACCCGCGCCGCGCTGCCGTCGCTCGACGCGTTGTCGACGACGCACACTTCCATCGGGACGCTCGGCGGGTGTTCCACCAGCGAGCGCACGCAGCGCGCAACCGTGTCCCCACCGTTCCAGTTGACGACGACCGCAGCGACCGAGCGAGCCGCTTCCGCAGTCGCACTCGCGCCGAGGCCCGACACGATCGGAGCGCCGAAGGGTTCCTGTGCGATCACAGCCGCCTCATCCGCACGTCACACACTCGCGGTCGCCTTCCCCGCACGCGCACGCTCGTATGCCGCGATCGTGATGGCGGCGGTGCGATCCCAGCTGAACGTGCATTCGATGTGGTCGGCGCGGGCGGCGGCCGCGGCCCGCAACTCACGGTCGCCCGCAACGCGCTCGAGCGCAGCCGACCAGGCCGTGACGTCGCCGGCCGGCACCAGCAACGCGCCGGTGTCGAGCTCGCGGAACACCGCGAGGTCGCTCGCCACCACCGGCGCGCCTGCCGCGGCTGCTTCGATCACCGGTAACCCGAAGCCTTCGGCCACGCTCGGCACGCACACGGCGATGCACTCCCGATACAGCGCCGCGAGCTGGCCGTCGGTGACTCGCCCTGTCCGCACGACGCGATCACCCGCGCCGACCGACGCGATGTCGTTCACCACGCGTGCAGCGTCCCAGCCGTCGGCACCGGCGAGCACGAGCACCGTCTCCGGCGGCAGCGCCGCAGCCGCAAACGCCGAGGCGAGCAGCGCGAGGCCCTTCCTCGGAGTGATCGCTCCGACTGCGAGCAAGAACGGCCGTGCCGGCGCCACCGACCTATCGGGTGCAGGAAGCGTGGTGACGCCGTTCGGTGCAACCACGATCCGATCCTGCGGTACGCCATTTCGCACAAGTGCATCAGCGGTCGCTTGCGACACCGCCAGCACCACGTCGGCGACGTCGCGCGCGGCGTCGAGTTGAAGCTGCTGCGCGTGCGCGGCGCGGGACGGGTGCAGCGCGGGGTGTTCGAGCGCTACGAGATCGTGCACGGTGAGCACCAGCGGCACGGTCGCCGGCGGGGGAACCAAGTCGGGGACATGGACGAGATCGCAGCCCGGCGCGAGTCGTTCGGCCGACAACCACGCCGACGCGAGCCGGCTGCGCTGCACCACCCGCAAGGGCACGCGCCGTCGCCGCGTGCCCACCGGGAGGCCGGCGCCGTCACCGCGACCCACGGCGTAGCGCACGAGCTCCACACCGCGGCGCTCGAGCGCGGCGCCGAGCTCGCGCACGTAACGAGCAACGCCCGTGTCGCCCGCGAGCAGCGCGGTGACGTCGAAACCGACACGGGGCCCACCCGCTCCCGCTGTCACCCGACGCTCACCGGTATCGTCGCCGACGTAGCGGCGGGCGCGAGCTTGCGGCCCTGCGCGCGCGACGCGCTGCCGATCGCGGCACCGGCGAGGGCCCAGAAGGCCCACGACACCGCGAACTCGTTGTACGCGGGCAGGAGGCATGCACCGATCGCCAGCCCCACTCCCGCCGAGCGCGTGGCGGTGACGCCGATGTCGACGACGCGTCGCGATGCCCAGGCGAGGCGGCGCAGCATCATCACCGTGAGCCCGATGAACAGCGCCATCGCCAGCACCCCGGTCTCGATTCCCACCTCGAGGTACTGGTTCTCGGGGACGGTGACCGTGCCCTTGGAGAAGCGTTGCCCGATGCCGGCCGAGGTGCCGAGGCCGTATCCGATGGGTCGATCGGCCACGGCGTGCACGCCGTCCCAGAACGAGCGCACGTGATCCGACGACGACTGGTCCTGCACCGAGCCGGTGGTGGTGACCCGCTGACTCAGGCCGGACGCGGCCGCGGCGGGAACGAGCAACACGAGGCCGGCTGCGAACACAAACGCGAACTGCAATCGCCGGTTCGTGGTGCGGCCGGCGGCGGGACGCGCCGCGAGCACGCACACCACGAGCGCGGCCACCAGCGCAGCTCGAGTCTGCGTGAGCACGAGCGCAACCGAGAACAGTGCAAGCAACGCGGTTCCGGCACGACTGGTGTGCGCGTGCAGTCGCCGCTCCACTGCAATTGCGAACGGCAGCACCATGAAGAAGCCCGCCGGTGTCGGGTCGAGGAACACCGAGCCCGTGCGGAGGAACTTGTGGCCGCCGACATATCCATAGCGCCTGATGTCGGTGAGGCTCGACGGCACGCTGTGCAGGATCTGCACCTGGTACTGCAAGTAACGCACGTGGTCGACGACGAAGTTGTTCCACGAACCTGGTGCGACGTACTCGTAGATCCCGATCGCCGCCACCGCTGCACCCACCGCGAGCACCACGTTCGTGGCCCGCCGCATGAAGTCGTCGGGCAGATCGGCGTGCCGGGCGGCGAGGAGCAGCAGCACGAAACCCGCGCTCTCCCGGAACCCGAGCGAGCGCACGCTCGACGACGTCGGCGCGCCGGCGGCGAACAGCCGCGGCACGACGGCGTAGATCGCGACGACGGCCACGTAGGCCAGCGCGCCCTTGTCGAGCCGGTCGAGGCGCCGTTGCGCGGCGGCGAACCCGCGCACGCCCGCGATCACCACACCGATGCCAAGCGCTTCCTTCCAACCCGCGAGCGGCCGCACGATCTGCGCCGGTAAGCCCCACGTGTAGAGCTGCGCGAGCAGCAATGCCTGGACCGGCAGCAAGGCGATCAACACCAACAGGCTGCGGTCGGGCCGGCGAGACGCGACCAGCACGATGATCACTGCGACCAACGCCGCGATCGCGCGCTGCAGATACGCGCCCTGCGAGTGGTACACGAACGCGGCCACCACCACGGGCACCGCCCAGGGCCACTGCGTGAACAGCTCACGGCCCAGCCGACGCAACCTCGACGGCATCGGGCGGGCGCTCCGCATCAGACCGCGGTCGCGACCGCGCCGGAACGCTTCATGGCAAGTTGCGGCAACCGAACGACGCGCGACACGTCGGGCGCCGTCGAGCACACCTGTGCGTACAGCTCCTCGCAGCGTTCGCGAAGTCGGTCGAAGCTCGGCTCGAGCAGCACCGCTCGTACCTCGGCCTGGCGCGCTTTGCGCGCCCCGGCATCCGTCGGTGTCGCCGCCATCACGGACCCGTCGGCGACCACCTCACGCGTGTACGCCTCGAGTCGTGCGAACACCGCGTCGCGCGCCGCGCGGTCATCGTGCGGGAAGGGAACAAGCGCGGTGCCGAACCGCATGTTCACCTCCTCGACCACCTCGCCGAAGCGCTGGGTCGTGCGGTCGAACGGTGCCACAACGAAACGATCGAGGTGGCGGAGCATGCGCCGATGCAGACGGTCGTACGCGTGGAGCGCGGCTTCGAGCTCCGACCGATAGCCGCGCGAAAGGAATGACACGATCGCGTCAACGGGCGGCCGAACGAGCAGCACGCTCGGCTTCCCGAGCCGCAATCCTTCCATCAGGTGCGCAGACGTGTGGATGTGGCTCGCGACCGATGCATCAGGGTTGCAATACAACACGGCTTCACGGGCGAAGCTGTTTGCCGAGCCAGGGAATCCGTCGAGCACGATCGACGTGGTGGGAGCGACGACGGTGTTCGCCGGTCGCCGGGCGCGCATGTATCCGCAATATGCACGCGGTGCATGTTCCAAGCCGCGATAGCCAAACGTCCGCGCGTTGATCCACCACGAACGTTCTCTCACATCCAGCATTGCTGAGGTCTTACTCGCGCGCTTGAGCGTTCAGACAAACGTTGCGCGAATGTTGTCCGACCGGCGTTGCTCGGCTGGAGATACACAACCCGGTGACTCTGTCAGCGGGCGCGGACAGCCTCGTGGACCGCCTTTTGGCCGATCCACCCGCCGTGCATGCCATGGCCGCGGACGACGACGCGGCGATCGGCCTGTGGTCGACAGGTCGCGACTGCTACATGCTCCTCGCCGAAGCAGCCGGACCGGCCACTCGCTCGCTCGAGACCGGATCGGGCCTGTCGACCGTGCTGCTCACTGCACTCGGTGCCCAGCACACGTGCGTGACGCCGTCGCACGACGAAGCCCGACGAATCAAGGCTTTTTGCGTTGCTCGCGGCATCGACGCGTCGTCGCTCACGTTCCGGATCGGCGCGTCCGACGAGGTATTGCCGACACTCGCGGGCGAACCGCCACTCGACCTCGTGTTCATCGATGGTGGCCACGGCTTCCCGACGCCGATGATCGACTGGTACTACGCGGGCGGCCGCCTGCGTTCGGACGGCCTCCTCGTGCTCGACGACGTCGCATTGCCGGCCGTGGCGCAGCTGTGCGCGTTCCTCGACGCCGATCCGCGCTTCGCAGCTGACCGGCGCACTGCGAAATGGGCGTCGTACCGGCGCACGGGCCACGGCAGCCTCCGGCAGGACTGGTTCGAACAACCCTTCTTCACGCCCACGTCCATCAATTGGCGGGACATCCCAACGCGTGCGCTGCGAAAGGCGCAACGCACGCTGAAAGGCCGAGTCCCATGAAGGTGTTGCACGTACTCGAGGCAATCGAGGGCGGCACTGCCCGCCACCTGAGCTATGTCGTGCGCTACGTCGACGCCGAACACGTCGTGGTGGTGCCGCCGGAGCGTGTCGGCGGTCTCACCGACACCGACACGCTCGACATGCTGCACGACCGCGGCATTCCCGTGCATGTGGTGCCGATGCGCCGATCGCCGGCCAGCCGGCACAACACCACCGCGATCGCGCAGGTGAGCGCGCTGATCCACAGCCACAAGCCCGACGTGGTGCACGGGCATTCGTCCATCGGCGGCGCGATCGCGCGCATTGCCGCGCTCTCGAGCAGCGCGGCACGCGTGTACACCCCGAACGGCTTGTTCCCGGCCCGCTATGCCATGGCGATCGAGCGCACGCTCGGCCACGTGACCGACGTGTTCATCGCCTCCTCGCCCTCGGAGGCGGAACAGGTCCGCGACCACCGGCTGGTGCCCCCGCGCCGCCTCGTGGTGGTGCCGAACGCGATCGAGCTCGAGCGGCCGCCACCGGCATCACACGACGTGCGGATGAAGCTGGGCGTTGCGGCTGACACGCCGATCGTGGGCACGGTCGCTCGGCTCGTGCCGCAGAAGGGCCCTGAGGTGTTCGTGCGCGCGTGTGCGACCATCGCACGACACGCGCCCAACGCTCGCTTCGTGCTCGTGGGTGATGGCCCGCTCACCGATCTCGTGGAGTCGGAGATCAACCGCCTGGGTCTCGACGACCGGTTCCTGCTGCTGCAGCACTGCAACGAGGGGCCCCGCATCATCAGCCAGTTCGACGTGTTCGCGCTGCCGTCGCGCTACGAGGCCGGCGCCGCGTTCGCGCCGATGGAGGCCATGCGTGCGGGTACGCCTGTCGTGCTCACCGACGTGGTGGGCAACCGCGACGCGGTAGAGGACGGCACGTCGGGGTTCATCGTGCCGATCGACGAGCCCGCGGCGCTCGCCGATCGCGTGACCCGGCTCCTCGACGACGCCACGTTGCGGCAGAGCTTCGCGGCCGCTGCCACCGAGCGGCTGGCCGACCGCTTCGACATTCGCAGCGCGGCCTGCCGGCTACGCGAGGTGTACTTCCAAGCGGCGCGTTCACACCGCCACGCCGGCCCCCGCCCGGCCCGGCGCCACCCCTCGGTCGCCGTCGGCAGCCGCTGAGTCGAGCACGTCGGCCAGTCGCGCCGCGATTGCGCACCACTGCGCCTCGTCCTCGACGAGCTGGCGCCCCGCGGCAGCGAGGCGCGCCGCGGTGGCATCGTTGCCGAGGATCTCGACAATCGCCGCGGCCGTCGCCGACGGTTCGTCGACGACGCGCGCGTGCACACCGTCGGTGATGCCAAGCGATTCGAGACCCACGCTCGTGCCGACGACGGGCCGCGCCGCGGCCATCGCTTCGAGCGCCTTGAGCCGCGTTCCCGTGCCCACGTGCAGCGGCACCACTACGACTCGGGCCCACTCGAACCAGGGCGCCATCTGCGGCACGTCGGGGTGCAGGTCGATTCCAGGACGCTCGGCGAGCGCGACCACCTCCGGCACCGGCCGCCGGCCGACGATCGCAAGCTGCACGTCGGGCACGGCTCGCTGCACGAGCGGTAGTACCTCGTCGCAGAACCAGGTGAGGCCGAGCACGTTCGGCCGGTAGTTGAGCGTGCCGGGAAACAGCACGTGCGGATCGCGCGGCAGCGCCGACGTCGTCCGGGTGGCCACGGCGACCCCGTTGGGCACCACAGCAACGCGATCGCGGTGGCGCGCCGACTCGGCGCAGTGCGCCCGGAGCACCTGGGCGTCGCCGTCGCTCACCACGACCACCCGGTCGTACTCCGCGGTGGCCTCGCATTCGTAACGACCGGCGTGCGCGGTCTCGCGCCGGAGAAGCCAACGTTGGCGACGGCCGGGCGCGTCGGCACGCTCTTGGCGCGCCCGCTCGCTCGCGATATCGAACAGATGCAGCACCCACGCGCTCCGGCGACGCGACGACACGAGCGGCGCGAGGTGGAGGTGGTGCACGACCACCACGTCGAACTCGTCATCGATCCGAGCGAGCACCGGCCGGATCACGCGACGCACACGAGCGGCATCGATCACGCCCGACGGGCGACGCGCGAACGCGTGGCGAAGGTCGCGCACACGCCGCCGCGCCTGGCCGGGCTCACGCCGCGGCGCCGGTTCACGTAGCTCGATCACTCCCTCGACGCGTGCACGGGTTGTCGTGTCGGCGACCCGGCCGACCGCGAGCACCGTCACGTCGCAACGGCTGGCCAGCTCGTCGAGCAACATCGCCTGACGGATGTTGCCGCCGCCACCATCGCGATCGGGTGTCTCGTCGGTGACCCACAGCACCTTCGTACGACGGCGGTTCGGCGCATCGGCTGTGCTCGCCTCCCGTGTCGACGACGAGTCGGACCCGGCCAGGTAACGGTGTGGTCGCAGCGCCACGCCGCGCACGAGTCCGCCCGCGAACGCGAGCGTCATGCGCGGGCCGAACGCGGTGCCACGCGCGGCCCGATCGCGCCATAGGGGAGGTTCGTGGGCCAGCCGCAGCAGGAACGTCTTCGCTGTAAAGAGTGGTGCGCGACGCAGGCCTGCGCCGAGGTACGCGCCGCTTCCGCGTTGATAACCGAGCAGGTTCCGGGCGTTCTCGCCGTCGTCGCGCCAATCGAGATGCTGCACGGCCGATGCCGGCGCGACTGCGGTCGTCCATCCGCGCGCCGCCATGCGCAGCACCACATCGGCCTCTTCGCCACCCTTGATCGCGGTTCCGGCCCCCAGCCGCTCGTCGAAGCCTCCCGCGTCGACGATCGCGCGCCTGCGTACGGCCATCGACGCGCCGTGTGCGAAGTTCCAGAGTTCCGGCGGCGCGGGTCCGGCTGGTAACGACTGCGGCCGGGTGCTCGCCGGCACGCACGACAGGCCCACCACAGGCCCGAACGCAACGCCCACGGCAGGATCGTCGAACGCTGCCACCATCGTGGCCACCCAGTCGGACGGCACGCGACAGTCGTCGTCGGTGATCAGCACGATCGGCGAACGCGCCGTGCGAATCGACGCGTTGAGCTTCGTGCACTTCGTTTCGTGCTCGGTGAGCTCGACGCGCACGGTGGGGCCGAACGACGCCAGCGACGTTGCGGCGCCGGGATTGCAGCACACCCGCACGATGAGCTCGTCGTCGGGTGCGAGCGACGCGACGATCCCCTCGACGCATTCCTCGAGGAACTCTGGGCGCGCGTGGGTGGCGAGCACGATCGTCGCCGGCGACCGAGCAGCGTTCGGCGCCGACACGCCGCTGTGTGGTTCAGCCGTGGCTGGAACCGTAACGGGTGTCACCGTCGTCGACATCAGCTCGCTTGGGTCGGAACTTGTTGAGCACCACGCCCAGCAGCCGGGTCTGGTTGCGCGTGAGCGCGTCCTTCGCCCGGCGGACGGTCGGCGCGGGGGTGCGGCCGGCCTCCACCACGAGCACCGCGCCGGCCGCGTGCCGGCCGATGAGGAGCGTGTCGGCCACCGACAACACGGGCGGCGCGTCGATCACCACGATGTCGGCGTCGAACGCGAGGTCTTCCAGCAGCTGCGCGGCCTGCGTGGTGGAGAGCAACTCGGCGGGGTTGGTCACTCGCGGACCAGCCGCGAGGAACTGCATGGGCACGGCATCGAGCTCTTGTTCGGCACCGACTTCGATGTGCTGGATGCAGTCCTCGACCGCGCGGTGGTCGAGCAGCACGTCGGACACGCCGATCTCGTTGTGCGCTTGGAGCAGCCGGTGGGAGTCGGGTTCGCGGAGGTCGAGGTCGACGAGCGCGACGCGCGAGCCTGCCAGCGCGAACGACTGCGCCAGGCTCACCGACGTGGACGTCTTGCCCTCGCGGGGCAACGCGCTCGTGACGACGACGACGCGTTGCTCGAGATCGCGCATCGCCACGCTGAGATTGGACCGCACGATCCGGAAGGCCTCGTTGGCCTCGAGGAGGTCGGGCGGCATGGCCGCGGTGCGAGCGCGGCGCGGCAGAGTCCTAGACATACGGCGTGCTCGCAGGTCGGGCCGGGCCCGGCGGAAGCCCGGTGCGGGACGATGTAGCCGGCCGCACCGGAAGGCGCGCGCCGAGCGCCGGCACCACGCCGAGCACGGGCAGTTCGAGCTGGCGCTCCACCTGTTCCGGCGACCGCAGTGTGATGTCGAGGTATTCGAGCAACGCCACGAGGCAACCGGCCACGATCACACCGAAGAGGCCGGCGAGGATGAGGTCGCGTGCGGTGCCTTTGTGGTTCGGAACCGTCGGCAACGACGCGGGCTGGTACACCGACAGCACCTGGCCGCTCGACGTGCTCGCCGAGCCGCTGGTCGGGTCAACTGTGGGGACCGCGGCAACGAGCGCGTTGGCGAGCGCGTTGTCGACCGTCTGGGTCACGTGCGGGTCGGAATCGGTGTAGGTGATCGTGATCAAGTCAGTTGCGGGCACCTGCTTGGCAGCGGTGTTGGCGACGACACCCTCGGGACCACGGGCCACGTGTGCCGAGGCGACAGCGGCGGCGGCGATGCGCGTGGTGGGCACCATCGCGGTGAACGTGCTGATGAGGCGGTCGAGACCGGCGGCATAGTCGCCAGAGACCTGACCGCCTGTGGGCGCGATGTTGATCGTGCGCTGACCCACGTAGACGATGCTCGTTGCCGAATAGGTGTGACCGCGCGGCGCGATGGCCCACCCTGCGGCCAGCGCCGCGGCGACGATGAGCACCACGAGGACCACCCAGCGCCTGAGGATGGCGAGGTAGCGACGTATCTCCACGGAACTCCCAGCGAACCCCTCGCCGAGCCCCAGCCCGAGCGAGATGCGTCACCACGGTGCGCGGCGACCGGGCGGTGCTTACCCACGTTGCGGAGCGATTACACCTGCTCAAGTTGCCGGCTGGCGGCCCCGATACCACCAAGCGTGGCAGGCCAGCGCGTGAAGCGCGCCTTGGCCGTAGCGGTGGTGGCAGCGGCTCTGATCGATCTCGTCCCGCCGCGCCTGGGACCAGGCGTGCGCAACCCGGAGGCGACGCCGGCCGGCGCGGCCACCCAACCGATCCCGACGGTGCTCACCGGTCCGCCCCACGCCCTTGCCGCGTTCCATGTGTCGGTGATGCCCGGCCAAGAGAAGCTGCAGCTCCAATGGTCGTACGCCACCACGAGCCCACACGTCGACGAGCTCAACCTCGCGTTGTACACCGTGGTCAGAGGTGTGCCCTACATCGTGGCCCGCACTGCCGTCGGCAACACGGTGGAGGGCGACACCTACACGATTCCGATGCCGGTGGGTTCGTGGCTCGTGAAGGCGACGCCACAGAACAACGCCGGCTACGGCCCGGAGTCGACCTCGCCGGTGATGACGGTGACGAACCCATGTCACGGCGGCGACCTGTGCGTGACCGCAACACCCGTGTCCCACCCGGCGACCGTGCGACTCGCGGGCGAGGGATTCCTGCTCAGCGCGCCCACGTCGGGCGGAAAGCTGCGCAACGCCAGCGCGGTGACGCCGCTCGACCCGCGCCAGTGGCGCTTCTCGGGCTCGAGCAGCGACCCGGGTGTGCGCGGCGTACACGCCTCACGTACGCAGATCCTCTCCGACCTCTGGAACAACACGACCGCCCCCGGTAACGATGGCTACGCGCGCACGCCGTGGTCGAACTGGGGTGCGTGGCAGAACTTCGTGGAGCAGACCGTGCGCACCGCGGAACGCCAAGGTTGGGCACCCGACTACTGGGACGTGTGGAACGAGCCCAACGGCACGTGCTGTCCGAAGTTCTCGCCGGCCGATCAGCACACGATCAGCGTGTCGCGCTGGCTGGAGACCTACGAGCTCGCATGGCAAGCCATCAAGGCGGTCGACAAGAACGCCAAGGTGATCGGGCCGAGCTTGAGCGCGCTGCAGTGGGCGCCTGGAAGCCCCGCCGAGTTCGACCTCGACACCTTCCTCGCGTTCTCCACCGCGCACCACTTGCGGTGGGACGCGATCTCGTGGCACGAGAACACCTCGGCGCCTTCGCCCGGCGACATGTGGACCGCGATGACGAACGTCGACCACCACATCGCAATGGCCAAGGCTGTGATGGCGAAGCACCCAGGAACCGTCGCCGGCAACACGATCATGATCAACGAGTACGACGCAGCCGACACGCACTTGCTGGCCGGTTGGTCGGTGGGGTTCTTCACCGCCTTCGAGAACGACGGTGTGCAGCAAGCCAACTTGGCGTGCTGGACCGGCACCGACTGCACGACCTACCTCGACGGGTTGCTGACACCGGCAGGCGCGACGACCGCGGCGTGGTGGGCGCACCGCCTCTACACCGAGCTCGGTGGCGAACCGCGTCTCGCGGTCAACTCCACCGCCGACTGGCAGGTGAGCGGCCTGGCCACACGCGACGACAAGACTCACACGGTGCGCGTGCTGCTCGGCCGCCACTGGACGTGCAACAACAAGGTGAATGCGTGGTGCACGAACCCGCAGGCGACGGTTCCTGCGGCGTCGGTCGCCCTCACGATCAACTGGCCGTACGGCCGCGCACCGGCGTCGGTGACCGTGCAGCGCGTACCGGCGGGCACCGGCGCGGTGTACTCGGTGCCGAGCGTGCACGCGACCGTGAAGCGTGTGAGCGCGAGCCAGATCAGCGTCGTGGTGCCCGGTGTGCAGGACGGCGACGCGCTCTGGGTCGTCGCGCACTCGGGCTAACCGCACACATCAATCGAGCTATCCCGCACGGGTCAGGTCGATCACGGGCGCGGGCACCGCGACCGCGGTCGCGGTCGCGCCCGTCTCGGTGCGCTTGCGTGCGATCAGCTTGCCGAGCTCCCACAGCAGCAGGAGTGCCAATGGCGGGATCAGCGCCCAGCGGAACTGCCGCATGTCGAGCGGCACCGTGTGCAGGATGCGGTTGAACGCGTCCATCTGCGTGGTGAGCACCGCGACGAACACCTCGCCGATCGCGGCCCAGTTCATCTGCTTGCTGTCGAATGTCGCAATGGTGAACACCGACTCGGTCTCGCTCCGGCACTCGAACGCCGCGATCACGAGCATGAGCGCGAACGACACGAAGGCGATCGACTGCCCGATCTCCAACGAGCCGAAGTGCGACTTGCCCAATTCGATCAGCGAGAGCAGGGCGATCGTCATCACCAGGCCGACGAGACCGACGCTGGTGACGAGCGACGGCGTGAGCACCGACTGACCACGGGGCTTCGGTCGCTGCGCCATCAAACCTGGCGTCTCGCGGTCGAATCCGAGGGCGAAGCCGAACGGCGCGTTCACGATGAAGTGCACCCACAGCACCTGGGTCGAGGTGAACGGCGCGCCCGCCGCGATGTTGAACAGCGTGGCACCGAGGAACGTGAACACGAACACCACGAGGAGCACGAGCACGAAGCGGATGTACTTCGCCAGGTTGTCGTAGATCTTTCGGCCCTGCTCCACGGCGTACACGATCGTGGCGAAGTTGTCATCCGACAGCACCATGCGGCCCGCATTCGTCGCGACCTCGGTACCCGAGCCCATGGCGATACCGATGTCGGCGGCCTTGATGGCAGGCGCGTCGTTCACACCGTCACCCGTCATCGCCACCACATCGCCCTTCAACTTCAGCGTGTTGGCGAGCAGCACCTTGTGGTCGGGCGCGACTCGCCCGACCACACCTACGTCGTCGATGCGCGCGAGACGTTCGGCGTCGCTCAGCGCGGCGAAGTCGGCGCCGAGCATGGCCTCGCCCGGGATGCCGAGCTGCTTGGCGATCGCCGCGCCAGTGGTGACGTCGTCGCCGGTGACCATCCTCACGCGGATGTGCGCCGCTTGTGCGGCCTCGACCGCCGCCTTCGACTCGTCACGGGGCGGGTCGATCATGCCCACGAGACTGGCCAGCTCGAGGTCGTGCACGTAGCCGAGAAGATCGCCGTTCGGATCGAACGACGCCGAGTCGAGGTCGCACGAACCTGCGGCCATCACGCGATAGCCGTTGCCCTCGAGCCGCTCCATCTCCACCGTGCCACGCGACGCGAGCTCGTCGGTCCACGGCGCCGGTCCGGTGGGCGTGCGCATCGTGGCGGCATGATCCATCACCGCGGGCGCCGCGCCCTTCACATAACAACGCACCACCGGCTTGCCGTTGGCGTCGGTGGCGGTATTGAACGTGGCCATCAGCTTGTACGTGGGATCGAACGGCAGTGTCGCGAGACGGGGTAGGCGGTCGCGCGTGCCGTCGATGTGCAGACCGGCCTTGTGCGCGAGCACCAGCAGCGCGCCCTCGGTGGGGTCGCCCACCACTTTGCCGTCCACGATCGTGGCGTCGTTGGCGATCACGTACGGGACGATCGCGTCGTCGATGGACGAGGCGGTGCCGGCCGCGTGCTGCACGGTTCCCTCGAGCCCGTACCCGATGCCACTGATCGTGTAGCGGTCGGCACCGGTGACCACCTCGACCGCGGTCATCTGGTTCATCGTGAGCGTGCCGGTCTTGTCGGAGTTGATCGCCGACGTGAATCCGAGCGTCTCCACGGACGGCAGGTCCTTCACGATCGCGTTCTGCTTGGCGAGCTCGACGCTGCCGAGCGACAGGATTGCCTGGCTCACCGTGGGCAGCGCCTCGGGGATGGCCGCGATCGCAAGCGACACCGCACTCACGAACAACGCGTCCCACGCGTTGCCCCGCCAGCGGCCGAGCACGAACATCACGATCATCGTGATGCCGGCCGCGCCGACCACCCACAGGCTGAGCGCGTTGAGCTCCTTGTCGAGCGGCGACTGCTCCTTCGCGGTGGCCGAAAGCATTCCCGAGATCTTCCCGAGCTCGGTGTTCGAGCCGGTGCCCGTCACGATCATGGTGCCGCTGCCGTGCGTGACCGGCGTGTTCATGAATGCCATGTTCGATTGATCGCCCGGCCCGATCTCGGTGTCGCCGAGCGTGCCGGCATCTTTGGCCGCGGGAACGCTCTCGCCCGTGAGCGCCGACTCGTCGATCTGCAGCGCGCTCGCGGCAACGATGCGGCCGTCGGCCGGCACCTGGTCACCGGCGGCGAGCAGCACCACATCGCCCACCACCAACTGGTCCGCCGGAATCGACGCCTCGGTGCCGTCGCGCCGCGCCCGCGCGGTTGCCTTCATCATCGACTTCAGCGCGTTCATCGCGCTCTCGGCCTTGCCTTCCTGCCGCATCCCGAGCACGGCGTTCAGCACGGTGAGGAGCAGCAGCAGCGCCGCGGTGCTCCACTCCTTGATCGCGAGTGACACGGTGGCCGCACCGAGCAAGATCAGTTGCATGTAAGAGCGGTACTGATCCGCGAACCGTCGCCAACCCGGACGCGCCTTCTCTTCGGGAAGCGCGTTCGGACCGTTGGCCGAGAGCAGTTCCGCCACGCGCGCCACCGTCAGACCCGTGCCCGTGTCGACGCCGAGGTCGCCCGCGACCTCCTCCGGCGATCGGGCATACCAGTGCTGCGACCGCGGCTCGGTGGCGATCGGCGGGCCGGCGGTGACGGTCACGGGCACCCTCCCTCGATTCGACGTTGACGGCGCGCCGCGCAAAGCACGCGCGCCCGTGTGTGTGAGTGTCCGCACCTCCACCCTGATGGCATCACCCGCCGTGGGCGTCGGCACCGAGTCGCCGATCGATCCGCACCGGGTGATGCGCTTCGGCGGCGGTTGACGACGCTGGTGACGTGACCGACCTGTCGGAACCCGGCCCCGCCGCGCGACGCGGGCTCACCGTCCACCAGGCGGCGTTCATCGGCGTCGGCTCGATGGTGGGCGCGGGAATCTTCTCACTGCTCGGTGCTGCGGGGGAGGTCGCCGGTGCCGCAGTGTGGCTCTCGTTCGCACTCGCCGGATTCGTCGCGATCCTGCAGGGCTACTCGTTCGCCAAGATGGGCGCGCGCTTTCCGTCCGCGGCCGGGATGCTCGAGTACGTACGCCGCGGCTTCGGCGACGGTCACCTCACCGGAATCTTCGCCTGGATGGGCCTGGCCACGAACGCCGTCGTCACGAGCATGGTGGCCGTGTCGTTCGGCAGCTACGCAGCAGCGTGCTTCCACAGCCAGCACGATCTCGCCTGGACGAAGTTCTTCGCGGTGTTGCTCGTCGTGGGGATGACACTCCTCAACGTCGGCGGATCGCGAGCGGTGGCACGCGTGCAGACCGTGGTCGTGGTGGTGGTGATCGGCATCCTCACGGTGTTCGCCGTGGCGACGCTCACGCACCTCCATCCCCATCTGCTGGCACCGTCGGGATACCCCTCGTTGAAGTACATCGTGTCGAGCGTGGCCCTCACGTTCTTCGCCTTCCTCGGGTTCGGCGTGGTGACGTTCACCGCGGCCGAGCTCCACCGTCCCGAGAAGGACCTGCCGCGTGCGATGTACCTCGCGCTCGGCATCGCCACCGTCATCTACATCGCGGTGGCGATCGGCGTGTTCGGCACACTCTCGGTCGACAAGGTGATCGCGTCGGGCGGCACCGCGCTCGCGGTCGCGGCGCAGCCGGTGCTCGGTCGCGCCGGCTACTGGATGATGACCGTGACCGCGCTGTTCTCCACGGCCGGGGCGACCAACGCCGGCTTGTTCCCCGCCGCCGGGATCTGCGAGGAAATGGCCAACACGCGGCAGTTCCCGCCGCTGCTCGGCCGGCGCTTCGGCGGCCGTGCTCCCGCCGGGCTCTTGCTGACCGCGGCGCTCTCGATCGTGCTCGCCGTGGGCTACGACCTGAGTGCGATCGCTTCGGTGGGCAGCGCGATCGCGCTCATCATGTTCGCGCTCATTTCGTACGGCCACCTACGCGTCCGGCGCGAAACCGGAGGCAACGTGGTGGTCCTCGCGATCGCGGTCGCCACGACGCTCGCCGTGTTCGTGACGTTCGCGCTCACCACGCTCGTGAACGAGCCGGCAACGGCGGTCGCCTTCGCGGCGATCCTCGTGCTGTCAGTGCTATTCGACGTGACCTGGAAGCACCGGCGCGACCGGCGACCGCTCGCGCTCGTTGCCGATTGACCCGGCCGGAGGTACCGATGGCCCACAAGCAGAAGTCCAAGCACCACGACAAGGCCGCACACGTCGACGGAAACGGCAACGGAAACGGCAACGGCAACGGCACGACCACCACCGTCGCTCCGCCCGCGCCGGGGAAGATGAAGAACAAGGCCTACGAGCGTGCGCTTCGCGAAAAGCACGCCGAACTCGTGGCCATGCAGGAGTGGGTGAAGACCGCGGGCGCGAAGGTGTGCGTGGTGTTCGAAGGGCGCGACACCGCAGGAAAGGGCGGCACGATCAAGGCGATCACCGAGCGCGTGAGCCCGAGAGTGTTCCGGGTGGTCGCGTTGCCGGCCCCGACCGACCGCGAGAAATCGCAGATGTACATGCAGCGCTACGTGCAGCACTTCCCGTGCGCGGGTGAGGTGGTGATCTTCGACCGCAGTTGGTACAACCGCGCCGGGGTCGAACGGGTCATGGGTTTCACTCCCGACGATCAGGTGCAGCGCTTCCTCACGATGACACCAGCGTTCGAGCGGGCAATGGTCGACTCGGGAATCCTGCTCCTCAAGTACTGGCTCGAGGTGAGCGCCGACGAGCAGACCCGGCGGCTCGAGAGCCGCATCGACGACCCGCGCAAGATCTGGAAGTTGTCCGACATGGACCTGAAGTCGTACAGCCGCTGGTACGACTACTCACGCGCGCTCGATGAGATGTTCGCAGCCACCGACAGCGCCTGGGCACCCTGGTTCGTGGCCGACACGGACGACAAGAAGCGGGGCCGGCTCAACGTTGTGACGCATCTGCTGTCACAGGTGCCCTACGAGCCACAGGCGGCGCAAGCTGTCGCGCTGCCGAAGCGCCAGCGCCGCAACGGCTACGTGGAGTCTGAGCGCGAGCCACGCCTCGTGCCCGCGATCTTTTGACCGTCTGGGCGCGGGCACGCGGCGCGCCCGCGCTAGCCGCGCAGGATCTTTGCTTTCTCCACCTCGAACTCGGCCGAGCTCAGCACGCCGCGATCCTTCAGCTCGGCGAGCTTGGAGAGCTGCTCGTAGGGATCGGCCGCGGCCTCGACGGGTGCGGGCGCCGCGGCGTACGCGTTGGCGTTGTCGTACTGCGGTTCCTGTGCCGCCCAGCGGTTCGCCTGGCGTCGCGACACGCGGTTCGACACCGCAGTCGCAGTTCCCGCGACCACCGCCGTGCGCGCCATTCCTCTCATCAGACCCATCGTTGGCTCCTTCTCCGCAACTTCTCGACGTCTCGACGCTCAGCCGAGCGACTCGACCAGTTCGTCCTGGGGCACGAACCCGGCGGCGACCATCTGCGCACCGCCATCGCGGAGCGCGTCGACGAACGGGATCGCCCAGCAGTTCTCGTAGAGCAACAGCGCGGCCGACGCACCGTTCTGCAGCACGTCGGCGGCCTTTTCGACATCGCTCTCGTCGAGCAGATCGGACGACGCGCCTTCGAACAC
>DASXZO010000022.1:0-4421 GCA_036501845.1 Acidimicrobiia bacterium | reverse complement strand
GGCCGGCCTGATGCCGTCGATGGACGAAGCATCTGTGGGCGAGGCCGTCGACGAGCTGGCCGGCTTCCTACGCGCCGACGGCGCCGACCTCCTCGTGCGCGAGGCCAATGCGAAGACCGCGCGCGTCCATCTCGCGCTCGTGCTCGACGACGTCAACTGCGCCGACTGCATCCTGCCGCCGGACGAGCTGCGCGACACGATCGACCGCGCGCTCGCGCGCCGCATCAGCGGTGAGTTCGAGCTCGTGCTCGACGACCCTCGCCGATCGAGTTGACGCGTACCCGCGCCGCTGAGCTTGCGAGCTGGAGCGCGCTGGTCGCGGTGTACCAATCGGTGCTGCACGACGTGGTGGGCGCGCTCGACGAGCACGCACACATGGATTCGGGTGTGTTCTCGCTGCTCGCGTTGCTCGAGCGATCACAGCCACCCCACCGCGCCGCACTCGGCGATCTCCAGCGCGCCATGCACCCGCGTTACAGCCAGCCTGGTTTCAGCAGGCTCGTGCAGCGCATGGAACGCGACGGGCTCGTCGCTCGTGGGCCCGATCCCGCCGACGGCCGCGCCAGCACGGTGGTCACCACGCGCGCCGGCCGCGCCCGCTATGCCGTGGCAAACGCCATCTACACCGACGCGCTACGCGACGCCTTCGGCCGCCACCTCGACGCCGACGAACACACCCGGCTCACGCGGCTGCTCGACAACGTGACCAGCCGGCGCGCAGACTCTGGCCCCGTATGACCAGCGAAGCTTCGCCACCAGCCGCCGACGCGGCACGAACGGCCTTCATCTGCGCGATGCCGATGGAGATCGTGCCGCTCGTGAAGAAGCTGTCGCTCGACAAGGAGACGATCGGCGGCGTGGACGTGCGCACCGGCACCGTCGGCGCGACGCGTGTGGTGGCGACCGTCACCGGTATGGGCACCGCGCTCGCGAGCGCCAAGACCACCGCGCTGCTCGATGCGGTTGCCGTCGATCGTGTGGTGGTGGTCGGTATCACCGGCGCGCTCGAGAACGACACACCCATCGGCACGCTCGTGATGCCCGAGGTAGTCGTCAACAGCAACACGGGCGCGGAATACAAGCACGTCCCGCTCGGCAACGCGTCGCCGCACGGCAAGATGTGGACCACCGACGCGCTCACGACGAACGCCGACGATCTCGCCAAGCTGCGCGCCGACGGTGTGGTGTCACTCGATATGGAGACCGCAGCCATCGCCGAGGTGTGCGAGGCGCGCAACATCCCGTGGTCGGTGTTCCGCGCGATCAGCGACCGCGCGAGCGACGGAAGCATCGACGAAGAGGTGTTCCGCCTCAGCAACCAGGACGGCACACCGAACCCGCGCGCAGTCGCCACCTACTTCTTGAAGCATCCGGGCAAGATCCCGCAGATGATGAAGGTGGCCAAGGGCGCCCGCCTGGCAACCCAGCGCGCCGCCGACGCCGCCATCGCCGCCGTTCGCGACGCCTGACGTATCGTCTCGCGCCGTGATCCTCTCCGACATCTCGATCCGCAAGGCGATCGCCGACGGCCGCATCGAGATCGATCCGCTGCAGGACGGCGCGGTGCAACCCTCGTCGGTCGACCTGCGCATCGACCGCTACTTCCGCGTGTTCCGCAACCACACGACGCCGTTCATCGATCCGAAACAGAATCAAGAGCACCTCACCGAACTGGTGACGGTGGAAGGTGACACGCCGTTCATTCTCCACCCGGGTGAGTTCGTGCTCGCGTCGACGCTCGAACGCGTCGCGGTGAGCGGCGAACTGGTCGGCCGACTCGAGGGCAAGAGCAGTCTCGGCCGACTCGGCCTGTTGATCCACGCCACCGCGGGCTTCGTGGATTCGGGCTGGAACGGTTACCTCACGCTCGAGCTGTCGAACGTCGCGAACCTACCGGTGGCGCTGTATCCCGAGATGAAGATCGGGCAGATCTCGTTCCTCGAGATGACCACGCCCGCGGAGCACCCTTACGGCGGCGAGCGCACGGGCTCGAAGTACCAGGGTCAACGCGGCCCCACACCGAGCCGCTACTACCTCAATTTCGACAAGCACAAGTAAGTCCGGCGTCCCTGGGTGAGTGCTATCCGGGTGCGAGACTGCGGCCATGACCTATGCACCGGCGCCCTACGCCGCGCCCGTCCAGATGACGGACCCGACGAACGTGATGGGTCGCCGCATCGGCGCGTACTTCATCGACGTCGTCGTCCCCACCGTGATCGCGTTGATCGTCGGCTTCTCGATCTGGTTCACGAGTGCAACGCAGACCTTGAACCAGCCGACGAACTCATGTAACAGCGTCGCCTTTCCGCACCCCGGTCAATCGTGCTTCCAGTCGGGCAGCACTGTGTACCTGGCGCCGAACTCGGTCACCGGTCGCGCGTTCCTGATCGGATTCCTCATCTGGTCGCTGGCTCCGCTCAACGCGATCGTGCTCCAGGGCATTACGGGCGCCACCGTGGGCAAGTACATCTTCGGGCTGCGCGTCGTGCGGGGCGACGGCTCGATCGCGGGGTTCGGCTGGGTGTTGCTGCGCAGCTTCCTGTTCATCGTCGACAACATGTGCTTCGCGATCGTCGGCTTGGTCAGCTCGTCGGTGACACACCCGCACCGGCGCGTCGGCGACATGGCCGCGGGTACCTACGTGGTGGGCAAGCAGTCGGTGGGCCGTCCCGTGGTTCCCTACCCGGCGTACGCCGCCGCGGCGCCCTACGGCTACGCCCAGCCTCAGCCCAGCGCCTACGGACCGCCGCCCGGTTCCTACGCACCCCCGCCCACCGCGGTCGCACCCACCGCGACCGCGCCGTGGACGCCACCGCCGAACGGCGCGCCGACCAGTGCGCCGGCCGACGCCGCACCGTCGAGCACTCCGTGGGTGGACACACCGCCGTCGGGCACAGCACCGGCCGACAGCCCGACCACAGCCGGTTGGGCGGCGCCGGAGCCCACCCAACCGGTGCCGGCGAGCGCGCCGGCGCCCGCCGATCAATGGCGCCCACCGCCGGCTGCGTACGCGCCGCCGCCTCCGGTGCAAGATCCCACCGAACCGCATTGGGACGCATCGCGCAACGCTTGGATCGCGTGGGAGCCCACGCGCGGCCAGTGGATGCACTTCGACGCCACCACCAACGAGTGGCGCGTGATGTGAGCACTCGGGCGTCGTTTGACTTCGATAATCGAATTCAAACGACGCCCGACGCGATCGCTTACAGGCCGACGCTGAACTTGGCCGAGGGTGGCGCCGGCGGTGAGGCGTCGAGGGCTTCGACGAGGATTTCGGCGATGTCCTGCACCTTCACCTCTTCGTCCTTGCCCTGGCCCTTCACGCCGTCGTCCATCATCACGTAGCAGAACGGGCACGCGACCGCGATCCGCGACGCGCCCGTAGCGACGGCCTCTTCGGAGCGCTCGGCGTTCACCTTCTTGCCGATGTTCTCCTCCATCCACATGCGCGCGCCGCCGGCGCCGCAGCAGAGTCCGCGCGTGCCGTTGCGCGGCATCTCGACCACCTCGATGCCGGCGAGCGAACCGATCACCTTGCGCGGCGCGAGGTACACGTCGTTGTGGCGGCCGAGATAGCACGAGTCGTGATACGTGACGCGCTCCTCGAGCGTGGCCCCCGCGAGCACGAGTTGGCCGCTGCTCACCAACTCTTCGAGGAACTGGCTGTGGTGCACCACCTCGTAGTTGCCGCCGAGTTGCGGGTACTCGTTCTTCAACGTGTTGAAGCAGTGCGGGCACTGCGTGACGATCTTGCGCACGCCCATGCCGTCGAGTGTCTCGATGTTCTGCATGGCGAGCATCTGGAAGATGTATTCGTTGCCCGATCGCCGCGCCGGGTCGCCGGTGCACAGCTCCGACGGCCCGAGCACTGCGAAGTCGATGCCAGAACGCTGCATCAGCTTCACCATTGCGCGCGACGTCTTCTTGTTGCGGTCGTCGAAGCTGCCCGCGCAACCGACCCAGTAGAGGTACTCGTGGTCGAACGGCGCGCCCGGGTCGACGATCGGCACGTCGTCAAGGCCGTTGGCCCAGTCGGCGCGCTCGCCATTGTTCATCGAGTACACGTTCTGGTTGTTCTCCATCGAGCGGTAGGTGTTGCCGAGCTCGGTGGGGAAGTCGCTCTCCATGAGGCTCTTGTAACGCCGCATGTCGAGGATCTTGTCGAGGATCTCGATGTTGACCGGGCAGATCTCGTCGCAGGCCTTGCACGTGGTGCACGCCCACAACTCTTCCGACGTGATGCGGTCGAACAGCGAGTTGGTGTCGATCGTGATGCCTGCGGTCACGCCGACCGGCGGCGACACAGGCGGTGTGGCGCTCGCGGCCATCACCTCGCCGGTCTTCAACACGATCTCGCGCGGGTCGAGCGGCTTGCCGGTGGCATGCGCCGGGCATACGGCGGTGCAACGTCCGCACACCGT
>DASXZO010000021.1:0-13413 GCA_036501845.1 Acidimicrobiia bacterium | reverse complement strand
AGTCAGACGACGCCCGTCGCGCCGGGTCGGGGGTGAAGCGGTGTTGGGTGGCGAAGCGGGTGAAGGCGACGTCGGCGAAGCCCCGGTCGTCGTGCGGGGCCGAAGGGGCCGAATCGGCCGGCGCGCCGGCGGGGGCCGCGGGTTCGATCGTGCGGCCGAGGTCGTAGGCGAGCGCGCCCACCCAGAAACCGTCGCCCAGCCACATCCGATCGAGCGCCCGCAGGCCCGCCTCGCCATCCGCGGCCACCTGCTCCACCGCATCGGTGCCCACGATCACGTCGGCACCGTCCCGCACCACGGCGATCGGCCCGCGATCGCCCACTCCGGGTTGCCGCACGAACGCCGCGGCGGCACTGATCGGGTCGGGGACGGGCCGGATCACGAGATCGGGAGCCTACGGGTGCGGACCCAGCCATTTCCCAGGTGATCCGTCGCGGCGGCGGTCGGCGCGTAACGTCGCTCAACGGTGGCTGCCTATCTCAGCGCAGCGCGGACGTTCGCGCTGCGGTTCACCATCGCTCTCGTCGTGTCGTTCATGGCGCTCTACGGCGCGCTGTGGGCGGCCGATCGCGTGGCCGCGACCAAGATCAGCGAGGCAACGCAGCTGAAGTTCCGTCCGGGTTCGCTGCACGACACCGGTCAAGCCGACTCGCCCGGCGAACCGGCGAACTTCGTGATCGTGGGTTCCGACACGCGCTCGTTCGTGCACAGCTCGGTCGACGTCAGCCACTTCGGCAGCGCGACGCAGGACCCGGGCGCGCGCTCCGACACGCTGATGATCGCCCACATCGACCCGAACAGCAAGCAGGCGCTGATCGTGTCGTTCCCGCGCGATCTCTACGTGACGCTGCCCGGTGGCTGCCGGCAGAAGATCAACGCCGCGTACAACCAAGACTTCAAATGCCACGGGCATTCCGGCGGACCGCAGGACATCGTCGACACGCTGAAGCAGAACTTCAACATCGACATCAACCACTACGTCGAGGTGAACTTCGCGGGCTTCCGCCAGATGGTCGACGTGCTCGGCACTGTGCCGATCTACTTCCCGGCCAAGGCACGCGACACCTACACCGGTTTGGATGTGAACGGCGGCTGCCAGAACCTCACCGGGATCGAGTCGCTCGACTACGTGCGGTCGCGCCACTACCAGTACTTCGACTACGCCACCCAAGAATGGGTGAAGCAGGGTCAGAGCGACCTCGCGCGTATCCAGCGCCAGCAGTACTTCATCCGCACGCTTATGCAGACGGCCATCGACCAGGGCGCGCACGACGTGCTCACCGCCTACAACTTCGCCGACAAAATGGTGAGCTCGCTCGCCCTCGACTCCAAGTTCTCGCTCAACGACCTGAAGCGCCTCATCAACACGTTCCGGCTCACCCAACCCGGCGCGGTGCAGATGCTCACCGTTCCTACCGTGACCAACGGTGACGGCCTTGCCCTCGCGAGCAACGCCGAATCGGTGCTGGCGCAGCTGCGCAGCTTCACGCCGGCACCGCCTGCGCCGCCGAAGTTCTCGTTCAAGCCTTCACAGGTGAAGGTGGAGGTGCGCGACGCGAGCGGTGCTGCGTCGTCGACCACCTCGGGTTCCGACACGTCGACCACGACCTCCGGCACCACCGGTGCCGACTGGGTCACCAACCGCGCGTCGTCGTTGCTGGGGGCCGCAGGATTCCCCGTTGCCATCGGGCCGGTGGCGCCCGAGTCGCAAGCGACGATCCTTCAGTTCACGGAGAAGACCAAGGGCCAGGCGCTGGTGCTGGTGTCGCACATGAACAAGGCGCCCAAGCTGCAAGAGGTGGCGAACATCCGCGGTGGCGCCGACCTCGTGCTGCTCGTGGGCCACGCCGGCTCGGGCCTGATCGACCCGAACGCGCCGGCCACCACCACGACCACCACCGCTCCGCCGGCCGGCGGCACCACGACCACCACGATCCTGCCGAACCCCGGCACGCCGCCTGCGGGTACGCCCGCTTCGTCGGTCAAGTCGCAGTGGATCGGCTGCCAGTGACACCGTCGAAGACGCCGGTGCAAGCGTTCGTGCGCAGCTTCGTGGTTGCGCTGGTGGTCGTATTCGCGATCGTCACCGGTGGCCTCGCCTACGCGACGTGGTTCTACAACAACGCGGTCGCGAAGGATCCGCACCACGTGGAGGTGTCGGTCGATCCCACCGAGTCGGGCAAGCCGGTGAATTACCTCATCGTCGGCTCTGACTCGCGTTCCTTCGTCGATACCCCGCAGCAGGCGCAGCAGTTCGGGAGCGCGTCGTCGCAGACTGGCGAGCGGTCCGACACGCTGATCATCGCCCACCTCGATCCGTCGAAGAAGCAGGCGTACGTGGTGTCGTTCCCGCGCGACCTGTGGGTGACCTTCCCGGGTGGTTGTCACGCGAAGATCAACGCCGCGTTCAACAACGCCTTTCACTGCGAAGGTAACCCCGACTACGGCGGGCCGTCGCAGATCATCCGGGTGATGCAGCAGGACTTCGGGATCCCGATCAACCATTACCTCAGCGTCGACTTCGAGAGCTTCAAGGGCATCGTCGACGCGATTGGCACCGTCGACCTGTTCATCCCCACGGTCGCACGCGACGTGAAGACCGGCCTGTTCGTGAGCACGCCCGGTTGCAACGTGTTCAACGGCGCACGCGCCCTGCAGTACGTGCGCTCACGCGATTACGAGTACAAGACCGACTACCGCCAGGCAACGTGGACCCCCGACGGCACCGGCGACTTGGGCCGCATCCGCCGCCAGCAGTACTTCATCCGCAGCCTCGCCCAGGCCGCGATCCACAAGGGCATGACCAACGTGAGCACCGCGATCACGATCGTGCACAAGGCGTTGCAGAGCCTCACGGTGGAGAGCGGATTCAGCAGTTCCGACCTCAGCCCGCTCGTCGATGCCTTCCACAGCACCGACCCGGGCGCGATCCAGATGGCCACGATTCCCGCCGACCAGGGCGAGAGCACCGACGGCCAATCGATCCTGAATCTGAACACGGTCGGCGCGGCGCCCATCTTCGCCCGCCTCCGCAACATCGCGCCGCCGGCTCCGGTGGAGGCACCTGACATCCCGACGTCGTCGGTGGTCGTCGACATCGCCAACGGCAACGGCGTGTCGGGTGAAGCGGGCCAGACCCTCACCCAACTGGCGAACTACGGATTCGGCCGCGGCACGATCGCCGACGCGGCTCACGCCGACACCACCCAGATCCGCTACGCGCCGGGCGACGGCACCAAGGCCCAGCTCGTGCAGGCCTACCTCGCCGGTGTCGGCACGCTCGTCAGCGACTCGTCACTCCCGAACGGCACGGTGCGCGTGGTGCTCGGCGGCGACTTCGGTGGTGTGAGCGCCCCGGCCTCGGCCTCGCACGCCGCCAACTCGACCACCACCACAACCGCCCAGGCGCCCGACCCGGGCCACACGGCGGGCGTCGCGGCACCGCAGACACAAGGCCAGCCGCTCGTCGGCTGCGGCTGATCCCGCTTCCACGGAGGCCGGCATGGGCCCACCGACCCAGGCATTTCAGTCGAATCGTGTGACGTAGGGCAGGTCGGGTCGATCGGCCCGTTGCCGGAACGGGAACGACGCGTAATCTGTGACCTCGCGCGTCCGAGGCCGGTTCCAACCGTCGGCACCGGCTCTTGGCGCGGAGGGGCAAACACGGCTGCGGTGGGTCGCGCCCGTGCTGTTCCCGGAATGTCACAACTAGCCCTCATCCGCCCATCGCAACCTGTCGAGAACCCACACCATGAGAGTTGCCGTCATCGGAGCCGGTTACGTCGGACTCACGACCGCCGCGTGTCTCGCTCACCTCGGACACGACGTCATTTGTGCCGACATCGACGAGGAACGCGTCGCCAAGCTCAACGAGGGTGAGGTGCCGATCCTCGAAGAGGGTCTGCCCGCACTCGTGAGCGAGGGTCTTGCGTCGCACCGTCTGTCGTTCGTCGTCGGTGCCGCCAATGCCGCGGCCACCGCCGACTGCATCTACATCTGCGTGCCGACGCCGCAGGGCGACGACGGCTCGGCCGACATGAGCTATGTCGACGCCGCAGCCCGCCAGATCGCGCCGGTGCTGCAGTCGGGTTCGGTCGTGGTCAACAAGTCGACGATGCCGGTGGGCTCCACGCGCTTCGTGCAGCGCATCCTCGACGAGTCGGGCCCGCTGCTCGACCGCGTGTGCGTGGCGTCGAACCCCGAGTTCCTGCGCGAAGGCCAGGCGGTGCGCGACTTCCTCAACCCCGACCGCATCGTGATCGGTTGCGACGACCCTGCCGCCGCAGTGAAGGTGTCCGACCTCTACCGTGGTCTGCACGCACCGGTCGTGGTCACCGACCCCGCGTCGGCCGAGATGATCAAGTACGCGTCCAACGCCTTTCTCGCCACCAAGATCAGCTTCATCAACGCGATCGCGAACCTCTGCGAAGCGGTCGACGCCGATGTGCGCGAGGTCGCGCTCGGCATGGGTTACGACCGCCGCATCGGGTTCGAGTTCTTGAAGCCGGGACCGGGCTTCGGTGGCTCCTGCTTCCCGAAGGACACCGCGGCGCTGATCTACACCGCCCACAGTCACGACTACGCGTTCGACCTGCTCGAAGGCGTGCGCGAGGTGAACAAGAAGCAGTACACCCACATGGTCGACAAGATCGCCAACGCCGTGGGTGGCTCGCTCGAAGGCGCGATCGTGGCCGTACTCGGCCTCACCTTCAAGGCCGACACCGACGACCTGCGCGACTCGCCGTCGATGCTGATCTGCCAGCGCCTGCTCGATGCCGGCGCCAACGTTCGGGCCTTCGATCCCGCCGCCGGCGAACGCGCCGCGCAGATGCTGCCCGGCCTCGACGTGCGCCAGGACGCCTACGACGCGGCGCAGGGCGCGCAGGTGATCGCGGTGCTCACCGAGTGGGACGAGTTCCGTTGGCTCGACTTCGACCGTCTGAAGACGCTCGTGGCCGCGCCGGCCATCGTCGACACCCGCAACCTGCTCGACCCGGCCGCGATGCGGCGCCGCGGATTCCAGTACGTAGGGGTCGGCCGCTGATGGCTCGCATCGTGGTCACCGGAGGCGCCGGCTTCGTCGGTTCGCACCTGTGTGACGAGCTCGTCGCGCGCGGTGACGACGTGGTGTGCGTCGACAACCTGTCGAGCGGTCGACGGGTGAACATCGAGCAGCTCCTCGATCACAAGCGGTTCACGTTCATCGAAGCCGACGTGTGCAAAGACCTTCCGGTGGAGGGGCACGTCGACGGTGTGATGCACATGGCGAGCCCGGCGAGTCCGCCCGAGTACCTGCGGATGCCGCTCGAGACGCTCGACGTGAGCTCGATCGGCACGCGCCGCGCGCTCGACCTCGCACGCGCCAACGACGCCCGTTTCTTCATCGCGTCCACCAGCGAGGTGTACGGCGACCCGCTCGTGCACCCGCAGACCGAGGAGTACTGGGGCAACGTCAACCCGGTTGGTCCGCGCGCCGTCTACGACGAGGCCAAGCGCTTCGCCGAGACGCTCACGATGACGTATCACCGCGAGTTCGGTCTGCGCACCGCGATCGTGCGGATCTTCAACACCTACGGACCGCGCCTGCGGCCGGCCGACGGCCGGGTGGTGTCGAACTTCCTCGTGCAGGCCATGAAGGGCGTGCCGATCACCGTCTACGGCGACGGCAGCCAGACCCGGTCTTTCTGCTACGTGGCCGACGAGGTACGCGGGTTGATCGCGCTGTTCGACTCGGACGAGATCGGCCCGATCAATGTGGGCAACCCCGACGAGTTCACGATGCTCGAGCTCGCGCAGATCGTGATCGAGTTGACCGGTTCGTCCTCGACGATCGTGTTCGAACCGCTTCCGGCCGACGACCCCACGCGGCGCCGGCCCGACATCACCAAGGCGCGCGAGCGGCTTGGATGGGCGCCGACGGTGAATCTGCGCGAAGGTTTGCGCTGCACCTATGCCGCCTACGAAGAAGAGCAGCGCCGCGGGCGCCTTTGAACCCGTCACATACCGCAAGCTTTCGGTCGTAGTTCCGGTCTTCAACGAGCGGAACACAGTCGGCGAGATCATCCGGCGCATGCGTTCGGTCGAGCTTCCCGGCTCGCTCGACCTCGAGATCATCGTGGTGGACGACGGCAGTACCGACGGCACCGGCGACGTGCTTGCGCAGTTGCGCGACAGCACCGTGCGCGTGGTGGCCCAGAAGACCAACGAGGGCAAGGGCGCGGCGGTGCGGGCCGGTTTCAAGCACGCCACCGGCGACCTCGTGCTCGTCCAGGACGCCGACCTCGAGTACGACCCCGAGGATTGGCCGCGCCTGTTGCACCCGATCATGCGCGGCCGCGCGCTGGTGGTGTACGGCTCCCGTTTCACGGGCGAGCGTCGCAACATGTTGTTCCTGCACTGGGTGGGCAACCGCTTCCTGTCGCTCACCACGAACGTGCTCTACAACACGACCCTCTCCGACATGGAGACGTGTTACAAGCTCATCGACCGGCGCGTGGTCGACCGCCTGCAACTGCGCTCGCAGCGCTTCGAGATCGAGCCCGAGGTGACGGCAAAGATCCTGAAGCTCGGTGTGCGCATCTACGAAGTGCCGATCTCGTATGCGGGTCGCGAGTTCCACGAAGGCAAGAAGATCACCTGGCGTGACGGCTTCGTCGCGCTCTGGACACTCGTCAAGTACCGTTTCGGCGATTGACTGCGCCGATGCCAGCCCCTGCACCCGACGCACGTTGGGCGGCAGTGATCGTGAACTTCAATGCCGGCGACGAGCTCGCTCGTTGCGTCGCGTCGATCGAGCACGACACGAGCGCGGGAACAGCCGAGATCGTCGTGGTCGACAATGGTTCCACCGACGGCTCGCTCGACACGATCACTTCGACGAGCGCGCAGATCGTGCACTCGCCGGGCAACATCGGCTACGCGCGTGGCGCGAACCTCGGCATCGCGGTGACGCGCTCCGCGTACGTCGCGGTGATCAACCCCGACGTGGAGCTCGATCGGGGCGCGCCCGCGTCGATGTGCAGCGCGCTCGATGCGGATCCGCGCGTCGGTGTGGTGGCGCCGCGCATCCGCAACATCGACGGAACCGACTACCCGTCAGCGCGCGAGGTGCCGGGCGCGTTCACCTCGCTGGCCCACCTCGTGCTTGCGCCCGTGTGGCCGTCGAACCCGTGGAGCCGCAGGTATCGCCAGGAGCACCTGCAGCCCGGCGTCGCGCGCGACGTCGACTGGCTGTCCGGCGCCGCGATGTGGTTCCGGCGCGACGCGCTCGACGACGTGGGTGGCTGGGACGAGCGCTACTTCATGTTCCTCGAGGACGTCGACCTCTGCGTGCGCTTGCGGGCCGCGGGTTGGCGCGTGCGCTACGAGCCCAGCGGGGGCGTGGTGCACGTGGGGGGAGTGAGCCGCCGCAGCCGCCCGTACCGGTCGATCGTCGACCACCATCGCAGCGCGTACCGCTACGCGGCCATCCACTGGAAGGGCGTGCGCCGCCTCCTGCTGCCTGTGGCGGCGGTTGCGCTCACGGTCCGTGGCGCGGCGATCTGCGGGCTCGGCTTCCTGAAGGGCACGCGGCCGCGCCGTTAGCCGCCGAGGCGGTCCGATAGCCTCTCCAATCAATGGCTCTGTCGTCCCGTAAGAAGCGCCGCGCGTTCCGGAACCCGAAGCGGGTGCGCCGGGGCGGTTCGACCGGATTCAACCTGGCCGTCGTCGCCATCCTGGTGCTCGGCACCGTGCTGGTGTTCGTGAGCCGCCACCCCAGCTCGGCCGGCGCGGTGGGGCCGAAACTCCACAATTCGGCGAATCAGGACGACGCCGCCGACCACTGGCACGCAGCCATCGGTGTGAACGTGTGCGGCACGTGGGAGCCGGCGCCGATCTGGAGCCACTTCACCTCGGGCGGCAGCCCGGCCCGGGCCAACGAGCCTGGTGTGTACGCCGGACTGCACAGTCACCAACTCTCCAACGGACAGGGCGACGGCATCATCCACATGGAGCCGGCCACCACCGACGAGGCCGGCCGCAACGCCACTGTGGGGAAGTGGATCCAGTTCGGCGGTTGGCACCTCAGCGCCACGTCGATGTCGCTGTGGACCGGGTCCAACGGCAAGCCGATCAAGGAATCGAACGGCAACAAGTGCGGCAAACAATCTGGTGAGTTGCGCTGGGCCGTCGGCCAGTTCACGCAGGGCAAGACCACGGTGCTCACCACGCACACCGGCGATCCGGCGCACTTCAAGCTCTACAACGACAACGTGATCGCGATCTACTTCGGGCCCGCGAGCCAGAATCTGAAGAAGCTCGGATCGGTGCCGTCGGAAGCCAACCTGCCCGACGCCGCGAGCAACAACGGCAACGCCACCACACCGACGAGCACCGGCACTGCCACCACAGTGCCGGGCGTGACCACCACGGTGAAGCCCGGATCGGCGGCCAGCACCACTGCGCCGGTCGCAACCACCACGCCCACGACCTCCACCCCCACGACCGCCCCGACGAGCACCACCCCGACCACGACCAAACCATGAAAGCGGTCGTCCTCGTTGGGGGCGAGGGCACGCGCCTTCGGCCGCTCACCTACGGCGTGCCGAAGCCGTTGCTCCCGATCGCGAACGTGCCGTTCCTCGAACGGCAGCTCACCTGGTTGGCGGCTCACGGCGTCGACGAGGTCATTCTCTCCATGGGCTATCTGCCCGACGCGTTCCGCGAGCACTTCCCGAACGATCGTTTCGGCGACGTGCGCTTGCGCTACGCGGTCGAGGAGAAGCCGCTCGGCACGGCCGGCGGTATCCGCTTCGCGGCCGACGGCATCAACGAGCGCTTCGTGGTGTGCAACGGTGACGTGCTCACCCAACTCGACCTCGGCGCGATGCTCGACTTCCACGACGAGCGCGGCGCGCACGCGTCGATCTATCTCTGCAAGGTCGATGATCCGTCGGCATTCGGTGTGGTGCCCACGCGCGACGACGGCGAGGTGGTGGGCTTCATCGAGAAACCCACCCACGGCGCCGCGCCCACGAACTGGATCAACGCGGGCACATACATCCTCGAGCCGTCCGTGCTCGAGCGCATCCCCACTCGGGTGAACGTGTCGATCGAGCGCGAAGTGTTCCCGCGCATTGTGCAAACCCGCGGCGCGCTCTACGGCTACCAGTACGACGGTTACTGGCTCGACATCGGCACGCCCGAGCAGTACCTCCGCGCGCATCTCGATGCACTCGACGGCAAGGACGGCGCGATCCCCGCGCCCGGCGCCGAAGAGATCGAACCGGGCGTGTGGGTGCAGGGCGACGTGGAGATCAGCAAGGACGCCACGCTGCACGCGCCGGTGCTCCTCGGTCCCGACGTGCAGATCAGCAGCGGCGCCACGGTCGGCTCGTCGGTGATCGGCGCGGGCGCCGAGATCTCATCGGGCGCGCACCTCGTGCGTTCGGTGCTGCATCGTGCCGCCACGGTCGCTACCGGTGCCGAGGTGATCGATTCGGTGCTCGGCGCGGCGGCGCACGTGGGTGCCGGTGCCGGCCTCGCCGATCTCACCCTCGTCGGTGCCGGCGCGAGCGTCAGCGTCGGCACGCGTATCTCGGGCGGCCGAGTCAGCGCGTAACGGTCAGCCCCAGGAGAACTGTGGCGCGACCGGCGCCGGCGGAGTGCCATTGCCGTCCACACCGTCGCCAAGGTCGCCGTCGAACTGCTGGCCGAGGCACTGCATCGCCACCTGCGAGCCCACGCAGGTGTGGTCGCCGTCGGTGCTGAGCATCGTTGCGCCGGGCGCGACTCCGCCGACGAGAACGGGCGTGGGATACGTCTTGATCCCGACGCCGACCGTCCCACCCCAGCACCAGAGCGTGCCGTCCGACTTCGTCGCGCAGCTGTTGTGGTCGCCCAGATCGAGCGCCGTGACACCGTGATCGAGCCCGATCACTTCGGTGGGCACGAGGACGGGATTGCCGATCTGGTCGATGCCGAGCTGCCCGGTGCCGTCGTGGCCCCAGCACCACACCGCGCCGCCCGAGGTGAGCGCGCACGTGTGCGACTCGCCGGCCACCACCGACACCACGCCGCTCGTCAAGCCCGACACTGCGACCGGCACACTGCTCGCATTCGATGTGCCGTTGCCAAGGGTGGCGCCCGCTCCCCAGCACCACACCGCAGCGGACTTGACCGCGCACGTGTGGTCGCCGCCTGCCGCGATGGAGGTCACGCCGCTCGACAGGCCGCTGACGGTCACCGGTGTGTTCTGCGGTGCCGTCGTGCCGTTCCCGACCTCGCCGTTGGTGTTCTGCCCCCAGCAGCGCGCCGCGCCGCCCGCGAGGAGCGCGCAGTTGGCCCCGCCGAAGCCCATGGAAATCGATTGCACACCGGAGGTGAGTCCGGAGACCTGCACCGGCGTGTAGCTCTGCGTCTCGGCCTTGTTGTCGCCGAATTCACCCTCGTAGCTGTCGCCCCAGCATTTGTCGGCGCCGCGTGACGTGATCACACAGGTAGTGCCGCCGGCCTGGCCAATTGCCTGCAGGCCGGAGAGGCCAGGAACTTCTGCGGGCACCAACTCGTTCGCGGCGCTGCCGTTGCCGAGATCGCCGAGCTCGCCGTTGCCCCAGCAGTATGCCGAGCCGTCCGAGGTGAGCCCGCACGTCGCCTGGTAGCCGGTGCTCATTTGCGCGAAGCCGGGCATCACGTTGAACGGATACGACTGCGCGGCGTGGCGTCCGCGGCTGTCGCGCACGGACACGGTCACGCTCGTCGTCGTCAGCGTGCTCGATTGGCCGGTGATCGTTCCGGTCGATGGGTCGATCGTGAAACCCGACGGCAAGCCGGTCGCCGACCAGGTCTGGAACGGTGACGGCTTCGTGCTCGCGAGCGCGAACGAATACGGCGTGCCGGGGAGCGCGCCGGGTAGGAGCGGCGACGTGATGGTGAGCGGCGCAGTGCGACCGATCCACGTGCGCTCGTGCATCGGCCCGGCGCCGTACAAGAGCATGTCGTCGCTGCCGTCACCGGTGAAGTCGCCGACGACGGCGTCGTCGTACTTCTCGGCAATCGTCGTCGCCGGCCCGGCTGTGAGGAACGGTGCGCTTGATGTGCCGAAGGCCAGGGAGTCGGGCGGCGTGTCGGGGTTGATGAGCAACAGGTCGTCACGCCCGTCGCCATTGAAGTCGCCGACGCGGATCCACTTGTACGTGCCGTTGATCGCGATCGAATCGTTCGTGAAGGTGCCGTTGCTCTGGCCGCGTAGGAGGTGATCCGGAGCCGTACCGGGCGCGTACAGCACGAGATCGGCACGCCCATCACCGTCGATGTCGCCGGCCGCGATCTGATATGTCGTGTTGATCTGCGTGGGTGACGGAGTGGTCGTGAACGTGCCGTCACCGTTGCTCAACCCGAGGTAGTCGGTGCCGGGACCGGCGGCATAGAAGAACAGGTCGGTGTTGCCGTCGCCGTTGAAGTCTCCGGCCACGATCGACGTGTAGTTGCCGTTGATCGTGATCGGCACGCTCTTGAATGTGCCGGTGTACGAGCCGAGCCAGACGAAATCGGCAGCGCTGCCGGGGCCGTAGAACAAGAGGTCGGTCTTGCCGTCGCCGTTGAAGTCGCCCGGGATGATCTTGTACGAACCGCTGATCGTGACCGGCTTCGTCACCCATTTCGTGAGATCAGAGCTCTCCGAGAACGACACGTCGTCGGGAGCGGTGCCTGCGGCGTACTCGAGCAGGTCGGATCGGCCGTCGCCGTTGAAGTCGCCCGCGACCACCTGCGTGAAGACGCCGTCGATCTGCGGGTTCTGTGACGTCGCGAAGGCCGACGATCCACTCGTGAGCGTTTGCAGTACGCCGGCATTCGGGAAGTAGTCCCACTGATTGCCGTCCGCGTCGGCGAACGACGTGACCTCGGCCTCCCAGTGCAGCGGATGTCCTGGAAACGTGAGTGCGATCGAGCGCGAACCACCGGAGCGATCGACCGCCGGTGCCGACGCGAGGATCTGGTGCTGGTCGCAGGTGTCGATCCACTGGATCGTGGCCGAGTACATCCGACCGGTCTGCGGCACGTACTCCGCGACCTCGGAGAATTCGAAGCCGTCGCAGTTGTTGGTCGACTTGCCGTCCGTGTCGAAGTCGACCTCGAGGAATTGCACCTGGGTGCTGGCGAACGGCTGTGCTGCCGTGAGCGCCATCCGCCATGTGCTGGCGACGCAGTCGTAGGTCAGGGTGTAAGCGACGACGTCGATGCTGCTCGCGGTGTCGTGCGCGGGATCGGTGTACGGATACGTCTCGCATGGCGACGTCGGGGTCGATAGCGGTCGCGCGATGGCGAGCGGGCGCATCATGGCGGTCGGTGTTCCGAGTGCGGCTCGGGCCGCGGACCGGATGGTCGGCTGTGGCGCGCCAGGCGCGGTTGCGGGCGCCGCAGCGGCCGCGTGGGCCGGGCTCGAGGTGCCGAGTGGTGCGAGCAGGGCGAGCGACAGCGCCGCGGTCACGCCGATCGCGGCGCGCGGAGAAAGCGTCTGAGTATCGGCTCCCACGAGATGGCTGGAACCGCAGGATACGGCCGGTCTCTCATTGATTCACCCCTACAACAGCGGCTGCGAACTTCTTCACACGCCGCGTCGGAGCCACGCGAGCGCGGGGCGGGCTCAGCTGAAGCGGCGCAGCTCGTCGAGGGGCACGGCGGGACGGATCGGCGGCGAGTAATCCGCGTCGGGGCGGCCGACGAGCACCATCGCGTGAGGCAGCCATTCGGCGGGCAATGCGAGCGCGTCGCGTGCGGCTTCGGGGCAGAAGATCGGGGCCGCGACCCAACAGGAGGCGTAGCCGAGGTCGGCGGCGGTGAGCATGAGGTTCTCGACTGCGGCGCCGAGCGACAGGAGGGCCATGCCGTACTCGGCCCGTTGGCGTGGCTCGTCGGGGTAGCGGTCGAGCCCGTGCCAGGTGAGGCAGCCGAGCACCACAGCGGGCGCGTCGAGGATCTTGGCGTGCGACTTGGCCACGAGCTCGTCGACGCGCGCCGCATCGACGCGGTCGCCTGCGAGGTCGGCGCGCCAGCGCGCGCCCATGCCCTCGGCGAGTGCCTGCTTCGATGCCGGTTCGAGCACGGCCACGAAGCGCCAGGGTCGGGAGTGGTGCGGCGCAGGCGCGAGGCATGCGGCCTCGATCATCGTGTCGAGCGCGTCGCGCGGCACTTCCTCGGGCGCGAAGGCGCGGATCGATCGGCGCGCCTCCACGAACGCCGGTATCGCGTCCTGCCTCTTGTTCGCTTCGCTCACGGGCCGGCCGGCCTTCCCTCGCTCGGCGAACGCGTGAGGTGGTGGGCGCGCTCGCTCGGCTGGGCTTCCATCAGCGGAAAAGATCCTCCGCGGGCGGTCGGATCAGCTCGCGCACGCTCGAGTCGCGAAACCACGCCGCGTCGAGGCCGCGCACGATC
>DASXZO010000020.1:0-63613 GCA_036501845.1 Acidimicrobiia bacterium | reverse complement strand
CCGCGCACCACGATCGGCCGCTCGAGGAGGATCGGATGCTCGGTGATGGCACGCAGCAGGGTGTCGCCATCGGCGTCGCCGAGTTGCAGTTCCTTGTACGCGTCCTCGCCGGTGCGCATCATCGCCCGGGGGTCGTCGATGGCGAGGAGCTTCATCAGCCGGCGCAGGTCGGCAATCGTGGGCGGCTCGTCGAGGTACCGCACGATCTCGGCGTCGACCCCGCGCTCCTGCAGCAGGCCCTCGGCGGTCCGGCACTTCGAACACCGCGGGTTGAAGTACATCGTCGTGTCAGCCACGAACCGAGCCTACGAGCCGCGCCGTGTTCCGAATTCAGGTGAGCGGGCGGGGGTCGCGCGCTTGCAAGCCTGCGATGAGTGCAGGTGTGAGCGGGAGGGGTGCGCACCCGTGGTTGCCGTCGCAGGTCTCGTCGAACTGTGGCTCGGCCGCGTCGTGGCACGACGCGCAGTTCTCTTGCGCGAAGTTGACCGTGCTCGTGGCGCCGCGACTCAGGATGCGCGTGCCGCTACCGGAGATGGAGAGCGAGAAGAACTCCCAGTTGTGCGTGGCGGCGTCCCACCCCGAGCGGCGCTTCACCATGGCCTCAGTGGGGATGAGCTGGATGATCGTGCCCACCGGATAGGTGCCGCCCTTGGGGTTGCGGGCGACGGCGAGCGCCTCGGGCAGGTGCCCGAGCAGGTTGCCCACGTAGAAGTCGCGCACCTTGGTCCAGGCGTGGATGTTGCGGAATGCGCTCGCCGTCATCACCAGGTCCTGGACCTTGGCGGCCGGCTTGGTTCCCGCGCCACCGTGGTCCTGGGCCGCGATGCTCGTGAGCGCGCTCGGTGCAGGCGAAGGCGCGTACTTGCTCTTCGACGACGAGCTACAGGCTGCGAAGAGCCCGGTCGTGAGTACGAGCAGGACACCCCACATCACCGCCCGATCGCGCACGGCCATGCATACGTGCGGCGGGCCGTATCGGTTCACCCAAGTTGGGGTGGCCCCGACAATCTGGGGTCAATACGACGTTGGCGCGCCTGAGAGGGTGGGCGCGGGCACGTCTTCGGCCACGATCGTGCGGTCGCGACCGGTGCTCTTGGCCGTATAGAGCGCCGCGTCGGCCCGGCCCACGAGTGACGACGAGCCGTCCCCGAGTCGCACCACGGCCCCGCCGGCGCTCACCGTCACGAGTAACTCGCAGCCCTCCACCGTCATGAGCTGGCTGCGCATGGCGTCGCCGATGCGCTCGCCGAGCACGACGAGACCCTCGCGATCGGTGTGCGGTGCCAACACCACGAACTCTTCGCCGCCCCACCGTCCTACCAAGTCGTTCAGCCGAACGCAGCCGGAGGCCCGCGTCGCGATCTGGCACAGCACCCGGTCGCCGGCGGCGTGGCCATGCTCGTCGTTCACCCTCTTGAAGCGGTCGACGTCGACGACGAGCACGCCGAACGCAGTGCCGTAGCGATAGTGATCGGCGAGGAGCCGTTCGAGCGTCTCTTCCACCGCGCGCCGGTTCGGGAGTCCGGTGAGCAAGTCGGTGCGGGCATCGACACGCGCCGCGGCGCGACCCTCGCGGTAGCGCACGAACTCGAACATCAAGCCGCCGCTCGCGAGCGCGAACCCGATGAACAACAACCACGGAAGGAACCGCGAGCGGGCCGAGATCGGTGTGTAAAGCGTGGACGCGGGCACGGTGAGCACGAGCCGCCACGGCGTCTCCGGCACCGCGATCGTCGAATACACCACCTTCTGGTCGTGCGCGTCGTCGAAGGTGCCGTTGCTGCTCTGCGTCATGACGCGCGATGGCGGCGTCGCAACGCCATTGGCGTCGGTTTGATTCGACGCGATCGCCAAGCCGGTGCCGTCCACGAGGAACACGCCGCCGTTCGCGTATGGCAGCACGTGATGCAGGTAGAGACCGAGTGGTCGCGATGTGATGTCGAACGCACCGCTCACCACGCGCTGCCCGTATGGCGTGCGGAACGGCGTGGCGAACGCCACGATCGGTACGTTCTGGCCCACTGCAGGAACGATGTTCGACACCATCGGATGGCCGGCCGCGGCGTGCGCGAGGTGGGTGTACTGCGCGGCGAGGTCGGCACCGATCAGATCGGCCTGGTACGGCTCCACCAACATCGCCCGACCGGAGCTGTCGAGGAGCACCGACGGGCCGAACCCGAACACTTCGAGGAAGTTGTTGAACTGCGCGTCGCTCACGTGACGGGACGCGAGTTGCTGTTCCGCGAGCGTGCGCTCACGTGTGAGGAGGTAGCTCGTGTACGACTCGACGAAGCCCACGGCCGTGGTGCCGCGTACACCGAACCGGTCGACGAGGACGCTCTTCGTGTCCTGCTGCGCCCCGAACTCGAACGCCGCGAGCCCGGTGAGCACCAGGCCGAAGAGCACCGCGGCCAGTACGCGTACCGGCCACCGGCGCGGGCGGTGGCCCGGCCGTTGCGCAACCTTTGACGAGAGTCCGGCGCGGTCGATGACCGAGAAATCGACCGTTCACCTGCGAGCGCTGATCAACGACGCCACAACATCGCGTCGCGTTAGTCCGACAGCACCGCGATCTCGTCGCCATCGGTCGCGGGCGCGAGCAGCGCCGCGTGCAACATGTCCACGAGATTGTCGGCGAATGCGCCGGGATTCAGGTGCGGCCGGCTTCCGGGCTCGTGCGTCATCCGCGCGTACACACCACACTGGTGTACCGACATCTCGGCCATCATGATGATGCGCTCACGCGCCACGTCGCGCGGCACGATCCGCTCGACGTGGCGGACCAGCGCGCCGGCCGCGGCGCGCCCGGCTTCTGGCGTGATCGCGAACATCTCGGCCAAGTGCAGGTTGGGCAGCCCGCCGAGCTCGGCCATGATCTTCACCCAGGCGGCCTCGCTCGGTCCGCGTTCGAGGTATTCGACGACGGGACGCACCAGCACGTCGACGAGCGCGCGTGTGTCGTCGGGTCGGGCCGCATCGGCGAGCTCCTGTTGGCGCGTGCCGATGTCGGGCATGTGGCGCAGGATCAAGGCCTCGATCAGGCCCTCACGGTTGCCGAAGTGGAACTGCACGGCCGCGGTGTTCTTGGCGCCGGCGGCGATACGGATCTCGCGCATCGACACCGCGGGCACGCCCCTCTCGGCGAACAGCCGCTCGGCCGCGTCCAAAATGTTCTCGCGCGTCCGATTTCCGGCGCCGTGCACGCCCTGAATCGTAGACATTGGCCCTGCCGGACCTTTCCGACCTGGATCCTCAGGTTCGTAAAACACTCTACTTAGTTGGCGGCGCCATCGAGCCAATCGCCGGCCACCCCGCCGGTGCGAGTGTGACCGACGGCGCTCATACCGGTTGTGCTCACCGCCGGGCGAATGGGTGGCGCGGACTGCGATCGAGGCCTCGCAGGCCGAGGGCGGCGCCGATCCTCAAGCCCTTGCGGCGCGTGCCGACAGGGTGACCGGGGGCAGGATCTGCCCTCCGGCTCGGCTGTACGATCGCCGCGACGGTGCCCTTCCCGGCAAGAGGCGTGTGCAGATGGCGGTGGATGTGGTCGGCAAGCTCGCACGAGTCACCGCCGACATCACGCCGAGCCACCTCGGGGAGGTACTCATCGAGGTGCGCGCCGGTACCGAGCGCTACATGGCCTGCGCCGCCGACAAGGACGCCACCATCCGGAAGCACACGCAGGTGCTCGTTGTTGGCAGTCTCGGAGGGCGAACGGTGGAAGTCGCCCCAGCTGATTCGATGAGGTTGCCCCGATGAATATCGCTGTCCTTGCCGTCGCCGTGGTGGTTGCGGCCATCGTCGTCGTTGCCCTGCTGTTCCGTATCGCGTGGCGCGTCGCCGAGCCCGACGAGGCCCTGATCGTCTCGGGTTTCCGCACCAGCGAGCGCCCCGACGGCGTCGGCGAGAGCATGGGGTTCCGGATCGTCACCGGACGCGGGTGTCTCGTCGCCCCGGGCCTCACCAAGGTGCGTTCGCTCTCGCTCGAAGCGCACGAGAGCCAGATCTCGGTGCCCTGCGTCAGCAAGCAGAAGATCGGGATGACGCTCATGGGCGTCGTCGTCTACAAGATCGGCGACGACTACCGCTCGATCGCCAACGCGGCCCGGCGTTTCCTCGATCGGCCCGCCGAGGAGCTCGAGACGAAGGTGCAGAACGTGTTCGTCGGGCACCTGCGCGCAATTGCAGGCTCGATGACGATCGAGGACATGATCAGCGACCAGGACATGTTCTCGCAGCAGGTGCGCGACCGCTGCTCGCAGGAAATGGAGTCGTTCGGTCTGGTGATCGACAGCTTCCAGATCCAGGGCGTCACCAGCGCGTCGAACTACATCGAGAACCTCGCGGTTCCTCATCAGGCCGAGGTCGAGCAGAACGCGCGCATCGCCCGTGCCAACGCCGAACGCGAGGCGGTTGCGCAGGAGCAGACCGCGCAGGCGCAGATCGCCGAGTCGGTACGCGACACGAACATCAAAAAGGCTGGCTTCCAAGCCGAGGTCGACAAGGCCACGCAAGAGGCGTCCCAGCAGGGCCCGCTGGCCAAGGCGACGGCGGAGCAGGCAGTCGTCGGCGAAGAAACCCGTGTCGCTGAGCTCCACGCCGCTCAGAAGGAACAAGAGCTCCAGGTCGAGGTGCGCAAGCCGGCCGACGCAGAGGCGTACAAGCAGACGACGCTCGCCACCGCGGCCCGCGACGCGCGCATCAGCCAAGCGGAGGCCGAGGCCCAGGAGACGCGGCTGCACGCCGAGGCGATCGCCACGCAGACGAAGCTCCAAGCAGAGGCGCAAGCCGAAGCGATCAAGATGCAAGCGAGCGCGCAGGCCGACGCCACCCGCCTCACCGGAAACGCCGAAGCCGACGCCATCCGGGCCAAGGGCCTCGCCGAGGCCGATGCAGTGAAGGCGCGCATGGAGGCCGAGGCGGCCGGCATCGAGCGGCGCGCCGCAGCGATGAGCCAGAACCAGGAGGCCGTCATCGCCCAGCAGATCGCCGAGAAGCTCCCCGAGATCGTGTCCGCGGCCGCGGCACCGTTCGAGCACATCGGTCAATTCACGGTGTTGAACGGCGCGCAGGGCGTGACGTCGGCGCTGGCCGAGATCATCCAGCAGGCCGGCGCGCTCACCGGGCTCGCCCGCGAGTCGCTGCTTCCGGCGGTGACTGGCAACGGCCGCGGCAGCAATGGCACGAACGGTGCAACCGTCACGCCGCCCGCCGACGGCAAGGCGCAACAGGGTGGCCATGACTGACGCTCCCGGTGCGTCGCTCGCGCTCACACCTCCGGAAGCGGTCACCACTGTCGCTCCGGCGCAGGCCGAGCGTGACGTCGCGATGGCGCCCGAGGCCGTCGCCCGCATCGACCAACTCGTGTCGGGCTACGTCGAATCGGTCGCCACGCTCGACATCCACGGCGACGACTACCGCCGCCGCGTCGACGACGTCAACGCCATTGGCGATCGGGAGATCCGCGCCACGTCGGAGATGAGCAACCGGCTCCTCGATCGTCCAGTGCGCGCGGCCGGCGGTCTCGGCGGCGGCGGCGACACACCGGTGGCCAAAAGCTTGCTCGATCTGCGCAAGACGGTCGACGAGCTGAACCCGGCGCGCTACGACCTGCGCGACAACCCGCGCAAGATCCTCGGGCTCATCCCGTTCGGCAACCGGCTGCGCGACTACTTCCGGCGCTACGAGAAGGCGCAGACGCACATTCAGGGCATCGTCGGCGCGCTGCGCGACGGCAGCGCGGAGCTCGAGAAGGACAACGCCGCGATCGCGCAAGAGCAGAAGGCGCTCTGGACGCAGATGGAGACGCTGCGCCAGTACGCGTACATGGCCGAACGCCTCGACACTGCACTCGAGGCCCGAATCAACGGCATGGAGGCCCAGGATCCCGACCGAGCGCGTGCACTGCGCGAAGACGTGCTGTTCCCGGTGCGCCACCGTCGCCAGGAGATCCTCACGCAGCTCGCAGTGGCCGTGCAGGGCTACGCCGCGCTGCGTGTGGTCGAGATCAACAATCGCGAGCTCGTGCGTGCAGTTCGTACCGCGTCCACCACCACGGTCGCCGCGCTGCGCACCGCCGTGATGGTGGCGCAGGCGCTCACGAATCAGAAGCTGGTGAGCGACCAGGTGAAGGCCGTGCACGACGTGACGAGCTCGATGATCGAGAGCACGTCGGGAATCCTGCGCGACCAGGCGGCCACGGTCGAGGAGCAGGCCACGCAGCCGGGTGTCGACATGGCCTCGCTGCAGCGGGCGTGGGACAACGTGTTTGCGGCACTCGACCAGATCGACACGTACAAGCTGCGCGCGCTCGAGGCCATGAAGGTCACCGTGAACGAGCTCACGCAACAAGTCGACCGTTCACACGCGCGCGTCGAGCGGCTGCACGAAAGCGAACAGCGTGCCGAGCTGGCGTCGCGTCCGGGGAGCTCACTCGAGCTGAAGTGACGCCGGTGCGCGGATGCGCCTGAACGTCGCCCGAATCGGAGCGCGAGCATGAGCCGGTCCGAGCCAGAACCACTGCTGACGCTCGACGGCGTGACCGTGCGGCTCGGTGGCCGAGCCGTGCTGCACGACCTCCACTTGCGCGTCACGCGTGGCGAGGTGGTGGCGGTCACGGGGAGCAACGGAGCGGGCAAGACCACCTTGTTGCGCGTGTCTGCGAATCTTGTGCGCCCCGCGCAGGGGCGGCGGATCGGGCATCCGGCGGTGGCGTATGTGCCGGCCGCGATCGAGCCGCCCGCGCTTCCAGCAGAGGTGTGGTTGCGCGGCGTGCGCAAGCGGCGCACCCTTTCGCCAACGACGCTGCTCGAACAGCTCGGCTTCGACGGTCACTTGGACCGGCCGTGCCGGGAACTGTCGTTCGGGAACCTGCGAAAGCTGTTGCTTGCCGAGGCGTTCAGCAGCACGGCCGACCTCGTGGTGGTCGACGAAGCGAGCGAAGGCCTCGACAGCAGAGGCGCGGCCACGCTCGTCACCTTGATGCACGATGCCCGCGCGCAGCAACGGAGTGTTCTCTTCGCCGAACAACAGACGCAACATTTGGTGGGCGCCGATCGGATCGTGTCGTTGCGTTCCGGTCGCGTCGACATCGAAGAGCACGCCGGCGCAGACGCGATCGCGGTGTCGTTCCGAGGACCGGCGTCGCGCCTCGACGACCTGACCGCGGCTGCGGAGCAGCTTGGCTACCGCTACATGGTGGAACGCGAATGATCGCGTTCCACCTGCGGCTCGTCGCGCGGTCGATGCGTTGGCTCGGTGCGGCGATCATCGTGCTGATCTGGATGCTGATCTCGCTGAGCGATCCCGGACCGGCACTTTCCAATGCCGGCAGCGGGTTCCTGTTGCTGTTCGCAGTCGCGTGTTGGATCACGGTGGTCACCGGCAACGTCGACGACGACGGCCATCGCGAGCTCGTCACCGCGTCGGTTGGCTCTCCGGCGCGACTACACCGGCTGCGCGCCCTTTCGGCATGGATCGCGGCGAACGCGATCGGTGTGGTGGTCACGCTCACCGCGCTCGTGGCGAGCAGCCATCCTGTGAGGCCGGCGAGTGAGGCGACGGTCGTGGCGGCTTGTATCGCCGTGCAACTCTCGGCGACCGCGATCGGAGTGGGGTGCGGCGCGCTCTTACACCGCCCGGTGGTGCGCCACTTGGGCATCACGTTGTTCGCTTCGGTCGCGGTGCTCGTGGCGCTCGTGTTGTTCCCGCCCACGCAACATCTGTTCCGCCAGCTCAACGACGGCCGCACCGGCGGCCTCGTGATCTACGCGGCCGGAGCGGTCGTGCTTGCCGTCGTCGCGGTCACCGCCGGTTCGCTGCTCGCCGACCGGCGCAACTGAGAGCGTGACGCATGATGACGATCGAGATCGTGTTCGAGACGCATTCCTTCAGCGTCGACAACGAGCGCGGCGTGGCGACCGGTTGGCTGCCGGGCCAGCTGTCCGAACGTGGGCAGGCGGCCGCTCGGGACCTCGGTGCGCGCCGTCGCAACGACCGCCTCGCCGCCGTGTTCGTCTCGGACCTGCAACGTGCGGTCGAGACGGCGACGATCGCCTTCGAGGGTTGCGCAGTTCCCCAGTTGTTCGACTGGCGACTGCGGGAGTGTGACTACGGCGAGCGCAATGGCGGTGATGTGCACGCCGTGCATGGGCGCCGGGCGGAGTACCTCGACGCGCCGTATCCCGGCGGCGAGAGTTGGCGGCAGGCGGTCGAGCGCGTCGGCGGATTTCTGGATGACTTGACGCCGCGCTGGGACGGCACACGCGTCCTCGTGATCGGTCATGTTGCGACGCGTTTCGCTTTGGAGCACTTCCTTCATGGCATTCGCGTCGCCGACCTCTTGGACGAAGAGTTCGTGTGGCGCGAGGGCTGGGAGTACCGGCTCGACGTTTCTGATTCGCGGTAGCCGCGTCTGTGTAGGTTCTCGCCGTGCCGGTCGACGATGTGCGAAAAGCGGAACGACGCGACATCGACGCGCTGGCCACGACGCTCGCACTGGCATTCGACGACGACCCGTTGACGATGTGGTTGTTTCCCGACGAGACCGCACGCCGGCGCAAGCTGCCAGCGTTCTTTCGCGCGCTGTTGCGCGCCTCGCTCCCGTTCGGCGAGGTGTATACGACGAGCGATTGCCATGCCGCGGCGATCTGGAACCCGCCGGGCACGTTCCCGATGGGTTGGTGCAAGGACGTCAAGCTCGGCGCCACCACCGCGCGCCTGGTGGGCCTGCGCCTGCCGTCGATCGCCGGTGGACTCCTCTACTTCCAGAGCCATCACCCGAAGGAACGGCACTGGTACCTGCAGATGCTCGGCACGCAACCGGACTGGCAGGGCAAGGGCGTGGGCTCGGCGATCATCGCGCCAGTGCTCGAGCACTGCGACCGAACCGGCGAGCGCGTGTACCTCGAGTCTTCCAAAGAACAGAACATCCCGTTCTACGCGCGTCACGGCTTCGAGGTGACCGCCGAGGTGCACATCCCGCGCGGGCCCACCGTGTGGGCGATGTGGCGCGAGCCGCGATGACGTCGCGCTCGACAGGTCGGCGCTCGCGGGTGACCATGAATGGCACTGACCATGCCGACGTGGTGCGCCACTCGTTCGAGCGCCAGATGCCGCTGTTCTCGGGCCCTGACTCGCCGTTCGCCGCGCGTCCGTCGAGCACGCTCGCGTGGATCGAGCCGTTGACGCCGGAGATGATCGTGCTCGACGTCGCGTGCGGAGCCGCACACGCCTCCTAACCCGTTGCGACGGCTGTGCGGCAAGTGGTGGAACGAGTGTGCCGCCCGGTGGTCGCGTCGTGCTCGTCGATCTCGTAGTACGCGAACACTGCGACGATCCGGCTCCCGATTGACGTGGCGATCACCGAGCAATCCGATGCCGACTCGGTACGGGCGATCCTGAACGATGAACTCGCCGGCACGGGCTCGCCGAGTGGCTTCGCTTTCGGCCGGTGTGACCGCGGCCGACGTGCGGGGTCGTGTCGCAAGATGTTTGGCGCGCTCGGCGGGAGTCGAACCCACAACCTTCTGATCCGTAGTCAGATGCTCTATCCATTGAGCTACGAGCGCGGGGCCGATGAGCCTAGAGCGACGCTGGCCCTCAATGCCTGCCCAAAGCAACGGGCCAGGTCAGGCAGCCGGGCTTTCGCGAGCCTTTCTGGTGGAAAGGCTTGTGCAAGTCACGTGTCTTAAGTAAGGTCCTTTAGTCACTGCCGGCGGAGGGCAGGCGATCTCGCTCGGGGCGAGCGGACACAGGGGAGTTGCAACATGGCGGGTCGTTTCGGGTTCAACCGCGCCCAGTTCTGGACATCGAAGGCGGCGGGCCTCATGGTCCTCGTCCTCACGAGTGCGGCGGTGTTCGCGGCGACGTCGCCGCCCACCGTTGCGGGCGCGATCAGTTCACCGTTCGTGCAGAACCAGGTAACAACTGATCAGAACGTCGACATGATCTGTCGCGCCAACGGTGGTGCGCTGGGCGGGAACGAAGAGGAGGATCAGACCCTCAACGACTTCGTCACCGCACCGGATGTGGTGCAGCCCGGCGAGACCTACACGATCAAGATCCACCCGCGCCTGTCGATCTTCCCGGCCTCGTCCGCGGCCCCCATCGGCACCGCGACGGTCAACTACGTGTACGACAACGTGTCGAGCTACACGTTGCCGGCGTCACTGCACGTCAACAGCGTCTCGATGGCCCCGTCCGACGGCAACATCGCGGCGAACCCCGACGCCGGCTACTTCGTCGCCAAGGCGAACGTGCCCGCCTCGGCGTGGGCCGACCCGCCCACGCCGTTCGACCCGACCACGCAGCTCCCGGCGGCCGACCTCGTCGCCATCCCGGGCACCACGCCGTCGGTCCTGCTCGACACGAGCACGAACACGGTGCGTTACGGCCTGCTCGGTAACTCGGGCTCCAAGATCTTCCCCGGCGGTTCGGCGGTGCAGGCGCCGGCGATCACCATCAGCGTGACCGCGCCCACGAACGTGGCCGCCGGCACCGCGCTCAGCATGGTGTACGCGGGTACCCCTCCGGGCGGCAACTTCACGGGGTCACAGGCCGGCAACTTCACCGAGCCGTCCACCTTCAGCGTGAACACGAGCACGCTCCAGTCGAGCGACACCACGTGGATCAACCCTTCGTTCCTCACGATCGTCAACGCCACTGACATCCTCACGGTCACGGCCTACACGGCTTGTGCACCCGGCTACGAGAGCAACACCGACCTCGGCACCACGCCGCCCAGCTACTACACGGGCCCGAACGCGATCCCGAACGGCACCTCGCCGCCGCTCGCGACCTCGGTGATCACCGGTATCGCCAGCCCGATCGACGGCGGTAGCTACTCGCAGGGCCAGACCGTGCTCGCCGACTACAGCTGCCAGGGCATGCCGAACTACGACGGCAACCCGGCCGACTGTGTCGGTGATGTGCCGGAAGGTTCGGCCATCGACACGTCGACGCCCGGCACCTTCACGTTCAACGTCAGCGACGGCACCGAGTCGACCAGTGACAGCTACACCGTGACCGGCAGCAACGCGCCGACGGCCAACGCCGGTCCCGACCAAACCGGCAAGACCGCGGGCACTGTCGTCACCCTCGACGGCTCCGGCTCCACCGACACCAACAGCGGCACGCCCACCTACACGTGGACGCAAACCGCAGGGCCGGCCGTGACCTTGTCCAACTCCCACGCGGTGAAGCCCACCTTCACGGTTGCTGGAGTGACGTCGCCCAGCGGCGACACCTACACCTTCCAGCTCACCGTGTCCGACGGTCCGACGCTGCAGTCGAGCGACTCGGTCAACGTCACGAGCACACCGAGTACGCCGACGGTGGCAGTCACCAAGAGCCGATCCGGCGGCACATGTAGCAACTTCTGTATCGGTGACGTGGTCACACTCACCGCCGGGATCACGAACCCCGACGGCAACAGTCCTGGCGACTACACCTACGCGTGGACCCAGACCGGCGGTCGCACCACGAGCCTGTCGTCCAACACGGCGGCGAACCCCACGTTCATCCTGCCGCCCAACGGCACCAACAACACCGGTGCCTGCACGAGCGGCACCGGTGCGGTGAGCCCGACGTCGGCGAACTGCCCGACGTACAGCGTGGTGGTCACCAAGACCAGCACGGCCAAGTCGTCTGCGACTGCTGCACTCGCGGCCTACGCGAGCACCTTGGCGACCCGTCCGGTGGCCAACGCCGGTACGGCGCAGACCCGCGGCCCCAACCGCACGGTCACGCTCGACGGTTCGGCGAGTACCCAAGCGAACGGCCACCCGATCACGTACGCGTGGACGCAAACGGGCGGCACCACGGTGGCGCTCTCGAGCACCAGCGCGCAGAAGCCCACGTTCACCACTCCTGCGGGTGCGGGAACGCTGACGTTCTCGTTGATCGTGACCGACACGCAGAATGCAGTCACGGGTAACGGCACCAACGGCAACACCTCGACTGCGGCAACCACCACGGTCAACATTTCAGCCGACGGTGTCGTCGCCGACGCCGGACCGGACCAGACCGCCAAGTTGGCCGGCAACACCATCACCTTGACTGCGGCGGCATCCACCGACCCTGACGGCTTGCCACTCAGCTACACGTGGCAGCAGCTCACTGGTCCCACGGTCACGTTGTCGAACCCCAACGTCGTGAGCCCCACATTCACGGCGCCGGCGGCCACCACGTCGACCGGTTACTCGATGACGTTCACCGTCACGGCAACCAACGGCAACCCCGGTGCGAACAACACCAACACCGACGCCACTCCGGTGACGATCTCGGTGGTGCCGAGCACACCCACCGTTGCGGTCACGAAGAGCCGCACGTCGAACGGCGGCACGTGCACCAACTTCTGCACCGGTGACGTCGTCACGCTCAACGCCGGGATCACGAACCCCGACGGCAACACGCCCACCGACTACACGTACGCGTGGACGCAGACCGGTGGTCGCACGACGAGCCTGTCGTCGAACACCGCACAGAACCCCACCTACATCCTTCCCCCGAGCGGTTCGGGCTCGCAGAACACGGCGTGCACGAGCGGCACCGGCGCGGTGAGCACCACATCGGCGAACTGCCCGACGTTCAGTGTGATTGTCACCAAGACCAACACCGCGAAGTCCTCGACGAACACGGCACTCGCGGCCTACGCCAGCACGCTGGCGACACGACCGGTGGCCAACGCCGGTTCTACGCAGACCCCGAAGGTCGGCACCACCGTCACCCTCGACGGCTCGGCGAGTTCGCAGACGAACGGTCACCCGGTCAGCTACGCGTGGTCGCAGACGGCCGGCCCGACGGTTTCACTGTCGAGCACGACGGCGCAGAAGCCGACGTTCACCGCACCGAACAGTGCCACGACGCTGACGTTCTCGCTGGTCGTCACCGACACGCAGAACGCAGTCACGGGCAGCGGCACGAACGGCAACACGTCGACGGCAAGCACCGTCAACATCAACGCAGCCGACTACGCGGCACCACTGGCGAGCGCAGGTTCGAACCAGACGGTGCGCACGTCGAAGCCGGTCACACTCGATGCTTCGGGTTCGTCGCAGGCCGACGGTCACACGCTCACGTACCAGTGGACGCAGACCGGCGGCACCACGGTGACGCTCTCGGATCCGACGGCCGTGAAGCCCACCTTCACGTCGCCCAACGCGAGTTCCACACTGAAGTTCACGGTGACGGTCACCGACACGCAGAACCCGAACCCGGCGACGAACTCGTCGACGAGCAACGCGGTGACGGTCGCAGTCAACGACGACTCGTCGCCGTCGGCCGACGCCGGAGTGAACCAAGTGGTGCACGTGGTCGATCCCGTCACCCTCGACGGCAGCAACTCGTCGCAGGCCGACGCTGACCCGCTCACCTACCAGTGGACGCAGCTCAGCGGCACCACGGTCACGCTGTCGAACCCGACTGCCGTGAAGCCCACATTCACTGCGCCGCACGCGGCCTCGACGTTGCAGTTCGAGCTGACGGTCACCGACCCGCTCAACCCGAACCCGGCGCTGCGTTCGGCGAGTGCGTTCACCGAGGTGGATGTGCACGACTACCCGGCGCCGACGGCCAACGCTGGTCCGGACCAGTCGGGCATCAACCCGAACAAGCCGGTGCAACTGGACGGCTCGGCGTCGACCAGCAACAGCCCGCACGCGATCACCTACCAGTGGACGCAGACAGCAGGGCCGACGGTGACCTTGTCGAACCCGACGGCGGCCAAGCCGACGTTCACATCGCCCACCGGTCCCCTGACGCTCACGTTCAAGCTCGTTGTCAACGATTCGTTCTTCGACAGCGCGGCCTCGTTCGTGAACGTCGACGTGAACGGCATCGGCGGTCTCGACTTCGCCGGTCACCTCACCGGCACGGTCACCGCCCAGAAGGCGAAGAGCAGCTTCGTGTTCACGGTCGTGAACAACGGCGTACTCAGCCGCACGGTGAACTCGAACGACTTTGCACTGTCGATCACCGTGAACGGTCACGCCGTTGCTGCGAGTCAGTACGCGATCACGAGCCGATCTGCGACGGTGGCGGCCGACCACAAGGTGCAGTTCGCGCTCACCTGGAACCACGGCTCGTCGCTCAACGCAGGTGACGTGATCGTGGTGAAGGCGTGCGAGAACATGCTCGGCGACGTTCTGCCCGCCAACAACTGCGGTGTCATCAACGACCCGCCCGGGCCGATCAACATCTTCGCCTGGCCGCACTCGGCTCCGACGCCCTTCAAGGTGAGGTCGGTGGCGTCGAAGTCGACGTTGCCGATCTGGGTCACGAACCTGAGCTCGTTCACGGTGAGCCCGCTCACGCCCGGCACGAACATCACCGTGTCGGTCAGTGTGAACGGTGGTCCGGCCCAGACCGCGACACCGGCGAGTGCGGCACGGTTCGCACTTTCGCCGGCCAAGGACGGCACGGTCGCCGAGAACTACGTCTGGAACCACGCCGCCATTGCGAAGAACTCCAGCGTGAAGGTCACGGCGTGTGCCGTGGTGCCGGGGAACGCCTGGACCACGCCTTGCTACAGCTACACGGTGCTGTCGATCTGACCGTGTGATTGTGACGGTTTGACACCTCGGGAGGAGCGAGAAAGGCTCCTCCCGAGGTGACCGTTCCCTATCCCCGGCAACACGAGCGGCGGCCCGAGCGTGTCGTGGTGTCGCCGCATCTCGACGACGCGGTGTTGTCGTGCGGAGCGCTGATCGCCGCAGACCCGGGCACGCTTGTGGTGACCGTGTTCGCAGGGCGGCCGCAGCCCGGGCTGAGTGGCGAGCCGACCGACTGGGATCGCTCGTGCGGCTTCGCCGCCGGCGACGACGTGCTTGCTGCGCGCCGTCACGAAGACGATTGCGCCTGCGCCGCGCTGGGTGCCGAACCGCGCTGGCTCGACTTCGTCGATTACCAGTACGGCGAACCTGTGGCCGTCGACGAGATCGCGGCAGAGCTCGGAGCAGTGATAGAGGCGCTCGCGCCGGCTGAGCTGTTCGTGCCGTTGGGACTGGTTCACCCCGACCACGACCGCACGCACCGTGCGTGTCGCTTGCTGATCGGTCGCACCACGCTGACGGTCTTCGCCTATGAAGACCTGCCCTACCGCGCTCTCGAGGGAGCGGTCGACACACGCATCACCGAGCTCGATGCCGCCGGGCTGAATCCGCGGCGGGTCGACCTCGGCGTCGACGGTCGCGACGCGCGCAAGCACGAGGCGATCGCGTGTTACGCGTCGCAGGCGCGTGGCCTCGCCGCGGCCTGGCCCGGCTACGAGCGGGTGCTCACGCGCGAGTACTACTGGCGCCTCGGAGCCTGATCAGCTCGATATCCGCCCGTCGACGAAGGGCGGGTCAGCGTCCGAGCAGGAAGGCCGCGTTGTCGCGGAAGAGCCGCGGTGCGTCGGCCGGCGTGGTGGCAAAACGCTCGGGCGCGTTGGCGTAGTCGGCAACCGGCGTCGCCGTGCCTTCGCTGTGGGGGTAGTCGCTGCACGCCATCAGCAGGTCGTCGCCGCGTGCGTCACGAGTAATGCGGGTCGGTAGCTCGTACGCGAACGAAGACACGCGCACCTGGCGACGGAAGTATTCGCTCGGCGCCATCGTGATGCCGCCCGGCATCGTGCCGTTGAACTTGCTCGTGAACTGCACGCCGCCGTCGAGCATCATCAGATACATCGGCACCCACACCGCGCTGAGCTCGACGATGCCGAGGCGTAGGCGAGGATGCCGTTCGAGCACACCGTTCACGATGAGGTCGGTGCAAGCGAGCGCGGCCGCGGTCCAGAGGAACACCGATTCGAGGGTCGGCACGTTGGTGGGCGAGGCGTCCGCATACCAGGCGTCGTCGAACGGGCGCGGCTGGTCGGCCACGTGGAATACAGGCGTGACGTCGTGCTCCTCGAACAGGCTCCACGCTCGATCGACGTCGGGGTGCGAGAGCGGCTTGCCGTCCACGAGCGCCGGGGCCACCATCGCGAGCTTCACGCCGGCCACCGCCAAGGCATGCAGTTGGGCGTCGAGCCAGGCGTGATCACGGAGGTGGAGGTGCGCCACCGGGTGCAGGGCGCCGGCGCCCTCGGCCGCCACGATGCCGCACCACCGGTTCCATGCGCCCATGTTGGCGTGCTGCGCTCCGGGATCGACGCCGAGCGTGCGTTCCCACATCAAGCCGAAGTTCGGGAACAGGAATGCCTCGTCGACGCCGAGGCCCGCGAGCCGGGCGCGCCGTGCGCTCGGGTTCCAATGGTCGTCGGGGAGATTGTCGTCCCAACGCATCGTGCACGGCTCGCCGTGCAACGCGGCCTGGTGGCGGCGCCCGATGGTGGAGGTGTCGCCGGGTGTCTGCACCTCGACGAGACCGAGGCGCTCGTTGCGCCAGTGCAACCAGGTCCAGCCGGCGTCGTCATCGACCATTTCAAGCGCGTCGTCGCGTGCGCCCGGGTCGATGTGCTCCGACCAGAATCCGCGGTATTCGACGAGATGTTGATCCGAGTCGATCACCGAGGTCATGCGCCTGCAGGATGCCACACCCTCGCTGTCGATCGCATCCCCCCCCTGGCTGAGCGTGGATGAGCGAGCAGCGTTCAAGTGGACGAGCCCGGCGGCCGAGATTTGTTGTGCCGATCGAGTGATCGGGAAATGGGAACGAGCGGCCCGGTGGTGCAGCCGCCAGGAGCGGGCAACATGCGCGAGCCGAGCGTCGCCGGTGTCACGAGCGGCTCCGTCGCGCTCGTACCCGGTCGCTTCGACGCCCTCGACCTCCTCGCCGACCCGACGATCGTGATCGACCAGGACCTGCGGTTGGTGACGGCCAACCTCGCCTGCGCCCGATTGATCGACGCCGACCTGAGCGACTGGATCGGTCAAGTGCCGCTCGAGCTCGTGCATCCCGACGACCTGCCGATCGTGCTGTCGTCGTTCGGCACCATCGCCGGCAAGGAGTTCGGCACGCCGATCGAAGTGCGGCTGCGCACCGGTGACGGCACGTGGCATCTCATGGAGATGATCGGGGCCACGCATCCCACCGATTCGGGCCACATCGTGGTGGTGTCGATGCGCGACCTCACCGAGCGCCGCCAGTGGGAGCTCGCGGCCGGGAGCCCGGAGCTGTTCCGGACCGTGGTGGAACATGCCACCGTCCTGCTCGCGCTGATCGACGCCGACGGCCGCGTGCGCTCGGCGTCGGGCACCTGGAATCGCCAGCTCGGTCACGACTCTTCGCACGTGATCGGCAGTCGCGTCAGCGATTGGGTGGTGAGTGACCGCAACGAATTCGAGGCCAACCTCGAGCTCGCCATCGCGCGACCGAGCACCACAGTGTTCGAGGCGGTGCTCGCGCACAGCGACGGGCGGGCCATCCCGTACCAGTTCGCGATGTCGAACCAGCTCGACGATCCCGTGGTGCGTGGTTTGATCCTGTCGGCCACCGACATCTCGGCGCGTCGCGCGCTCGAAGTGCGGCTCACGCACATGGCGAACACCGACGCGCTCACCGGGCTCGCGAACCGCACTGCCATCATCGACGCGCTCGTGAATCGTCTGCGCGTGGCGAAGTCGCAGTCGAACCTCGTCGTGTATTTCATCGATCTCGACCGCTTCAAGCCCGTAAACGACATCTACGGCCACGACACCGGTGACGAAGTGCTCGTGGTGCTTGCGGAGCGATTGCGCGCCGTCGCACGCGACCACGACGTGATCGGGCGGCTCGGCGGTGACGAGTTCGTGCTCGTGTGCGACGACGTGCCGAACACAGCGGCAGCCGCGCGCATCGCGGCGCGGATCGAGGCTGCGGTGTCGCAGCCGATCGTGGTAGCGGGCACCACGGTGCAGGTGCTCGCGAGCGTCGGGTATGCCGATGGCACTGCCGCGCCGACAGCTGACGGCGTGCTCGCCGAAGCCGACGCTTCGATGTATCGCGTGAAGCAGCGCCGGCGCGGTCGGGAAATGCCCACCACGTTGCGCGTCGCGCAGCGGCGCGACCTTGCCGACGATCTCGCGCGCGCGATCGAGCACGGGCCCGAAGCTGCGGGCTTGCGGCTGCACTACCAGCCAGTGGTGGCGCTGCCGTCGGGTGAGGTGCGCGGCGCCGAGGCGCTGGTTCGCTGGGAACACGCCACGCTCGGCCTGCTCGGCCCCAACGACTTCCTGCCCATTGCCGAGGATGCCGGCCTCGACCTTGCGCTCGGGCGCTGGATCCTGCGCGCGGCGATCACGGAAGCGGCCGGTTGGGAGCACGAGCTCGAAATCGCGGTGAACCTGTCGGCGGCGCAGCTGATCGAGCCCGCCCTCGTCGACTCCGTGCTCGACATGCTCGATCGCTCCGGGCTGGCCGCGAGCCGCCTCTGTGTCGAGGTGACCGAGACCACGATGCTCGAAGGCGCGGGGCGTGGCAGCCTTCTCCCCGCGGTTGCCGCCCTCGGACGGTTCAAGGCCGCGGGCGTGCGTGCCGCGATCGACGACTTCGGCACCGGCTACTCGAGTCTCGTGCACGTGCGCGAGCTCCCGGCCGAAGTGTTGAAGGTGGACCGCAGCTTCGTGGCGCGCATGCACGAGGACAGCACCGATCACGGCATCGTCGCCGCGGTGATCGGGCTCGCCCATGCGGCCGGGATGCGGGTGATCGCCGAAGGCATCGAGACCGAGGCGCAGCACGTCGCGCTGGTCGCGCTGGGCGCCGACTTCGCACAGGGTTACCGCTACGGAAGGCCGATGGCGGCTGCCGACTTCCGCGCCCTGTTCGCCCGCACCGGCCGGAGGACCACGGTCGCTTCAGCAGCGTGAGGCGAATTGCCGGGCGTCACTCGTTCACGTGCGGCGACCGGAGCAGCGCAGGAGCGAGGGACGAGCGAGATGCGTGCGCAGGAAGCTCGCCGCCGAGCGCAGGCGAGGCAGTATTAACCGAAGTGTGAGTACAGCGCGGCGAGGGCGGCGTCGGTGCCGGCTTGCGGCAGGCCGAGGCCGCCGTCGATCGTGATCGTCTGGCCGGTCACATAGCTCGCTCGGTCCGAGCAGAGAAACGCGATCACTTCGGCAACTTCGTCGGCAGTGCCCATGCGTTGCAGCGGGATCGAAGCGCGGATCGGTTCGAACACGTCGGGCACGTCCTGGAACACCGACGTCAACGGCGTGGCCACGAAGCCCGGTGCCACGCAGTTCGCCCGGATCGCGGGTCCGTATTCGAGCGCCGTGCTCTTCGTGAGCGCGATCACTCCGGCCTTGGCCGCCGAGTAGGCCGCCTCGTTGCGCGTGGGCATCGAGCCCGACAGCGACGCATTGTTCACGATCGCACCGCTCCCGCGCTCCAGCATCCCCGGCACGACTGCTCGCGTCGCGTGGAACGTGCCGGTGAGGTTCACGTCGACGAGCCGGTGCCACAGCTTGTCGTCGAGCGTGTGCAGCGGGCGCAGGTCGCCGATCCCCGCGTTGTTCACCAGGATCGACACAGTGCCGAGCTGCTCCGCAACGGTGGCAGTTGCCGCGGCCACCGAGTCGGCGTCGCGCACGTCGCACGCCAGCGCCAACGCACCGTCGATCGAGCCGGCCACGGTGGTGGCGGCCTCTTCGTTGCGGTCGAGGAGCGCGACACGCGCCCCGCGCCGCGCGAGGAGCGCGGCCGTTGCCGCGCCAATACCCGATGCCGCGCCGGTGACGACCGCCACGTGACCGTGCAATGTGTCGGCGGCACTGGTGGTCATGTCCGCCCTCGCCCGCCGTGCTCGCGCAGCAAGTGGTTCATGGGCGCGTCCGGCCGATGTCGTAGGTGACGTCGTGATCGCGCGCCAGCCAGGCGATGCCGTTGTCGTTGGCGTAGCCGCGACCCTGGATGTTGAAGATGCGCACATGCTCAGAGTCGAGCGGGTACGGACCCCAGTGCCAGGTGCCGCGAGCCAAGTGCACCACCGCGTACTGCGGCAGGTAGAAGGCGCGCACGTGCTCGAAGTGATCGGGCTGCGAGAAGTCGTGATCCTCGGGTGCCACCACCACGTAGGCGTCACCGCTCATCGGCATCAGCGTCTGGGTGTGCGTGTCGTGGCGGTTGAGCAGCTCGCAGTGCGCGGCGCCGTCGCCGGCGAACGTGAGCTCGTCGTTGGTGTGCCCGATGAAGTTGACGTGACCGTCGTTCCAGAGGAACTCGAGATCGGTCGTGTCGTGCTCGGTCTGCTCCTCGGACGGGATCGTGCCGAACGGTGCCCACGCGGCATGGGTGACCGGCTCGAGCGTGAGATGTCGATGCTCCACGGCTCCATTCTTCTCGACCGCGCCGCCCGCGCGCACCACCGGCTCCGGGCGTGGCGGCTCGCGGGTGTCGTACGCTGCGGCTCGACAAGGAGGCTGGCGGATGGACGTGCGCTCGATCGAAGACGTCGAACCGGTCGTCGAGCACAACGGGACCGTGCCGGTGTGGTGGCTGGTGAACCCGCGCGAGATGTTCGAGATCACCAAGGGCGGGCACCTCGAGCTGGTGAGCGAGTTCGAGGTGGCTGGTGGCGGGCTCGTCGACCCGCACCATCACCCCACCCACGAGTTCTATTACGTCACCGCTGGGCGCGGGATCATGACGATCGAGGGCGAGGACCGCGAGATCTGCCAGGGCGATCTCGTGCACATTCCGCCGGAGGCGATCCACAGCCTGCGGCCGGTGAGCGACCACGCGCCGATCCACTGCTTCTGCTTCGCGGTAGCCACGCCCGACGCGGCCGCGATCAACTACACCGAGCACTGAGTACCTGTTCGCCGATGGCGCGCGTGCTGGTGACCCGCCGGCTTCCCGACGGCGGGCTCGACGAACTCGTCGCCGCGGGCCACGAGCTCGTCGGCCCCAAGCCCGACGACGAGCCGTACACGCCCGAGGAACTGCTCGAGCACGCCGCGCGCGTCGACGCCATGATCACCTTGCTCACCGATCGGATCGACGAACCGATTCTCTCCAAGGGCGCGGCGGCGAACCTGCGCGTCGTCGCCAACGTCGCGGTCGGCTACGACAACATCGACTGGCGCACCGCGCAACAACTCGGCGTGCAGGTGTCGAACACGCCGGGCGTGCTCGACGAGACCACGGCCGATACCGCGTTCCTGTTGATCCTCGCGGCGGCGCGCCTCGCGTCCACCGCGGAAGCCGATCTTCGCAATGGCCGCTGGCCGGGATGGGGCATCAACCAGTACCTCGGCGTCGACGTGCACGGCGCCACGCTCGGCGTGGTCGGATACGGGCGGATCGGTCGCGCCGTCGCGGCCCGTGCGTCGGGGTTCGGCATGCGGGTTGTGCACCACTCGCGCCAACCGTCGGGTGCACCCGGCTACGTCGACGATCTCGACGACCTGGTGCGCCAGTCCGACATCGTCACGCTGCACACGCCGGGCGGCCCCGACACGCATCACCTCATCGACGACCGCCGCCTGCGGCTCATGCCGCGGCACGCGGTGCTCGTGAACACTGCGCGTGGCACCGTGGTCGACGAAGCCGCGCTCGCCGCGGCGCTGCACGACGGTCGCATCTTCGCAGCGGGGATCGACGTGTACGAACGCGAGCCGGCGGTGCACCCCGATCTCCTGACCGCGCCCAACACCGTGCTGCTGCCGCACATCGGTTCGGCGTCGCAAGCGACGCGCCGAGCAATGGCACAACTCGCGGCCAACGCCGTGATCGCAACCCTCGCCGGCGCCACCCCGAACAACCTCGTCTTCTGACTCGCACTTCTCGTTCTGGGTGCACCAGCCCCGCTCCAGCGGGTTGTTTGCACCCGGAAGGCTCTCAGCGCGTGACGGTGATCGGTGAAGGGTCGAGGTCGAGGAGCTCCACGGTGGTCTTGCCCGCGCGTAGCTGGTCGAACATGTGCGATTCTTTCTGCGCGCGAGCGCGGCCCGCGGCGATCACGTCCTCGAGCTGAGCACCCGGCACCACGACCACGCCGTCAGAATCGCCGACGATCCAGTCACCCGCGGCAACCTCGACATCGCCCACCGTTGCGGGCGCGCCGACGCTTCCGGGTCGCAGCTTGGTTGCACCGCGGAGCGCGATCGTCGACGAGAACACCGGGAAGCCCAGGCGTTCGAGCGCGCTGATGTCGCGCACACCGCCGTCGATCACGAGACCAGCGATGCCGCGCGACTGCGCGCCGGTGGTGAGCACCTCACCCCAGTAGCCCAGCTCGGGAACGTCGCCCACCGACACCACGAGCGCGGTACCGCGCTCGGCCGACGCTACCGCCACGTGGATGGCGAGATTGTCGCCCGGCGTGCACACCACCGGCGTCGCGGGGGCCACGAGCACTGCGCCAGGCCACGCAGCATGGATGCGATCGCGCATTGCGCGGCCGCCCGACTCGCCGAGCGTCGCCGCTCCCAACTCGGTGAGCGCGGCACGGGTGTCGTCCATCGAGCAATCTTCGCCGGGGGCTCGCGTTCACGCCAACCGGAACTCCGCGGAGGGCGAGGGATTTGAACCCTCGAGGGGGTTTATCACCCCCTACTCGCTTAGCAGGCGAGCACCTTCGGCCACTCGGTCAGCCCTCCGAGATCGGAGTATACGGGCGCAGGCGAAAACCCTCCGTGGGTTCGCAACTACGTTGACGTGCGTGGAACCGTCCGAGGCGCTGGAAGAGGTGGTGGAGCTGCTCTCGCGGCGGCGCGACGGCGGGTATCGCGCCCGCGCGTTCTCGCAGGCCGCACGCGCCATCCGCGGCATGCCGCGGGCCGAGCTCGAAGAGCTGGTGGCCACGAACCGGCTTCGTGCGCTCTCGGGGATCGGTGACAGCACCGGCAAGGTGATCATCGAGGCCCTGCGCGGCGAGGTGCCTCACTACCTGCTCCAGCTCCGCACCGACGCGGTCAACGATGTGGCCACGCCTGAGGGCGCGCTGCTGCAGAAGGCGTTGCGGGGCGACCTTCACCTCCACTCCGAGTGGTCGGACGGCGGCGACACGATCCGTGCCATGGTCGACAAGGCGCGCACGATCGGCCACGACTACATCGCGCTTACAGATCATTCGCCGCGCCTGAAGGTCGCGCACGGGCTCGACGGCGATCGCTTGGTCGCGCAGCTCGAGGAGGTGCGCGCCATCAACGACGAAGTCGCGCCGTTCCGGTTGCTCACCGGTACCGAAACCGACATCCTCGACGATGGCGCGCTCGACGGCGACCCTGAGTTGCTCACGCGCCTCGACGTCGTGGTGGCGAGCGTGCACTCGCAGCTGCGCATGGACGGCAAAGAGATGACGCGGCGAATGGTGGGCGCCATGGCGAATCCACTCGCCGACATCCTCGGGCACTGCACGGGACGCATGGTCACCGGGCGGGGTCGTGCGGAGTCGTCGTTCGACGCCGACGTGGTGTTCGCGGCGTGCAAGCAGTTTGACAAGGCCGTGGAGATCAACTGCCGGCCCGAACGGCTCGATCCACCGAAGCGGATGCTCAGGCGGGTGGTCGAGATGGGCGTGAAGGTCGCGGTCGACACCGACGCGCACGCCACGTCGCAGCTCGGCTGGCAGTTCTACGGCTGTAACCGCGCGGTCGAGTGCGGCGTACCTGCGGAATCGATCGTCAATTCGTGGTCGCTCGACGACCTGCTCGCCTGGTGCGCGTCCCACGAGCCCGCCCCCGCGGCCTAGGTCGAGGGGGTCAGCGCTCGAGGATCACGCCAGACCAGGGGTCGAGGGCGAGCGCGCCCTTCACCTGTTCGCCGTTGCGGGTCGGGTCGGTGGCGATGAGCACACGGCCGGTCACGTCGTCGACCGTCGCGTCGTCGTCAGAGAGGTTGAGCGCTACGAGCGTCGCGTCGCCGCGCGTCCACACCCAGATGCGGTCGTCGCTCGCCGGATGGCTCGCGTACGCGCCGCGCGTCAGATCGTTCGACTGCTTGCGGGCCGCGATCAGGTCGCGCGTGAAGTGCAACATCGACGCCGGGTCGTCCATCTGGTCGGCAACGTTGCACGACGAATAGTTACCGTACGGCAGCCACGGCTCCACGCCGGGCGCGCTGAATCCCGCGCCCGGGTCGGAGCTCCAGTGCATCGGTGTGCGTTCGTCGTCACGCCCGACGCGCACGCCGAACATCTTGCCTACCGGGTCGAGCACGCGGTCGTCGGGCACGATCGTGTCGGGCATGCCGATCTCGTCGCCGAAGTAGAGGAACGGCGTGCCGCGCAGGCCCATGAGCATCACCATCGCGGTGCGGATCTTGGCGTCGTCGCCGTCGCACCAACGCGTCGCCCAGCGATGGTTGTCGTGGTTGCCACCGGTCCAGGTGGGCCAGGCAACCGATGGGATCAGCGCCTCGGCCTGTTCCACCGCGTCGCGTAGTTCGGACGCCACGAAGTTGCTGTGCAGCAAAATGAAGTTGAACGCCAGGTTGAGCTCGTCGCCCTGGCCGTAGAACGCGGCCAGCGCGTTCGGGTCGAGCACGTACGTCTCACCCACGAGCACCCGCGGCGGCGTGTACGAGTCGGCAAGCCGCCGCCACCGGCGCAGCACGTCGTGCACCTCGGGCCGGTTCGTGTTGTACACGAAGTGCTGGCCGTACATCTTGGTGTGCCAGTCGTCGTCGGGCCCGCTCGGCGGATTGTCGCGAAGCAACTTGTCCTTCACCACTGCATGGCACACGTCGATGCGGAATCCCGAGATGCCGCGGTCGTACCAGAACCGGTAGATGGCATCGAACTCGTCGCGCACCCGGTCGTCCCACCAGTTGAGGTCGGGCTGCGATGCCAGGAACTGGTTCAGGTAGTACTGGCCGGTGGTCTCGTCCAAGGTCCACGCGCTGCGGCGCGGATCGAACATGTTCACCCAGTTGTTCGGCGGCTCGCCGCCGGACTTCGGGTCGGCCCACACGTAGTAGTCGCGGTGCTCGGAGTCGCGCGACGACCGTGCGTCGACGAACCACGCGTGACGGTCGCTCGAGTGGTTCGGCACGAGGTCGAGCATCACGCGGATGTCGCGTGCGGTGGCCTCGCGCACGAGCTCGTCGAGGTCCTCGAGCGTGCCGAGCTCGGGATGCACCGAGCAGTAGTCGGCGACGTCGTAACCCCAGTCGTCGTTGGGCCCGTCGGTGATCGGGTTGAGCCAGATCCCGTCGACGCCGAGCCACACGAGGTGGTCGAGCTTGCTGGTGATGCCGCGCAGGTCGCCGACGCCGTCACCGTTGGTGTCGCAGAACGAGCGCGGATAGATCTCGTAGAGCACACCGTCGCGCCACCAAACGTTCTCGTGTCTCTCGTTCGCTTCGCTCACGGGCCGACGGGCCTTCCCTCGCTCCGCGAACGCGTTGCGGAGACGGCGAGCTTGTGGTCGCTCGGCTGGTCGTGTTCCGACATCGTCGGCAATGTAGTTGTGTTAGTCGCCGGCGGCGGCCGCCGGCGCGCCGGCGTCGACGGCCTCGCCCGAGCTGGCGCGCCATAGTCGCGCGTACACGCCGCCGTGGGCGACGAGCGCGTCGTGCGTGCCCTGCTCGGCGATGTGGCCGTCGTCGACGACGATGATGCGGTCGGCGAGACGCGCGGTCTGGAGGCGGTGGGCGATGAGGATCGTCGTGCGCCCTTCAGCCGCGATGCCCATCGCAGCGGTCACAGCCGACTCGGTCTGCAGGTCGAGGTTCGACGTCGCTTCGTCGAGCAGCAGGATGCCGGGATCGACGAGCCGGGCTCGGGCCAGCGCGATCAGCTGGCGTTGACCGCTCGACAGCGAGCGGCCGCGCTCGCTGACGACGGTGTTGTAGCCATAGGGAAGCGCGGCGATGAAGTCGTGCGCACCCACGGCGCGCGCGGCCTCTTCCACTTCAGCGTTGGGCGCGTGGCGCCGGCCGTAGGCGATGTTCTCGCGAATCGAACCGGCGAACAGGAACGCTTCCTGGGGCACGATGCCGAGGTGCGAGTGGTACGCGACGGGGTCGTACTCCCGCACGTCCACTCCGTCGACGAGCACTTCGCCGGCCCGGATGTCGTAGAAGCGCGCCACGAGTTTGAGGATCGTCGACTTGCCTGCGCCCGTCTCGCCCACGAGCGCCACCGATTCGCCCGGCTCGATCACGAGTGACACGTCGCGTAGCGCGTCGTCGACGGTTCGCGGGTAGCGGAACATCACGCCGCGAAGCTCGACGAGCCCGTCGAGATGCGCGGGCTCGACGCCGTTCACCGGCGGCGGCACCGTGGTCTCGGTGGCCAGCAGCTCGGCGATGCGGTTGAGCGACACCCGTGCCTGCTGCCACGAGTCGAACACTTGCGAGAGCTGCTGGATCGGCGAGAAGAACAGGTCGAGGAACAGCAGAAAGGCGATCAGCGAACCGACAGTGAGCGAGTGCTCGGCCACGAACACACTGCCCACACCGAGCACGATCACCGACGCCATGTCGGACAGGAAGTCGACGAACGGGAAGAACACGGCCACGAGACGCTGCGCGGTGAGGCGGGCATCGAGGTAGCTGCGGGACAGCTCGGCGAACTCGGCCTCGTTCGTCTCCTCGCGCACGAACGCCTGCGAGACGCGCACGCCCGACAGGCCTTCCTGCAAATTCGCGTTCACCACCGCGATCCGTTCACGCGCGGTTTCGTAGGCAAGCGCCGAGTTGTGACGGAACCACATCGTCGCCACCACAAGTGGCGGCAAGGTGATCGCGGCGAAGAGCGCAAGCCGCGGGTTCATGATCGCGAGCGCGATACCAATGCCCACGAACGTCACGAAGTTGACCAAGGCGTTGACGAGTCCGTTTTGGAGCAGTTGGGAGAGCGCGTCGAGGTCGGTGGTCATGCGGGTCATGATGCGGCCCGCCATCTCGTGCTCGTAGTAGTCGACGCCGAGCCGCTGCAGGTGGGCGAACACCTTGACGCGGAGTGCGAGCAACATCTTCTCGGAGACGCGGCCGATCACGCGTTGCTCGCCCCAGGTGATCCACCAGTCGAGCAGCGTCACGATGAGGAACGCGAGGCAGAGCGCATACAGCACGCCGCGGTTGCTCTGGAGTACGCCGTTGACGTCCTTGCCGACGCCACGGTCGAGCGCTTCACGGATGAACCAAGGACCGGAGATGGTGGCGATCGCGTCGAGGGCCACCAGCACAAGGCCGATGGAGAGCGCCACGCGGAACGCCCGCAAGAAGTGCCCGAACTTGAAGTGCGGGTCGGGCGCGGCGGCGGCGGCGAGGTCGACCTCCGCGTTGGTGTCGATCGGATCGAGCGCGGCCACCTTCTCGAGCAACTCGGGCGTCGCCTCGAGCTGGCCGGCGAGCTGACCGAAGCCGCCACCGCCGATCGCGCCGATGCGACCTACGCCCCCACCCGGCGCGCCGATCCTCGGCGTGGCCGGCATCGGCCCTCCGCGCGACACGAGCGACAATGCATCGGGGTCGGGCTCCCGCCAGGCCGCGGCCGTCACCGATCCCGGTGTCCAGGCACCTGGCGCCGCATGCCCGTTCCCACCATCGCCGTTCCCGTGACCGTTGGCGCCGTCTTCCGGCTCGCCCGATCGATCAGCTGCGGCGACGACCACACGCCCCGAGTCTTCGCGGCCCTCGGCATCGTCGCCCGGACCCGACAGCAGCAGGCGGTACGTGTCGCAGCGCGCCCACAACTCGTCGTGGGTGCCCGCGTCGAGCACGTGGCCATGGTCGACCACCACGATCCGATCGGCGAGCGCCAGCGTCGACCGGCGGTGCGCGATGAGCAATGTGGTGCGGCCCGCGAGGAGGCGGCGCAGGGTCGCGTGAATCTCCTCCTCGACCGCGGCGTCGATCGACGACGTGGCGTCGTCGAGCACGAGCACTTGCGGATCGCTGATGAGCGCCCGCGCGAGGGCAATGCGCTGCCGTTGACCGCCCGACAAGGTGAGCCCGTTCTCGCCCACCACAGTGCCGTAACCCTCGGACAGCGCTTCGATGAAGTGGTGGGCCTCGGCCGCGCGCGCCGCGGCGTGGATCTCCTCGTCGGTGGCTTCGGGCTTGCCGAACGCGATGTTCGCCCGGATGCTGTCGGAAAACAGGAAGCTGTCCTCGAACACCACGCCGATCTGGCGCCGCAGGCTTTCGAGCTTCACGTCGCGCACGTCGACGCCGTCGATACGCACCTGTCCGACCTGCACGTCATAGAAGCGCGGCAGGAGCAGCGCGACGGTCGACTTGCCCGAGCCCGACGCGCCGACGAGCGCGACCGTCTCGCCCGGCGCGACGTCGAGCGAGAAACCGTCGAGCACGGGCTCGCTGCTCGTGTACCCGAAGCGGATGTTGTCGAAGTGCAGGCGCCCGCGCACGTCGTGGAGCGGTGCGGCGCCCGGGCGATCCTCGACGAGTGGCGTCGATGCGAGAAGGTCGTCGATGCGCTCCACGCCTGCACGCGCGAGCTGCCCGACGGTGAGCATCGCCGCGAGCATGCGCACCGGCGCGGCGATCGTGATCATGTAGGTGGCGAAGGCGAAGAAGGTGCCCAGGCTGATCGAACCGTGGATCGCCAGGAGGCCGCCGATCAGCAGACCGACCACCTGACCGAGTGGCGGCACGGCCTGGAGCGCGGGAGACAGACGCGCCTGCACGTTCACGAGCCGCACCCGCGATCCGTAGAGGCCGAGCGCGTCGGCTTCGAGGCGCTCGAGCTGTTGCGCTTCCTGCCCGAAGCCCTTCACCACCCGCACGCCCGTGACCGACTCGTCCACCACTTGGGCGACGTCGCCGGCGCGCTGCTGCGCGTCCCAGCTCGCGGGGAACACGGTTGCCCGCAGCTTCAGCGAGAGGAAGAGCAGCAACGGTCCCACCGCGAGCAGCACGAGCGTGAGCAGCGGCGACAGGAACACCATGATCACGAGCGAGAGCACGAACAGCACGATGTTGGCCGTGCCGATCGGTATGAACATCAGCAGGCTCTGCACCAGACCGACATCGGAGTTCGCGCGCGACACGAGTTGGCCGGTCGACAACTCGTCGTGGCTCTGGAAGTCGAGGCGCTGGAGCTGCCTGAAGATCGCGGTGCGCAGGTCGTGCTGCACGTCGAGCGAGATGCGGCCACCCCGATAGCGGCGCAGGTACGCGAGGCCGAACCGCACCACCGCGATGCCGCCGAGGATGCACAGCCACGGCCACAGCGCGCGCTTGTGATGGATGATGACGTCGTCGATGATGATCTTCTGCACCAGCGGCTCGAAGGCCGCGAGCGCGGTGCCACCGATGGCGACGCCGAACGCGATCGCGGCGTGCGCCTTGTGGGGCGCCATCCACGCGAGCAGCGTGCGGATCCATCCGCGGCGCTCCCGCGTGGAGTCCGCCGTCGTGGAGTGTGGTTCCGTGGATTCCTCGACCGTCATCCGACCTCTCGTCGTGCTTGGTCCTAGCCAACCATCGTGGCGCCGCGACGGCCAACCCAGGGGGACTTCAGCCGGTCCGCCGGTAGCATCCGGCACACATTTCGGCCGCTCGATCCCCCGGCCACTCTTCCGATCTGCTTCCTGAGGAGCGCTCGTGACCACCGCGATCCGCCACGACTGGACACGCGACGAGGTGCGCGCGCTGTTCGACATGCCGCTGCTCGATCTCGTGTTCCGGGCCGCCCAGGTGCACCGCGAGCACCACGACCCGTCACAGGTGCAGGTGAACCAGCTCATCTCGATCAAGACCGGCGGCTGTCCCGAGGACTGCGGCTATTGCTCGCAGAGCGTGCACAACGCCGCGGCGGGGATCAAGGCCAGACCGATGCTGCAGCACGCCGAGGTGCTCGCCACGGCAGCCAGCGCCATGGAGCAGGGCGTCACGCGCATCTGCCTGGGGGCGGCCTGGCGTGAGGTGAAGGACAACGCGCAGTTCGAGCGGGTGCTCGCGATGGTGCGCGACGTCTCAGGGATGGGCCTCGAGGTGTGCTGCACCCTTGGCATGCTCACGGCCGACCAGGCGCAACGTCTCGAGGAAGCCGGCCTCTACGCCTACAACCACAACCTCGACACTTCCGAGGAGTTCTACCCGTCGATCATCACGACGCGTACGTACCAGGACCGCCTCGACACGATCGCCAACCTGCGCACCACGAACATCACGCTCTGCTGTGGCGGCATCATCGGCATGGGCGAGACGGTCGACGACCGCGCCGCGATGCTGCAGACGTTGGCCAACCTCGACCCGCAACCCGAGTCGGTGCCGATCAACGTGCTGTCGAAGGTGCCGGGCACGCCGCTCGACGACCAGCCCGACGTCGCCATCGAAGACACCGTGCGCATGATCGCGGTGGCCCGCATCCTGATGCCCAGGTCGAGCGTGCGTATCGCGGCGGGCCGCCACTTGATGAGCTTCTCCGACCAGGCGCTCTGCTTCATGGCCGGCGCTAGCTCGTTCTTCACCAGTGAGCAGGGGAAGATGCTCACCGAAGCCGTTCCGTGCGAGCGCCCGGCGCAGGACCGCGCGCTGCTCGACGCGCTCGGGCTCGAGCCGCGCAAGCCCGCGGTCGCAGCCGCGGCGCAGGCGTAGGGAGGCCGGCCCGTGGACGTCGAGGCTGCGCTCGGGTTCGTGCGCACACACCACCAGGGCGTGCTCGTCACCATGCGGCGTGACGGTCGGCCGCAGATGTCGAACATCGCGTATCGAGTCGGGGCCGACGGCGTGATCCGCATCTCGGTCACGGCCGATCGGGCCAAGACCAAGAACCTGGCGCGCGACGCCCGTGCGTCGCTGTACGTGAGCCGCGACGACTTCTGGGCCTACGCGGTGGTCGACGGCACCGCGGAGCTCAGCGCCGTGGCCGCCCGGCCCGACGACGCCACTGTCGACGAGCTCGTCGACCTCTACCGCTCGCTCCAGGGCGAGCACCCTGACTGGGACGAGTACCGGCGTGCGATGGTGACCGACCGGCGCCTCGTGGTGCGGCTGCGCCCCGAGCGTGCCTACGGCATGCTGCCTCAGGCCTGATCGCAAGTTCCACGGCGTCGCTCCGGCCGTCGCGCGCGCCGATCCGTGTAATTACAAGTCTGTAATTCGTGCGCGGGTCTGGAGTTCGCGGCTCGGTCTCGTTAGCCTTGACGTGTCCTTACTAGTAGTAACGCGTAGAAGTGATTCTCTGTCGTGGCGAACGCAGTGGAGATCGAGCTCGGACCGCAGCTGCGTGAGTTCCGGGCCCGCCGGAACTGGACGCAGGCCGACCTCGCGCGCCAGCTCGGCACCACGGCCCAGACGGTGAGCCGCTGGGAGCAGGGGAGCCCGCCGCAGCCGGGTCTGCGTCGCCGGCTCGACATGTTGTTGCGCGACGGGCCCGCGGCGATGGAGCACCAGGTGATCCCGTGGCCGTTGTCGCCGCCGGCCGAGACCGACGACGAGCAGCTGCGCCGGGGCGCGGTCGCGGCTGCGATCGCGCGCGCCGGCACCGGAGCCGCGATGTCGAAGGACGAGATTGCCTTCATGCGGTCGCTGTTTCGCGCCGTCGGGCTGTCGTGGGAGGACGAGCCCGACTGACCCGGCGCCAGCATCGACCGCACACCACGACTCCGGCGCGGCGCTGGTGGTGATCAGTTGGCGACGCCGTCGAGGTCTTGCTTCAGCTGTTGGAAGTTGTAGCCGGGCGCGAATCCGGGCTTCTCGGCGTCGGGCGGCAAGATCGCGTACGCCTCGTCGACGCACTCGTCCCACCAGGCCCACGTGCCCTTCTGCGTCGAGCCCCACGTGAGCACGGTCACGGTGTCGGCGTCGTACGCCACGGCGTAGACCGCGTGGCCGTCGTTCGTGAGCGTTCCTGGCGTCCACGTGACGTGGTTGTTGAAATCGTCGATGCAGTTCTCTTGGCACTGGAAGCCGAGGTACACGCCGCCGAAGAGCCCCATCGCCTGCTTCACGTGGTTGTGGTCCTTCGGGTCGACCTTCGTGTAGGCGAGGATCTTCTCGCGGCCGACCATGTGCGACTGCCAGTAGTTGAGGACGTTCAGCTCGTTGAGGCCGGTGTCGCCGCCGCCGCTCAGGTGGAAGTAGGTCTTCTCCACCGACTTGGCCGGCATCACGTGCGCTTTGCCGACGAGCCCCTCGTAGATCGTGATGGCGTGCGCGACCGCGGCGATCGTGCAGTCGCCGTATTGGTCGTTGCCGTCCATCGGGAACAGCGTGGGGACATCGGCGTCGGTCTTGCTGAGCTTGCTCAGCGCGTTCGCCAGCACGTCGAATGTGGCGGGCGGGGCGGCGAGCTGATCGGTGAGGTAGTCCTTGAATCGCAGCGTGCGGTAGTCGGAAAGCTTCGGCTGCTTGCCGAAGCGCAGTGTCGTGGCCATGGTCTCGTCTCCTTCGACGGGTGTTGTTGGATTCGACTTGTCACTCTCGGAGTCGTGATCCACAAGCCCGTTGAGAACGCGTACGCGCGCGTGTCGCGAAGACGATGCCCGCATCCTCACTGCGAACCTTCCCACCAAGAAAGATTGCGTCGATCATCGATCAGGCGCGTCGCGACTGCAAGCCAAAAGCGCGCGATCGAATGTGCAATCTGACAGGTTGCCGTTCGCGCGCGCTACGTGCGCGCGAACGGTGCGGCGTCAGTTGCGCGCGTCTTCGAGATGATCGGGAAGGTCGATGGGCGGGTTCGGCAGTTGCTGCACGTCGCGCTCGGCGAGAAAGCTCGCGTAGCCCTCTTCGTCAGCCGGGAACGATCGCGGGTCGCCCATCATCACCTCGAACAGAACGACCCCGTTCGGCCCGGCGACGAATGGTCCGAACGTGTCACCGTGGTCGAGCGCAATGTGTGTGCCTGCTGTGCAGTGCACGTCGCCACACGTCATGTCGCCGTCGATCACGAACACGATGTGGTCGCTGTTGTGGCCGTGCGGCCGCACGATCATGCCCGGATCCCAGCGCGCGTAGAGCGACAGGTAACGCGGCGAGAACTCGAGCCACCGTTCCCACACCGACGCGGTGTGGTCGCCGTGTTGCTGGCGCCGACACTCTTGCCAGGTGCCGTCGTCGAGGTGTGTGAAACGCGGTCCGCCGGCCATGGAGAGCTCTCCCTTGCCTCGATCACCCAGGGAACGAGACAATACGGCCCACCACGATGATGCTCGGCTCCGACGACCTGGTCCTGTGCGCCGGCACGCTGCCGCGCGACACGCCGTGGAAGGAACGGCTCGCAGCCGCGTCGAGCGCGGGGTTCGCAGGCTTGTCGGTGTGGGCACGCGACTACGACGCGGCGCGGCGCGACGGGTGGAGCGACGCCGACCTGCGCGCCCAGCTCGACCACCACGGCCTCGCAATCGCCGAGCTCGACCCCGCGTGGTGGTGGACGCCGGGTATCGCCGACGTCGACGTCGAATCGCTCGTGGCCATCGACACGATGGATGTGTTCCGTTACGGCGAGACCGAGATGCTCGCCGTGGCCGACGCGCTCGGGGCGCGCTCGATCAACGCCGCCGACGTGCTCGGCGGGAGTTGGGGCGTCGACGACGCCGCCGAGGCGTATGCCGCACTCTGTGATCGGGCCGCCGAGCATGGCCTCCTCGTGCACCTGGAGTTCTTGCCCTGGTCGCGTGTGCCGGACCTCGCCACTGCGTGGGAGATCGTGCGGCTCGCCGATCGTGCGAACGGAGGCATCGCGATCGACGCGTGGCACTGGTTCCGCTGCGCCACGCCGTGCGATGTCGCGACGCTGCGCACGCTCCCTGGTGAGAAGGTGCTCGGCATCCAATTGAACGACGCGCCAGCGCGGCCCGAGGCAAACCTGATGTCGGCGTCGCTGCACGAGCGACTGCTTCCCGGCGAAGGCGCGATCGATCTCGCGGAGTTGGTCGGCGCGCTGCGCGCGATCGGTGCGGTGGCACCGATCGGTGTGGAGGTGTTCTCCGATGCGCTGCACGCGCGTGGTGCGATGGACGCGGCGCGGCGAAGCGCCGACGCGACCCGCGCCGTTCTTGGTCGGCCCGGGCTCGAGCGTGCCGGCGTGGTGGCGTGATGACCCGGCCGTTTCGCTTCGCGGTGATCACGTCGAAGGTGCCCGACGCGGCGTCGTGGCGCGCTCGCGCCCAGCGTGCTGAAGCCCTCGGGTATTCGGCGTTGCTGATGCCCGATCATTTCCAGGACCAACTCGCGCCCCTCACCGCGCTCGCGACGGCCGCCGCAGTCACCGAACAGCTCGCAGTCGGCACGCTCGTGTTCGACAATGACTACCGGCATCCCGTGGTGCTCGCCAAGGAGCTCGCCACACTCGACCTGCTCACCGGTGGGCGCGTCGAGGCGGGCATGGGTGCGGGCTGGAAACGCAGCGATTACGGCGAAGCGGGCATTGCCTACGACACGCCGGGCACGCGCATCGATCGCATGGTCGAGGCGATCGACGTGATGCGTGCGCTGTGGCGTTCGACCGAGCCGGTGCAGTTCGCGGGCAAGCACTACCGCATCGACGGCGCCATCGGCACTCCCGCGCCGCACACTCCAGGCGGTCCCACGCTCTGCATCGGCGGCGGTGGCCGGCGCATGCTCACGATCGCGGCACGCACCGCCGACATCGTGGCGGTGAACGCCACGATGACGAGCGGCCGGCTCGACGCCTCGGTCGCGGTCACCGCGAGCCCACGAGCCTTCGACGAGAAGCTCGAATGGGTACGTGCAGCTGCGGCCGCGTGTGGCCGCACCGACGAGATCGAGTTGCAGTGCCACTGCGCGTTCGTGAGGGTCACAGCAACGACAGGGGAGCGCGACACGATGTTGAGCGCGTTGGCGCCGGCGTTCGGCCCCGGTCCCGATGACGCGCGCGACATTCCGCTGACGCTGATCGGCACAATCGACGATCTCGTCGACACGTTGATGCGCCGGCGCGAGCGTTGGGGCTTCACCTACACAGTCGTGCCCGACGATGCCATGGAAGCGTTCGCGCCGGTCGTCGCCGAGCTCGCGGGACGCGTGTAACCAGACGGTCGAGCGCCGTCACCTTCCCTCCGACCGCTCAACGCTGCGCCGGCGCGGGTTCAGCTCGGTTCGGTGGTTTCCGATCATGCGTGTCGTGACGAACGTCGCTGCGGATCGAGACACGACCGAGCCGACGATTGCGGTGCGACGTGCCGGCTTCCTCCGGGCTGCTGGAGGAAGTGGCGGTCGCGGCGAACGAAGCGACCTGTGCTGATGCCGCTTTGCAACTCGCGGTCGCGCGGGTGTGCGCGCACACCGGTTGGCCGGTCGGTCACGCGCTCCGGCGCGAGCCCGATGGCGAGCTGCGGTCGGGCGGCATCTGGTACGTCGCCGCCGGATTCGATGCCGATGCGTTCGTGAGCGCGACGTCAGCGGCGCACCTGCAGGCCGGCGTCGGCTTGCCAGGCCGCGTGCTGGCAACCCGCAAGCCGGCGTGGATCGCCGACCTCGTGGCCGACGGGAACTTCCCGCGTTTCCAGGCGGCCACCGCGGCCGGGCTGAAGAGCGGCTTCGCGTTCCCGGTGTACGCCGGTCCCGACGTGGTCGGCGTACTCGAGTTCTACTCGGCCACGATCGAAGCCCCGCAGCCTGCTTTGTTGGACGTGATGGCGAATGTGGGGGTGCAACTCGGCCGGGTCTTCGAGCGCGACGCCGCGGCTGCCGCGCTCGAGGCCGAGGAGCGCCGCATTCGCGACGTGCTCGACAACGCGGCCGACGCGTTCATCGCCACCGACGCCGAGGGGCGCATCACGGGCTGGAACGCCGCAGCCGAGTACACGTTCGGTTGGAGCCGCGATGAGGTCGATGGGCTGCTTGTCGCCGACGTGATCGTCCCGCCGTCGCTGCGCGATGCACACAACGCCGGCATGGCACGATTTCGCCAGACCGGGAAGGCGCAGGTGCTCGGGAATCGACTGGAGCTGCCCGCCCGCCACCGTGACGGTCACGAGTTGCCGATCGAGATCCCGCTCTGGGCGCTGAACGAAGTCGGCGCCTGGAGCTACTTCGCGTTCGCTCGCGACATCACGACGCGCAAGCAGGCCGAGGACGACCTCGAGCATCAAGCCTTGCACGACTCGCTCACTGGCCTGCCCAATCGGGCGCTGCTGATGGAGAATCTGCGGCGCGCACTGAGCCGTCGCGACCGCGAAGGCGTCGGCGTGTTGTTCGCCGATCTCGACGGCTTCAAGCGCATCAACGACAGTCTCGGGCACGATGCCGGCGACGAGCTCCTCGTGGCGTTCGCTCACCGTGCGTCCGAGCTGGTGCGGCCGAGCGACACGGTTGCTCGGCTTGCCGGCGACGAGTTCGTGATCGTGTGCGAGAGCCTCGACGGCCGGGCCCAAGCGGCCGTGCTCGCGCAGCGCCTCTGCGACGCGCTTGCAGAGCCGTTCGAACTCGCAGGCGACAGCGTGTTCGTGTCGGCCAGCATCGGAGCCGTCGTCTGCGAGCCGGGCAGTGACACCGATGCCGACGCGCTGATCGCCGCGGCCGACGTGGCGATGTATCACTCGAAGACCACGGATCGAGGCCGGTTCGTGATCTTCGACGAGCACATGCGTCAGCAGGTGACGACCGGGCTGCGCCTCGAGACCGATCTGCGTCACGCAGTGCAGCGGGGCGAACTACGCCTCTTCTACCAGCCCGTCATCGACGTGACGACCGAAGCGATCGTCGGTGTCGAGGCGCTCCTTCGGTGGCAGCACCCGAAACGAGGGCTCCTGTCGCCCGCCGAGTTCATTCCCATTGCGGAGGCCTCGGGCCTCATCGTGGGCATCGGTGAGTGGGTGCTCGAAGAGGTGTGCCGCCAAGCCCGGGAATGGGAACCGCTGCTCGACGCTCCGATCGAACTTGCACTGAACATCTCCGCGCGGCAACTCGCCCAGTCGAACTTCGTCGCGAAAGTTGCGCGCATCTTGTCGGAGTCGGCGGTCGATCCGGAACGCATGCAGATCGGGCTCGAGATCACCGAGAGCATCCTGATGCGCGATCCCGAAACCGCAGCGCACACGTTGCGCGAGCTGCACGCGCTCGGCCTCAAGCTCGCCATCGACGACTTCGGCACCGGCTACTCGTCGCTCGCGTATCTGAAGCAGTTCCCGGTCGACACGGTGAAGGTCGACCAGTCGTTCGTGGCCGGGTTGGGGAACGACCCTGTCGACCGCGCCATCGTGCACGCCATCATCGAGCTCGCGCATGCACTCGACATCACCACGGTGGCCGAAGGCGTGGAAACACCCGCACAGCACCGGCATCTCCGTGCCCTCGGTGCCGACTTCGCGCAGGGCTTCCTCTTCGCGCGGCCGCAACCCGCGGCCCGTTTGACCGCAGCACTGCAACAGAGCTCGAAATCGCGGCGCGCGTCGGCCTGAGCCGCGACGCGTTGCCGCCTACGGTGCGACAACGTGCAGCACGAACCTCATGAACACGAACACCCTGCGTCGGGGTCGGGCGAGCCGACGCTGGCCGCGGAGTGGGACGCTCGCTACACCGAGGGCGACGGGCCGATGTGGAGTGGGCGGCCGAACGGACGGCTCGTGGTCGAGGTCGGCGACCTCGCCCCCGGCCGAGCACTCGACGTCGGTTGCGGCGAGGGCGCGGATGCAATCTGGCTCGCGCGCCAAGGCTGGACGGTCACCGCGATCGACGTCTCCGACGTCGCGATCCGGCGAGCGCGCGAGGCGGCCGATCAACACGGCGCGACCATCGAATGGATCAGCGGCGACGCGTTGGCAACCGCGTGGCCGGCGGGAATGTTCGACCTCGTGTCACTGCAGTATCCGGCGCTGCCGAAAGCCGCAGGTGAAGCCGCGATGCAACGCCTGCTCGGCGCGCTCTGCTCCGGCGGCGTACTCCTCGCCGTATACCACGACCTCGACCATGAACACCGCGAGCACATGAAGTCGCGTGGCGTCGACCCCGACTCCTATGTGGGCATCGACGAACTTGTCGCGCTGCTCGGCGAGCACTTCACCGTCGAACGCCACGCGATCGAACCCCGCGTCGACCCGCCGCCCGGTACTGCGCACATCGCCGACGTGGTGCTCCGAGCCCGACGCCGCTAGTAGGGGAGGCCCGGAACCTTCAGCTTCACTTGGTACACGCCGCGCGCGTTGCCCGGGCCCATGGCGGTGATGAACAGCGTTCGGTGATCGCTGCCGCCGAACGCGACGTTGGTCACCGTTTCTCCGCCCGCAGGCATCCGCAGTTGGGCAATCGTCCGGCCTCCGGGTGCGACGACGACCACGTTGGTGTCGGCCACGTAGAGATTGCCGGCGCAGTCGACCGCCATGCCGTCGCCTGCGGGTACCTGGCTCGCGAAACGCACGGCTGTCCCGACGCTGCCGTTGGCTGCAACTGCGTACTTGTACAAGCCGTTCGTGGTCGCGAGGTACAGCGATTTCTCGTCGGGTGACAACGTGATGCCGTTGGGCTGCACCTTGTTATCGTCGATCACGCTGACCGCGTGCGTCTGCGGCGCGACGCGGTACACGCGTGTGCGCGCCTGTGGTGCGGGTTGCGGCGCTTGGTAGGTGGGGTCGGTGAAGTAGATCGTGCCGTCGTTGCGGATAGTGAGGTCGTTCGGAGAGTTGAAGCGCTGGCCGAGGAACTTGCCGGCCACCACGGCGGCGGGATCGCTCGGTCCGGCGAAGCGCACGATGCCACCGGCCGTCTGGCTCGCGCCGTACAGCGCGCCTGCCGGGCCGACGGCCAGACCGTTGGTGCCCGCAGTCGCATTGAACACCGTGCCGATGCCGTTCGTGATCTTCACGATGCGCGACTGCTCGGGGTTCGGTCCACCGCCGAACTCTGAGACGTAGAGCGACCCGTTGCGCCACACCGGGCCTTCCACGTTGGCGTCGAGCGTGCCGTAATTGTTGTAGGCGTCGTTGGGCAGGGCATCGGGAAGGCGTGTGATGGCGGCGCCACTCGGGACGGGATTGCCGAAAGGCGCGCTCGGGCAGGTCCACGCGGTGTTGGTTGCGGCCGCGTGCGCGGCTGCGCCGTACCCGCTCACCGCCACCGAGCCGGCGGCACAAGCGATGAGCGCCCAAAAGGTTCGCGCCTTGCTCGCGCGTCCACGCCGCCGGGTCATGCGGCATTCTTGCCTCGATACGGCGCACCTTGGCCCCGCCAGTACCTGACAGAGGTACTGAAGGGACACAAGTCATCCTTCGGCACGGCACGCACCGCGACGTATCTCGAGACCGCCTACGTCGACGGAGTACCGGTCGGTCTCGCGTGGGGGTTTCAAATGCGGGCGCCGAGCGGCCGCTTGACCACCTACCTGCACGAGCTCGATGTTCGCGAGGCTTGGCGTCGTCAAGGTGTCGCCACCGCATGGTCAACGAAGCGATGTCTCTGGCGCGACGCCGACCTCCGCCTTTGCCGTGCGACGCGACTGACACACAGACTGTGCGGGAATCGGTCGGATCGGAGAACTGGGCATGCGCAAGTCGTTCGTCGTTGTCCTCATTGTCGCCGCGGCGATCGCTGGTGTCGCCGGTGCTTGGGCCGCGATCCCGACCAGTCCGGGCGGCGTGTTCACGGGCTGCGTGAGCACTGCGGCCGCGACGAAGGGTGCGCTGCGCGTGATCGACGCGCAGGCCGGCGTGAAATGCAAGGCGACAGAGCAGACGATCACGTGGAATCAGCGCGGCGTCAACTGGCGCGGCACGTGGGCGAGTGGAACCGCGTATGCGGTGAACGACGCGGTCGCGTATCAGGGTTCGAGCTACCTCGCGACCGCCGCGAGCTCCGCCGTCGTGCCGACGAACACCGCCAAGTGGGCGGTACTCGCGCAGAAGGGTGCTGCAACTGCCGCGCCGAAGCTGGCGTCGACCACCTCCGTGAGTCAAGGCGCGTTGGGCGATGGAGGAGGTTCCAAATCCGCGATTCTCCAGATGTTCGTACCAGCCGGCAAGCAGCTCGTCACGTGGAACGCAACGGTCGTCGACTTCGGACCGGCGCACGCCAGCGACATCTTCCGTTGCTTCGTCATCGCGACGAACGACACCACCTACACCGTCACGGTCGCCTCCTCGGCCACGTCGTTGAACTCGGCTCCGGGACAGGACGTGCAGACGATCAGTAACCGGGCCGTGATCACACCGCCGGCGGGTTCGAACGTCGGGTTGGTCTGCGAGCATGACACGAACCTGCCGCTCGGCAACTACTACATCGATCCGGGTGCCACTGTGTCGGCGCTCCCGACCTCATGAGCTGCAGGCGCGTAGGGCGTTGACGTAGTCGCGGCGCGCTCGCTCGCGCTCCGGGAACTCGTCGGTTCGATCCCAGCGCCATGCGGCGACCATCGCGAGCATGAGGATCCGGCACTCGCGGACGAGTTCCTGATCGGCGATGCGAGACAGCGGGCTGACCCCGTCCGGCGCGTGGGCGATGTCGAATTCGATCGGCCCGCGGCAACAGGTCTCGAGGTCGATGAACAGAAGCCCGTGCTTCGTGCTCAGCGCATTGCCGGGATGCGGTTCGCCGTGCAGCAACTGCTCGGCGGCGCAGCGGTCGACGATCGCTTGCCGCTGGCGTTGCAGCGTGTCGGCGATGAGCGCACGATCGGCGTCGTCGAGGTCGGGTGTGTCGTCGCGGTTCGCAACGAGTTGTTCGGCCTCGGCGACTCGGTCCGTGAAGTGTGGCGCGATCGCGTCCTCGAGGTTCCGCATGCCGGCATGCAGCCGCTCGAGCGCGTGCGCGTGGTCGGCTGCGCCGACCTCTCGCTGGGTCGCGGGTTCGTAGTAGGTCCACAGCGTGACCACGAAGCCGTCGCGCCCGTAGGGCGAGGCTCCACGCGCGGGTCCAGCCGAGCCACCGGGCTGTCGGTGTCGGCCAGCCGTTGCGCCAGCTCGACTTCGAATGCTGCACACTGCTGGGCCGCGGGCGCCACGCGGGCCATCACGTCACAGGGCAGGAGGCGCAGCGCGAGCTTGTTCGAGTTCTGAAGCACGACCGCGTCGTCGACAGCCAGTCCCAGCGCCGAGGCGATCGACGTAGCGGCAGCGGTCGCACGTGTTGCGTCCGCTACGTCCATCGTCAACCCCGTGCCTCGGCTTTGGCAGTGATCCATCGCACTACGGCGAGGCGTTCCCGGCGAGCCGTTCGCGTAGCCAGCCGAGCATCATCGGGAGCACGATGTCGAGCTTCGATAGGCAGACGTGGCCCGTTCCCTCAATGAGGTGGACTTCGGTGTCGGGGCGTCCTTCGAACACCAGCGTGTCGGATTGGGGGACGAAGTAGTCGTCGGCGCCGTTGATGACGAACATCGGGCCATTCGCACGCTGCTCCAACAGCTTGGCGCGCGAAAGTTCTGCGCCGGCGGAGGTGAGTTCGTCGAGGCTCGGCTGCGAGTCGAAACCGATGGCGTTGCCCACGATGTCGAACATGCCGAAGGGGAGCCGACCGAGGTGCTCGGCAGTGAAGCTGTCCTTCACCGGGCCTCCGTCGTTCACCGCCGCGTTCACCACGCCGCGCAATCCGACCATGGCAGCGAAGTTGCCTCCGAACGAGAAGGCGATGACGCCGACGATTCCGTTCCCAATGTTCCGCGCCGCGTCAACGAGGCCCAGGACTACCTCGTCGCTGTCAGCGTTGAGTGGCACGTGCGCGGTTTCGCCCGTGCCAGGCATATCGAAGGCGACCACCGTCGCACCGGTGTGTTGCGCTGCGGCGAGGATCATCCCGTGGATGTCCATCTTCCAGGTGTCCACACCGGCGGACATCAGCAGCACCGGCGCTCGTATTCCCCGGTCGCCGAGTAGATGTGCACCGGAACCTCGACGTGTGCTCCGCGGTAGGGAACGTCGAGAACTCGGCGTTCGAAGTGCAAAGGGAACGTTGCGGACGCGGCCAAAAACTCCTCGACCTGCTTCGTGAGGGCTACCGCGCGCGGCTCGTGGGCCAGACACGGGAACTTGGCGCAGCCGTACACCAAAGACGCCAGATAGTGCTCGCCTTTCTCGGCGTATTCGCGGCCCAGCGCCGACCACTCGTAGACCCAACCGCCCGGGCCGTCGAGCCACATGTCGGTAATGGTCGAACGCATTCGCTCCACATCGACAGCGGGTACGCCGAAGGCCACGAATTGGCCGGCTCGGTCCTCGAACGTCGCTCGGTTCGATCGGATAGGTGTACGGCACGATTTCGGCCTCCAGAATTTGCGGGCCTTGTGGGATCTCTTTCGAACTTGTCGCCCCCGGTCAGAGACGTGCTCGCCGGTGAGATTGTCTCAGATCTGGACGAATCGGACAAGGGAGCTAGGGCGCCGGGGTCGCATTCAGCACGCTAGGGCCGAGTCCATCCCTACTCATCGATCGGCTACTCGACGTTCGACGCCACGCGGCACTGGGTACCGCACGAATCTGCGGCAGCGCCCCTCGATCGGAGCGGTCAAGATGCACGACTGGCCGATCGTGGAGCTAACGCTCGAGCCTTCTCCTGATTCGGTCGGTTTGGCGCGCCTCGAGATCGAGCGACTTGCGGTGGATGTCGTCGGACAGGAGGCTGCCGAGGTCGCGAGGTTGCTGGTGTCGGAGCTCGCAACTAACGCCGTGCTGTATGGGGCGAGCCCTACACGGTGCGGGTCTCGTGGCAAGCGCCGCTGCTGTGTGTCGAGGTCATCGACGGTGGTCCACCGCCGGGCATACGAGCACGCGACCCAAATCAGATTGGTGGGTGGGGCCTCAAACTGGTCGAAGAACTCGCACATAACTGGGGTATCAGCCGCCAGGACGCCGGCATCACCGTTTGGTTCACTGTCGCTGCTCTTCAGACGTGAGCACGCTGCGGGCGCGTCGTGTCGTTTGGTCACGTTCGGATGGTCAGCGTCTGTTCGAGACCGAGGATCTGGATGACGCGTTTGGCGGGGGCGCTGAGGCCGCGCAGCGCGAGCGTCGACCCGTTTTCCTCGGTGTATGCGTTGGCGGCGATGAGCGCGCCGATACCGGAGGAGTCGATGAAGCCAACCGCGGCGAGATCGACGACCACGTCCGTGGCCTGCGCGAGTGCGTCGCGCAAGAGATCGCGCAGTTCAGCGGTTGCCGCTACGTCGACCTCGCCCTGGAGCTCGACGATCATCTTGTTCGCCTCGACGCTCGTCTTGTACGAGAAGGCGCCCAGTGCTCCCGATCGAGCCGGCGTCTCGCCGTCATGCTTCGCATCGTGTCCGGAAGCGCGCGTGGTGATGTCTCCGTCACGGCCTTGCGGCGTGCTGCGGTTCATGTCGACCGTGGGCGAGCATTGTCGACCGGCTTGAGCAGCGTCGTCGATTCGCAGCGGTGTGAGCGCTTGCCGCCGCGTGCAGTCCAGGCTCCACCAGTGCAGGACGCAAGCGGGTCATATTCCGCACGAGTGAGAGAGATGCCTTCGAACGCGGGAATCGCTTTGCAGATCGGGCAGGTCGGCGCCGACGCGTCGGAGCGAAACCAACTCTGCCGAAGTTCGGCGACGGACGCCACGACGTTGCCTCCGGTCAGGTGCAAGGAAAGCAACGGCTGGCTGTCTAACCGCGTACCAAAGATATGGCGACGCTGCTGGCGGAACAAGCCGGCGCGAGGCTGCTGCTAGTCTGGATCGATACCGGGGTCGGCCCACCTTGAACGCGCAGGGACTCGACTGCCTCCGCCAGAGAGGCATGTCATGGCCGAGTACCCCGACGGGTTCGCCGAGCTCCTCGTCGCGCTGAACCAGTCCATGGTCAGCGAAGAAAGCCTGCACGACACGTTGGCGCGCGTCGCGTACATCGCCTGCCAAAGCCCGGTCGGCGCGGACAACGCTGGAGTGACCCTGCAACGCGGGGACGGTCCCACAACAGCAGCGTTTTACGGCGACGCGGCACTCCCGCTCGATACCGCGCAATACGAGGCTGACGACGGCCCGTGCCTCGCTGCGTATCGGACCGGCGAGATCGTGCGCCTCGAGACGATCGCTGAACACAATGAACAATGGCCGCACTTCGCTGAGGCTGCCGCGCAACACGGGATTGTTAGTTCACTGTCGTTGCCGATGCGCCTCGACAGTGAAACCGTCGGCGCGATGAACCTTTACTCCTCGACGCCACTCGTCCTGAGCGAGGCCGACGTTGACCTGGCGCGTCTGTTCGCTGAACAGGCAGCCGTCGCGGTCAGCAACGCCGAGGTCTACTGGAAAACCTACGCCCTGACCCAAAACCTGATGGCCGCGCTCGAGAGCCGCGAGCTGATCGGCGAAGCGAAGGGCATCATCGCCACCACGGACAAAGTCACGCTCGACCATGCCTTCGATAGCCTGCGCCGCAGGTCGCAGCAGCTCAATATGAAACTTCGGGATGTCGCCCAGCATGTGGCAGACACCGGCGAACTCCCCGACGCAGGGTCCCGCTGACCGCTCCATCCAGGCCGTTGCGTGAGTGATGGCTGCGCAGCTTTGGGCGAACCCGGAGGTGAGTTCGAAGGCACGGGCGGTGCCGACGAAGGGTCACCGGTGAGTGTGCTGTCCTGTCACACGCCGCGCGTCGCGCCGTTAGGCGGGGAGCGGGCAGCGATGCGCCTCTTTGCCGTCCATGGTCAGCACCCAGGCGCGTTGTCCGCCGCTGCTGTCATGAATGGCCTGTGAGATGCCGCTGCCGTCCGCGCTCAAGAGAGCGCCACAGACGGGGCAAGGGATCTTCACGACGAGATCGAGAGACTCGCTCGGTGTCCTAGTGCCGTCTCGTGCCAGCACGTTCGCCTCCGGGTTCTAGGGAGTGAACGGCTGCTGTCTAACCGCGGGCACAAATCCTACTGATTGGCTGGTTCGCAGGAAAGGCCGAACTTCACAACATTTCAGGCGGCTTGCAGCCCCTTTCCAGCCAGAAGTCGCAGGAGAGCGTTGCCGCGGGCAGGTCTTCGATGTGGACTCGTACCCGCAGTTGCTTCAGGATAAAATCCACCAGCGCTGCGTTGTGGTGTCATCCGTTCGGAGGCGCGCTGGAGATGGCGTCGACGAGGTCGCCGATCTTCGCGTCGGGCATTGCTCGGGCGATGTCGGCTTGGCTGACCATTCCGACGAGCGCGGTTCCGTCGATGACGGGCAGGCGACGCACGGCATGGTCCTTCATGGTCCGGATCGTCTCCTCGACGCTGTCGTCGGCGCCAATGGTGACGACCTCTCCGCCGTCGAGGAGCTCACCCAGATGGACCGATTCGGGGTCGCGGCCTGCAGCGACGATCTTGACGGCGAGGTCTCGGTCAGTGATAACACCGGCGAGGCGGCCGTCGGCGTCGCAGACCGGGACCGCACCGATGTCGTTGTCGGCCATCCGGCGCGCCGCGTCGGCCGCGGTGGTGTCGTCCGGGCAATAGGCGACGTCAGCGGTCATGATTTCTCGGGCAGTCGTCATGTCACGTCTCCCTCGTGGATAGCGGTCAGGATTTCTTGGCGGCAGCCGTGCCACCCTTGCGGCCCGCGGCTTTGTGCTGTGCCGTCGTCCCACCCTGGTTCGACTTGCCCGAGCCGCTGTGGGACTTCTTGCCGCCGTGCTTGGACGCGTCGGTCGAGTTGGCGATCTTGGCGGCCCGTTGTTTCGACATGCCCTTGTCCTTGAGGGCCTCGTACTGCTTCTCGTTCTTGACGTTGGCGGACTTCGATGGCATGACGCGCTCCTTGTTGGTCGGGATCAATGGTGGCCGAGGGCCCGAGCAAGCTCGTCTCGGCCCATCTTCGAGCGGCCCGGCAGATCACGGGCCTTCGCTTCCGCATAGAGCTCGGCACGGGTTTTCGGGCTGCGGGCGCCCGAGCGCTTCCTGGCGGCGACAGCTGCTCCCTGCTTGCCGAGCGCGGTGCGCGTCTTGGCGGGAAGATGCGCGATCGAGCGCTTCTTCTGCGCGCCGACACGTGCCTTGTTGACGTTGCGCTTGGCCGCCGCGATCTGCTTCCGGGTGGCCATCAGCGACCCAGGGCAGTCTCGAGCTCCGACTTGTTCATCTTCGAGCGACCCGGGATGTTCTTCTCCCGGGCGTCATTGTAGAGCTGATCGCGGGTCCTGCCACCCGCCCCGCGGTGCGAACGGAGCCCGCCGCGCCGGCCGGAGGAGATGTCATCGGTCGAGGTGCGGCTTGCCTCCTCGGATTCCCCGGCACGGGCTCGCTCTTTGTTGACGGTCCGCGCCGCGACCTCGTCGGCGGTACCTTCCGCCTCCCCACGCTCAAGAAGTCCATTCTTGACGTGCTCGTACTGACGTTCGCGCTTGTCGCTCCACGCTCGTGGCATAGGACTTCTCCTTAGAACGATGTGCGGATCAAGTCGGCGAGGCCCGTGCCGTGCTCAGATGATGCGGCGGTCGAGGCTGTCCCGACAGAGCCGGCGAGGCCGTGAGCTCGACGGTGGAGGGCCTGCTGTTCAAGGCGGTTCCTGGAGCGAACGGGTGGCCGAGAGGGTGGGCGACAACCGTTCAGCCATATGCCCAAATCCGCGCGATGTCTAACCCGAGCGTGGCCTCGACGGGAATGTCTGTCCCGTACGTCAGGTCAACGGGTCCTCGTAACCGTGCTCGAGCTTGGTCGGAATGCCGCGCCTGGCGGGATCGCTGAGGCCGCGCAGCACGAGCGTCGACCCGTTTCCTGGTGTATGCGTCGGCAGCGATCCACCGCGCCTCGCTTGATTCCGAAAGGTGAAGCCTGTGCGGTCCGGCGTCAGTGGTCGACGGTTTCGGCGACGTTGTGGTCGTCGTCGGTGCTTGCCCTGAGTGCGTCCATCACGAGCTTGAAGGCCATGCGTACTGCGCGCTCGTCGTTGCGTCCGGGCCCGAAGTCGTCGGTGTACCTGCGGATGATCGTGGAGTGCGCCAGCGTGACGGATATGAACGTAAGACCGGCTGGCTTTCCGTCGGTTGCCGATCCGGTGAGGCCTGTGATGCCGATACCCACATCGGCATGGATCGCGGCGCGAACACCTTGCGACATTGCCGCCGCGACGGCCGCCGAGACAGGACCATGCCGGTCGATGATCGTCGCGTCGACGCCGAGTTGACTCACCTTGACCTCGTTGTCGTACGCGACGACTGCGCCACGAAATACCTGCGATGCGTCCGGGACCGACGCCAGGAACGACGCGACGAGCCCACCGGTGCACGATTCCGCTGCGGCGATCGTGAGCGAGCGAGCTTCGAGCGCGTCGATGACCGCGGCTGCCTCGGTGATCGGGATCTCGGGCAAGTAATGGTGTTCGTGGAGCACGTGGACTACTGCGCGCATGACGGCGTAGATGGCGACGCAAGTTGCGATCCAGGTGAGCATCGCAGCAGCCAGCGCGGCGCCGGGTGAGATACGTCGCAGTAGGACCCACGCGACGGAGGCGAACGCGACCATTCCGAGCGCGCCCACAGTCGCGCCGCGTACATCGGCTGCGGCCTGCGCGAGTCCGTTACGGCGCTCGAGGAGCGTCGTCGTCGCGGGCAAGATCGCGGGAAAGGCGAGGAACATGCCGCCGAACACCGGGCCGGCGGTCTGGACGATGATCCCGGCCGCAACGGATATGCCGAACCCGAACGCGAAGCGCGCCGCGAGGTCCCGTGCGCGCATCTCTCGCAATTTCGCGAAGTCGAGCTTGAATGGCTCGCGAACGGGACGGGTTGCGATACGGCGTGTCGCATCGGCGCTGACAGCGGTCATCGCAGTGCAGTGCCCCAAAGTCCGACGGCTACAGCACACCACGCCAAGGTCGCGAGAATCGATCCCTTCAACGCGCCGAATCGCTTCACCGTGTCGAGGCCGCACAGGCACCAGACCGCGAGCGCGCACGCTCCGGCGATCATGCCGAGCGCCTGGCTTGCTGCCGCGGCAGTGCCGGTTGCGATCGCCGTGACGGACAGCGAACCAATCGCGACTGACGGCGCACCGGAGGTCACGCCGGCGACGCCGCGCGGACGTAGCACTTCACCGATCACCGCGAAGGCCACGACGACGAGCCCGCCGATCAGGCCTTTCACGCCGAGCAGCACGATGTCATTCAGTTCCACTGATACGCCCTCCGATCGGTCGGGACGTACCCGGGCGTACCGCACCCGACACCCAGCGACATCCGCTCCGATCAAGGCGTCGGCGGGTCGAACGCGCGGCGCAGGGGCGTGGTCACCCAGACCTGGTAGCAGACAAGCAACAGGGTGAGAGCGACACAGACGTCGAGCGACGACACAGCGAGCTTGCAGCGGATGCTGCGCAACGCCTATTACATCGGACTCGTCAACTGGCGCGGCGCACAGCACGAAGGCAACCACGAGCCGATCATCGACCGCGACGTTTGGTACCGCGTGCAGGCAGTGCTCGACTCGCACCGCTTCGGTGAGAAGCAACGCAAGAACCCGCACTACCTCAAGGGCAGCATCTACTGCGGCGGCTGTGGCAGCCGGCTTTGCTTCGACCACAAGACCAAAGCGAACGGCGCGACCTACGAGTACTTCTTCTGCGTCGGTCGCCATCAGAAACTCACCAACTGCGTGCGTGGCTACGTCCAGGTAGAGACCATCGAGGAACAGGTCGAGGACAAGTGGCGCCACCTGCGGCTGCACCGCGAGTACGCCGAGCTGCTCGGCACGATCCTGAAACAGGACCTTGCACATCTCCACGAATCGACCGAGCACACCCGACGATCTGCCAAGCGACAGCTCCAGACACTCGAAGGTCAGCGCAAGAAGCTCCTCGCCGCCTACTACGCCGACTCGGTGCCCATTGACCTCTTCCGTGAAGAACAAGCCCGCCTGACCGCCGAGCTACACCGCACAGAGGCCCGGCTCGAGGCCGCGGAGATCAGCTACGGCCAGATCACCAAGACCCTCGATACCTGCCTGCGGTTCGCCGCCAGCTGCGACACGACCTACCGACAAGCACCTGAACCGCTACGCCGCCAACTCAACCAGGCCGTCTTCAAGAAGTTCTTCGTCGACGAAGAAGGCATCGTCACGGCTGACCTCGCGGAACCGTTCGATCGCCTACTCGGTGCGAACCTCCTCGAAGAGAAGGAACAGACCGAAGAGACGAACGTCGTCGAGCTCGTCGACCTCACCCAGGATGCGCCAACGGCTCACCACAACACCGACTGGGCCGGGGGTGTGCCTGCCTGGCTGCGTGACAGCCGCTGGTGGGATCAGGCGAAGGATCGGCCCCACGGCTTCGCCCTGACCGGACGCAAACATCGGCGGACTGGATCACGCCGGGTCGTTTCTCTCTGTCTGGGTTCGAAAGAGAACGATTTGGCGGAGGGAGTGGGATTCGAACCCACGGAGGCTTGCACCTCACACGCTTTCCAAGCGTGCCGATTCGGCCGCTCTCGCATCCCTCCTGAGGCGGGCGATCGTATCGGCCGCGGTCGATGGGGATGCGCGACGCGAAGAGTGCACGGGTGGTCCCCATCGGCGACGTGAGAGCGGCGGCCGCCGCAATCGGTAGCCTTGCGCGCCGCACGAGCACCGGCTTGCGGGCCGGCCTCGAGGTGGCTCACCCGGGTCCGGCGCGACAGCAGCCCGTGAACCGAGTCAGGTCCGGAAGGAAGCAGCTCTCAGCGGAACCTTCTGGGTGCCGCCGGGTCGCCTGGGTGGGCCGCCTCGAGGCCGGCGTGCGCGCCGAGAAGTCCCCAAAAGCGTTGGCGCACCCCACCTGTACAGTGCAACTTCGTGGCCTCGCAGTCGCTCTACCGCAAGTACCGGCCACAGTTCTTCCGTGAGCTGAAGGGCCAGGAGCACGTCACCACGGCCTTGCGCAACGCCCTGCGCGAAGACCGTGTGGGCCACGCCTATCTCTTCTCCGGCCCCCGCGGCACCGGCAAGACCACCACGGCCCGCCTGCTCGCCAAGGCCCTGAACTGCCTGAATCTTGGCGCCGACGGCGAGCCCGACGGTATCTGCGACAACTGCGTGTCGGTCGCGGCCGGCACCTTCCCCGACCTCATCGAGCTCGACGCCGCGTCGAACAACGGCGTGCAAGCCATCCGCGATCTCGTCGACAAGGTGCACTTCGGGCTCTCGGCTACCGGGAAGCGCAAGGTGTACGTGATCGACGAGGTGCACATGCTCAGCACCGGTGCGTCGAACGCGCTCCTCAAAACCCTCGAAGAGCCGCCGGCGCACGTGGTGTTCGTGCTCGCCACCACCGACCCGCACAAGGTGCTCCCCACCATCCGCTCGCGCACCCAGCACTTCGAGTTCAACCTCCTCTCGAACGACGACCTGCGCGCGCACGTGGTGGAAATCGCCGAGCGCGAAGGCATCGCGATCGATCTCGAGGCGGTCGACGCGGTCGTTCGCCAGGGCGCGGGTTCGGCACGCGATGCGCTGTCGAAACTCGACATGGCACTCGCGGTCGGCACCGGCAACGACGAGCACCACGTCGACACCTCCACCGTGCTCGCGGCGTTCGGCGGCACCCGTTTCGATCGTCGCGTCTCGGTGCTCCAGGCAATCGCCGACGACGATGCGGCCGGTGCGCTCATCGCGGTGGAAGACGCGTTGCGATCGGGCATCGACCCGCGTGAGCTCGCCGAGGAACTGCTCACCACCTTGCGCGACACGTTCGTGCGCGCCGCGAGCGGTGGCCGCGTGGAGCACGACGGCCCGAGCACGGAGGCCGATCGGCTCGACGAGCTCGGCGCCGCGTCGGGCTTGGCGCGCCTCACGCGCGGCATCGAGACGCTCGGCGATGCCATTGCCGACATGCGCGGCGCGGCGGCGCCCGATCCCCGGCTCCTGCTCGAAGTCGCGGTCGTTCGTCTCGCTCGCCGCGAAGCGCGTGCGGGAATCGACGCGGTGCTCGAGCGGATCGAACGGCTCGAAGCGCGCGTCGAGCAGCTTGCTTCCGGCGGCAGCGGAAACGGCGGAAACAGCGGAAGTGGTGGCAGCGGGAGCAGTGGCGGTGGCGGAACGAGCGCGCCGCCGGCACCGAAGCCCAGCCCGCAGCGGCCGGCCGCGTCGCCGCGCCAAGTCGCGCCCGCGAAACCGGCGGCGCCGAGCGCACCCACCGCCGAGGAAGCCGAGTCGGCAAAGCCTGCAGACACGGCCCGCGCCGCGCTCGGCGCGTTCACGCGCAACGAGCCGGCCGCGCCTTCGACCACGCCCACGGCGGCTGCCGAGCCTGCGGACGACGCGCCGACGGCGAGCAGCGAGCCGCTCGATTTCGACGACGTGATCGTCGCGTGGAGTCACACCCTCGAATCGCTGAACAATGTGGCGCGCGCGATGGTGCAGGCGGCCGTACCGATCGGGCTCGACGGCGACACCGTGGTGTTCGGCGTGCCGAAGTCGCAGCTGGTCGCGGTGCAAACACCGTTCCGCAACAACGCCGACGAGATCCGCGGCGAGCTCGCCAAGCATCTCGGCCGGCGGATGATGTTCAAACTCGCCGAACACGACTTCGACGCGCCCGGCGCCCTACAGCCGCGCATCAACGCGACTGCGACAGAGCCCGACGACGCGCCGGCCAACACGGCCACGGCAGCATCAACGACCGAACCGGCGCCCACTCCCGCACCCGCACCGAATCCGGCGTCGAAGCGCCCGGCGAAGCCCGCGCCCGCTGCGAGCCGCGTCGCCGCAGAACCACCCGCCGAGGACCCGCCCGACGACTTCGAAGTCGATCTCTCCGAACTCATCGACGCACGCGACGCACCGCCGCTGCGCGACACCGCGCAGTTGCTCATGGCGGAGTTCGGCGCGCAGGTGGTGGAGGAGCGACCGCTCGGTCAGTGATCGATGGCCACCTACGAGACCCCGGTCCAAAACCTGATCGACGAGCTGGGCCGGCTCCCTGGAATCGGACCCAAGAGCGCGCAGCGCATTGCGTTCTACGTGCTGAAGATGCCCAAGCCCGACGCCGACCGGCTCGCGCAGGCGATCCACGAGATGAAGGAGCGCATCAGCTTTTGCCGGCGCTGCTTCAATATCTCCGAAGGCGAGCTGTGCGCGATCTGCAAGGACGAACGACGCGATGCCGCCGTCGTCTGTGTGGTCGAAGAGCCGCGCGACATCATTGCTATTGAGCGCACTGCTGAGTTCCGCGGCCGCTATCACGTGCTCCAGGGTGCGATCTCGCCGATCGAAGGCATCGGCCCCGAGCAGTTGCGCGTGCGCGAGCTCGTGCAGCGCATCGGTGACGAAGGCATCAACGAGGTGATCCTCGCCACCAACCCCAACATCGAGGGTGAGGCGACCGCGCTCTACCTCGCGAACCTGCTCAAGCCAGTGGGCCTCACGATCACGCGCATCGCCAGCGGCCTGCCGGTGGGTGGCGACCTCGAATACGCCGACGAAGTGACCCTGGGTCGCGCCCTCGCCGGCCGCCGCGCCGTCTGAGCCTCCGCACCGTCGTTCGAGCCCGCCCGGCTCCGTCACGGTCGTTTACACAGCGAGTTCTGAGCACTTCGTTGCGTGGCTGCTGCGGGGGATCGAAGCTGTGCGAGCAGCGGGCGGACAGGGGCTACACACACATGGGTCACCGGCGAGTCACCGTCGTCGCGACTGCGGTGCTCGCAGTCGCCGTCGTCACTCCGGTCGCGTCTGCGGCCACGAGCCGCACCGCGCCGTCGAATGGCGCACTCTCGGCGAGCGCGGCGGCCGCGCTCGAGCAGGGCGTGCCGCAACGCTCGATCGTCATCCTGCGCGATCAACGCCAATCGCAGCTCGGCCACGCCGGCAGCGCCACCGCGGCGCGATCAGCGGCGGTGCTTGCCGATCAACAGCCGATCCGCACCCAGCTCGCGCAGGTGCACGCAACCCGCGTGCACGGCTACTCGACGCTCAACGCGATCGCGGCCACGGTCACGCCGGCTGAGATCGCGCACCTGCAGGCCAACACAGCCGTGCAGGCCGTAGTGCCCGACGAGGTCGTCGCCGGCGCCACGCCGCCATCGCTCCACGACACTGCAACCCCCGCGCGCAAGAGCAACGCGCATGCGGCGCCGACGGTGAGCACCACAGGGAGCGGCCAGATCTGCCCGACCGACCCATCGAAGCCGCTCGTGGAGCCCGAGGCGCTGCAACTCATGAACGTGGCCGATCAGGTCGGCTCGACCGCACCTGTCGCGCAGAACATCGTCGACGGCACCGGTGTGAAGGTGGGGTTCCTCGCCGACGGCGTCGACATCAACGACCCCGACTTCATCCGGTCCGACGGCACGCACGTGTTCAGCGACTACCAAGACTTCAGCGGCGATGGACCCAATGCGGTCACTTCGGGAGCCGACGGATTCGGTGAAGCGTCGTCGATCGCGTCGCAAGGCCTTCAGACCTACGACGTGTCCAACTTCGTCAGCCCGGACGATCCGCTCCCGGCTGGCTGCAACATCCGCGTGCTCGGTGCCGCGCCCGGCGCGTCGCTCGTGGGACTCCAGGTGTTCGACGGCTCGAACACCGCGCTCACGTCGAACATCCTCGACGCAGTCGACTATGCAGTAGGCCTCGACCATGTCGACGTGCTCGACGAGTCGATCGGTTCGGACCCCTACCCCAATCCCGCCACCGACCCGATTTCGCTGGTCGACCAAGCCGCAATCGCCGCAGGGGTCACGGTGGTGGCGGCCACAGGTGACGGCGGCCTCCACAACAACATCCAGGCGCCGGCCGTCGCGAACAACGTGATGTCGGTGGGTGCCACCACGCAGTATCAGACCTACGTGCAAACTGGTGCTGAAGGTGCGCGATTTGGTTCGGGTGGCTGGCTCGACAACAACATCTCGGCCTTCTCGTCGAGCGGGCAGGCGATGCCCGGACACACGGTCAGCGTCGTCGCGCCCGGTGAGGCAGGATGGGCGGACTGCTCGAATAACCCGATGTACGAGTCCTGCACCAACTATCAGGGCGAGGGATCGAACATCGAGCTGTTCGGCGGTACCGGGGAATCGGCTGCGCTCGCATCGGGGGTAGCCGCGCTGGTGATCGAGGCGTACGAAAACACGCACCACGGCACGAGGCCCACGCCGGATGTGGTGCGCCACCTCATCTCGAGTACCGCGACTGATCTCGACGCGCCGGCGAACGAGCAAGGCTCCGGTTTGGTGAACGCGTTGAAGGCAGTGCAAGGCGCTGAATCGTTGCACGACGTCAACGGCACGCCCACCCGGGTCGGTCACTCGTTGTTCGTGGACAATGCCGAACTCCGGCGCACCGGCACTGCGGGACCGTCGACGTCGTTCACCATCAATGTCACGAACAATGGCGCCAGCAAGCAGACGGTCACGCCGACGTTGCAGACCGTGAAGACCGCGCCGTTGTCGACCGACTCCGGAGCAGTGACCCTGACGGGGTCAGATCCGACGTTCCCCGATCAGGTCGGTGGACCACAGCTATACGTGGAGCACACCTTCACGGTGCCGGCCGGTGCCAAGCAGCTCGACGGCCGCATCACTTGGGACGCAGCAGACAACGCCGGCGCGCTGGTGCAGATGACGCTCTTCGACCCTTCGGGCCATCTTGTCGCGTACTCGCATCCAAACGGCAGCGGTGGTTATGGCGAGGTGCAGGTGCACGACCCGGCGCGGGGCACATGGACCGCGCTGATCTGGACCGGCCAGAACCGCAGCCAGTTTCTCGGACAGGTCGTCTACTCGTTCACGAACCAGACGTTCACACCGGTGGGCACCGTCACACCGGCAAAGCGCACGCTCGCAGCGGGCGCTTCGGGGGCGTTCAACATCACCCTTCGGTTCCCCGCGCACGGCGGCGACTTCGCCGGTGATCTCCATCTGGGCACCGGCGGTCCGAACGACGGGGGTCTCCCGATCACGTTGCGGGGCAATGTTCCGGTGGCCTCGGGTTCCGGTTCTTTCTCTGGTGTGCTCGACGGTGGCGACGGAAATCAGGCCCTGCTCGGTGGCGACAACGAGACGTTCCAGTTCAACCTGCCGGCCAACCGGCCGGAGTTGAACGTCGCTGTCAATTTGGCGGACGCCGGCTACATGGTGACCGGATTCCTGATCGATCCCAACCAGCAGGCTCTCGACATCCAGTCGACGGTCGACCGCACCGGCGCTGTGGGCAAGAGCATGCAGTTCGTGCTGCACAACCCGCAGGCCGGCGCCTGGAAACTCGTGCTCGCCATGCACGACAGCAACCCCGGTCAGAAGATCGAAGAGCCGTTCACCGGAACGATCAACCTGTTCCCGCCGAACATCAGTGCGAGGGGGCTTCCGGACAGCGTGATTTCGATCCTGGCCGACGGACAGCCGATCACCGTGCCGGTCACCATCACGAACTCGGGTCCGGTCGACAAGCTGTTCTTCGTGGACCCGCGGCTCACTCGGTCGACGACAATGCCGCTCGCCGGCACCAACACCACGGTGGATCTCCCGTCGTTCGGCGCCATGCCGCAGTTCATCGTGCCGACCGATACGTCGACGCTGAACGTCGCCGCCACGGCGAGCCTGCCGATAAACCTGGAGTTGCAGGCGATCAACGGCAGTCCCGACAGCGTCGCCGCGGCTGGTTCGACCTCGCCCACATTGAGCTACTCGGCACCCGAGGCGACGCCGGGTCTATGGATGGTCACTCCGAGCGAGGTCGGGCCGTTCCCATCGGAGGCGCCGGCGGGCACGGCCTCTGTAGCCGCGAGCGTGCAGGGCAACGCCTTTGACTCCGCGATCACCAGCGAAGCCGGCGACGTGTGGCAGAGCGCGGTGAACCCGAGCAACTCGTCCGCGCCCGTCGACGTGGCCGCCGGTCAGACAGTGACGATCAACGTGACCATCACACCGAACGCCGGCGCGGGGATAGTGGTGCAAGGCTTCCTCGACATCGACACGTTCAATCCCACCACCAACAGCGGCGACCAGGAAGCTCGGCTCCCGTACGAGTACACGATCGGCGAATGACGCCCACCCGGGCGTCGTAAGACGTCGAATAGCGACGGTCTACGACGCCCGGCAGTGCAACTAGTGGAACGTGGGGTTGAGTGTCAGGTTCCAGATCCACATCAGCGCCAGGCCGGTGAGGATCATCCACACGGGAACCTTCACCGGGTCGCTGCTGCGGCGCGACAGCATGTAGAGCCCGATCAGCAGCAGCACGATTCCCGCGGGCTGGAACCGTAACGACGCCCAGATGTCGCCGCGCATCGCCGCGACGACCGCACGTGTCATCCCGCACAGCGGGCACGGAATACCGGTGAGCGCGCGCAACGGGCACGCGAGCGGTGGGTGGATCGGCGTTGCGGCATACATCAAACCGCCAGCCGCCAGCGCCGCGCCCGAACACTGCGCGGTGCGCGCGTCGAACGCAACGACGTCGCTCACGCGATCGACGTTATGCCGCGCGAGTGTGCCTACAGCGTGCGGATGAGCGCAGCATCGCCCTGACCGCCGCCGCCGCACAGTGCTGCAGCACCGAGCCCGCCGCCGCGGCGACGCAGCTCGTGGATCAGCGTCATCACCACACGAGCGCCCGACATGCCCACCGGGTGACCGAGCGCGATCGCGCCGCCGTTGACGTTGACCACGTCGTCAGCGATGCCGAGGTCGGCCATCGACGCCAACCCGACCGCAGCGAATGCCTCGTTCAGCTCGAACAGGTCGACGTCGCTCACCTTCAACGACGCCTTGTCGAGCGCGCGCTTGATCGCACCCGACGGCTGGGTGAGCAGCGACGGGTTGGGACCGGCCACCATGCCGTAGCCCACCAGCTCGGCGAGCGGCGTGAGACCGAGCTCGGCCGCCTTGGCCTTGCTCGTGACGATGACTGCGGCGCCACCGTCGGAGATCTGCGAGGCGTTGCCGGCCGTGATCGTGCCGTCCTTGGCGAACGCGGGCCTGAGACCACCCAACGACTCGACCGTGGTTCCCGGACGCACGCCTTCGTCGGTGTCGACGACGACAGGATCGCCCTTGCGCTGCGGGATCGACACCGGCGTGATCTCGTCGGCGAAGCGGCCTTCCTTCTGCGCGGCGGCGGCGCGCTCGTGGCTCTTGGCCGCAAGCTCGTCCTGCATTTCGCGCGTGATGCCGCCCATCTCGCCCGTGTACTTCTCGGTGCCCGCGCCCATGTGGATGGCATCGAACGCGCACCAGAGGCCGTCGTTGATCATCGAGTCGACGAGCTCACCGTTGCCCATGCGGTATCCGGCGCGCGCCTTGGGGAGCAGGTAGGGCGCGTTGGTCATGCTCTCCATGCCGCCGGCCACCACGATGTCGGCGTCACCCGCGTTGATCATCTGGTCGGCGAGGTAGATCGCGTTGATGCCCGACAGACACACCTTGTTGATGGTGTTCGCGGGCACGCTCATCGGCACGCCGGCCTTCGATGCAGCCTGGCGCGCGGTGATCTGGCCGGCGCCGGCCTGCAGCACCTGGCCCATGAGCACGTAGTCGACCTGCTCGGGCGTGAGACCGGCGCGCTCGAGCGCGGCCGCGATGGCCACACCACCGAGGTCGGCGCCGCTGAAACCGGCGAGCGCGCCCGAGAGCTTGCCGATCGGTGTGCGTGCCGTGCCGACGATGACTGACCCGGTCATGGTGACCTCCGCGGTGCGAAATGGGACCATCAGTCTATGGCTACTGGCGAGTAACTTTCAAAGTTCCGTGCCAGGCTGGCCGAGATGAGACCGATGGCTCGGGTCCCGGCGTGTCTGGGTGCGGCGTTGGCGCTCGCGGCCGGGCTCGCGGCGTGCAGTAGCTCGTCGTCCCAGCCGAGTGCGGCGAAGGCCTCCACGACGACCGCGCGAGTGTCCACCACGACGTCGGCCACAGCCCCATCGACCTCGGTCGCGGCGTCGACGTCGAGGTCGACGTCGGTGGTCGCGTCGCCGGATACTGCGATTGCCGCGCGCGCCGCCCTGACCGCGACCGATCTTCCCGGCTTCACGTCGGAGGCGGCGCCGCAGCCGACCGCCGCGCAGACCGCCCAGAATCGTGCCTTCGCCCGTTGCGTCGGTTCCAACCCCGATCTGGTCGACACCACCATCGCGCCGGGCGAAGTCGAGCGCCTGTTCGTGGAAGGCAACATCAACATCGTCAACACGGTGCACGTGTTCGCGTCATCCGCGGCGGCGCAACCGCGATTCGAGGCGTACTCGGGCGCCGCCGCACCCTCGTGCCTCGCGGCGCTGTTCAAGTCGCAGCTCGCCGCGGGCGCCGCGCAGCAACACGTGCAGATCGGTGCCGTCACTGCCGCCGATCTGGGCGGCTCGGTGAACATCCAAGTGAACCACAGCACCGACGTTGCCTTCCGGCTGACCGCAACGCTCAACACACCGCAGGAACAGGTGAACGAGTACGTCGACATCGTTGCCGCGATGCTTGGGAGCACCGTGGTGCTTGTGGAGGCGAGCACCACCGGCCAGCCGTACGGTGCCACGAGTGACGGAGCGCTCATGAACAAGGTGCTCGGGCGGCTGCCCTCCGACTGACCAACGGCTCGGAACGCCCATGAGCGCGGACGGTTACATTCCCCGCGGTGGGATCGTGCGGCGCGTGCGGTGCGGCAGCGGCCACTGCCCAGCGATTCTGCGGTGATTGCGGCGCGCCACTCGCACAGACCGCTACCGCACCGGCGACTCAGCGCGAGGAGCGCAAAGTCGTCACCGCGGTGTTCGTCGATCTGGTCGGCTCCACGGCCCACGGCGAAACGCTCGACATCGAGGACGTCCACCGGCTGCTCCACCGCTACCACCAGAGTGTCCGATCCGTGCTCGCACGCTTCGGCGGCACGGTCGAGAAGTTCATCGGTGACGCGGTGGTCGGAGTATTCGGCGCGCCGATGGCGCACGAGGACGACGCCGAGCGCGCCGTACGCGCGGCGCTCGAAACCATCGCGGTCGTCGGTGACCTCGATGCCGAGCTCCACGTGCGCGTCGGTGTGGCCACGGGGGAGGCGCTCGTCGACCTCACGGCCGCAGGCTCGGATGTTCGCGGCATGGCATCGGGCGACGTGCTGAACACCGCGGCCCGCCTGCAGGCCGCGGCTCCAGTCGACGGCGTGCTGGTGTCGGCGGCTACCGAGCGGGCGACGGTGCGCGAGATCGTGTACGAAACGGCCGCGCCGGTGATCGCAAAGGGCAAGTCAGTTCCGGTGCTTTGCGCGCGTGCGGTGCGTCCGCGGTCGCGCCAGCCGGAGCAGCAGCGCGAGCACGGCCGGCTCTTGGGTCGCGAGCGCGAGTCGGAGTTGCTCGCCGACGCGTTCGAAGCGTGCCGGCACGCGCGTGAGGTGCGCCTGCTCACGATCGTGGGTGTGCCGGGTATCGGCAAGAGCCGCCTGGTCGAAGAACTTGGAGTGCGCGTCGACGCACTGGCCGATCTCGTGGTGTGGCGGCACGGCCGCGTGGTCGCGTACGGCGACGGTGGCGGCCTCTGGGCGTTCGAGCAGATCGTGAAGCAGGAGTGCGGCATCTTCGACTCCGACACGGGGGAGGCGATGCGCAACAAGGTCGAGCGCACGGTGGCGTCTCTCGGCCTCGATGGTCCCGACGGACGCTTCGTGAGCCGGCAGATCGGCGTGTTGCTCGGACTCGACGCCGAGCTTGCGCTGGAGTCGCGACGCGACGCGATCGCGGGTTGGCGCATGTTCGTGACTGCGGTTGCCCGGCGGAGCCCGACGGTGCTGGTGTTCGACGACATTCATTGGGCCGACCGCGCGCTCTTGGAGCTCATCGAAGATCTCGCCAGTCGCATCGTTGGCGCGCCGCTGCTCGTGGTGACGACCGCCCGGCCTGAACTCGACGCGTCGCAGCCCGATTGGGGCGATGGTGGCCCGCTCGCGCAACGCATCGACCTCGCACCCTTGCCGGCCGCTGATGTCGCCGCGATCGTGCGCGACCGCCTCGGAACTGTGGCGCTCGCGGTCGATGTCGAGCGTCGGTTGGTGCACCAGGCGGCGGGGAACCCCTTGTTCGCGCTCGAATATGCACGCTCGGTCGCCCAGGGTGGAGTGGACGAGACGGTTCCCGAGACGGTCCAGAGCCTGATTGCCGCGCGCGTCGACCGTCTCGACGCGCGGCAGAAGTGGTTCATGCAGCGCGCCGCGATCCTCGGCGACATTGCGTGGCTCGAGGCCGTGCGCGCCCTCGACCACAGCGGCACCTCGCTGGCCGACGACGAGCGCGCGCTCGCAGAGCTGGAGCGGCTGCAGTTCGTGGTGCGGCGCCGCAGGTCGTCGATCGAAGGCACCATCGAGTTCGAGTTCTCGCACACGCTCGTGCGCGAGGTTGCCTACGGCCAGCTTCCACGTCCCCGCAGGCGCGAAGGCCACGAACACGCCGCGCTGTGGTTGCGCCGTGGTGCAGCAGGGCACGCGCTGAGCGAACAGATCGCGCACCATCTCGTCGTTGCGCTCGACCTGGCGCGCGATCTGCACGAGCCCGATGCCGCGCTGCGGGTTGCGGCCGCGGCAGCGCTCGTCGACGCCACGGCACAGGCTTCGGCACGCCACGACCACAACGCGGTGATCCGCTACAGCGATCGAGCGCTGGATCTTGCACCGGCGCCTCGCGACCGGGCCAGCCTCGTCGTGGCCCGCGAGTTGGCCCGTCACGCCGACGGTCGCGGCGACCACGACGCGCTGGTTGCGGCGTGCGACGCGGCCTTGGGTTCGGAGCATGTGGGTGACGCGATCGCGGTGCTCTTCGCGCTGAGTGATCACGCCGAGTTGCGCATGGACGATGCCGTACTCGCCGAGACGTATGCACAGCGCGCGGCCGAGCTCGCGTCCGACCAGCCGCCGGGGCCGATCACTGCGCTCGGACCGTATGCATACGCGTTTGCCTTGAATGCACGCGGCTGTTACCGCGAGGCGATCGAGCTCTGCACGCGCGAGATCGCGCGCGCCGACGCGTGCGGAGCCGCTGAGGCCGCGGCGTTGCTGCGCGTGCAGTACGGGCGAGCGCGATGCATCATCGGCGACGCGGGCGGTGCGGCCGAGTCGGAGTTGGCGGCCCGCGTGCTGCTCGAGCGGCGTCACCCGCGTGCAGCCGTCGCAGCGCTCTCGAGCACGAGCAACCTTCATCTCGCCGGCGCGAACGCCGCAGGCCGCGCGCTGCTCGCCGACGCGATCCTCTGGGCGCGCCAGAACACCCCGGATGGCAACGAGTTGCTGTTCGTGCTGGCGCTCGCCGCGATCGAGGCTGCGGTGTTCGACGCCGATGGTGCAGCGAGCGTCGGCGCGGCGTGGCGTGAAATCGAGGCAATTGCAACGAGGTTGGGTGAGGTCGATCACGACGCGGGTTGGCTCATGACCGGTGCACGCCTCTGGCACGAACAGCTCACCAGCGCGCGGCCCGACGTCAGCGCCGCTCTGCGCAGTGCCACCGCTCACCACGGCCTCTCGGTTCCCTACGCTCGGCTCACGTGCCTCGCCGCAGCGGCGTTCATCGGCGCGGTGCAGGGCGACCCTGCGGCCCATTGGATCTGCGACGATTACCTCGACGCCTTCTGCCAGCCCGACTGGGACCACGGCACCGATCACGACGTCGCCCAGATCGCGATCGCGCTCGCCGCGATCGGTCGCCGCGACGAGATCGGTCGCCTCACTCCGCTCGCTCCCATTCGCGGCGCGTGGCTCGAAGTGATCGAGGCGCTTGCGTCGAATCGCGACGAAGAAGCGCGCACATACCTCGAGCGAATGCGCTGCGACGGCCTCGCGGCCATGCTGCCGGCCGCGGTCGGGAGGGGATCGGTATGACAATCCGTATGACAACGGGCAACGTGCCGCGAAGCAGCGTGAAGGTATGACGCCGCTCGACTCCTTTCCGCTGTTTGCAAAGCTGCCGGAGGCCGATCGCGCGCGCGTGCATGCCGCGATGCGGCGCCGTCGTTTCACGGCCGGCACCGTCGTGTGCCACGAGGGTGACCCGGGCGATTCGTGCCACGTGGTGGTCGAAGGTCGGTTCGCGGTGAGCGTGGCCACGCAGCTCGGAGATCGCGTCGTGTTGGCCATCGAGAGCCCGGGAAACGTGTTCGGCGAACTGGCACTGGTGCGCGACGACGGCCGGCGGACGGCAACGATCACGGCACTGGAGCCATCGGTGACGCTCGAGCTGCACCGGCGTGAATTCGACGAGATCAGCGCGCAGCATCCCACCGTGTCGCGGTTCCTCATCGAGCTCCTCGCGGCGCGAGTGGTGCGCTTGTCGGGCTCGGCGATGTCAGGCTTGTTCGACCCTGTGGAATCTCGCGTGTTCGCGCAACTGAACCTGCTCGCCGACCTGTACCTCTCCGACGCCGAGGGCGGCGCGATGCCGGTGCGCCAAGAGATCGTCGCGGCGATGGCGGGCACCACCCGCCCGACCGTGAACCGCGTGCTGAAGCAGGCCGAAGTCGACGGGCTCGTCGCACTCCGCCGCGGCCAGATCGACGTGCTCGACCGCGACGCCTTGCGACGGCGCGCCCGCTGACCACGCGCGAGAGAGCGGTCGCAGCCTGGGGCCGCGACCGCTCTCGTCGACCACGTCGCCGTTGACGTGGCAGTGCTCGGATGGTTCAGGAGTAGGCGACCACCACGTCGTCGCCCTGGACGCTGATGCCGGTGACGTTGCCGATCCCCAGCGAGGTCAGGATCGGGCGCACCTGGGTGGAGATCTCGTGCTGCACGGCGCTCGAGTTGAGCGCTGCGAGCGCTGCGTTGGAGAAGGCACTCGAGATCGTGCCCTTGTAGCCGGTGAGCGAGTCGCACCAGTCCCAGCCGAACACCGAGCACGGGCCGCCGGCCTGGATCGTGCCCTGGAAGGTCGGTGGGCCCGACACTTCGAAGGTGATACCACCGGCGCCGTCGGCGACCGGCAGGAGGGAGATGGTGACAGTGGCGTTGTTGATGTCGGCGTCGGGCATTGCGCTGTCGGTCTCGCCCACGAGGGCGTTCGTGTAGAAGCCCTTCAGCTCGCTACCGGCCGACTCGAAGCTCGCCGTCATCTGCAACGTGCCTGCGTCGGTCCATGCAAACGCGGTCGTCGAGAGGTTCATGTCGTTCACGTAGTAGTCGGCGTGACCGAAGGTTGGGCAGAGGAAGGAGCTGCAGAGCTTCATGTTGTACGCCACCTCGGGGATGTTGAACGTGAGGTGCGTCGAACCGGTCGACAGGTACGAGGTGTTCTCGGCCTGGTGACTGTTGCCGTGCTGCGGCCCATAGTCGTTGAGGTGCAACTTCAGGTCGGAGAACTTCGATTGCGCACCTGCGGCGATCAGAAAACCGTCGATGGTCTTCGTGTGCGCGGGCATCACGTAGGTGAGCTGCGGTGCCGACGCGATGATCTGCGGCGGGACGTACGTGGACACTGACGCCGGCGACCACTGACCGAGCGGGCAGCCGTTCGACGGATGGACGGTGGCGGTTCCCGGAGTGACGTTGGTGGCGAAGTAGCTCCACACGCCATTGCCCTTGGAGGTGACCGAGGCGTACTCGCCAGTGACGCCACTGGTCACGTAGATGGTGGGTGTCGCGGTGCAGGTGGACATGTTCACGGTGCCACCGACCGCGCCGTTGTTGTTCGCCGGCGGGGTGATGCACCCCAGGCAGCCGACGGGCGCTTGGTTGGTGGCCGCCGATGCGGTACCCACGCCGATCGCGGTGACGAGGCCGGCGGCGGCGGTGAGGGTGGCGAGGCTGCGGAGGATGCGGATGGCCTTCATGTCGTGCTCCCTGGAGATGTGGCCGACCCGGTGCCGGCTTGTCCTCCACAGCGTGCGCCCGAACGGGATCGGCGTCGTTGCCCCGCGTCAACCAGAGAAGTTGTCGGCCGACAACTTCGCCAGACCGCCACGGGGCCGCATACCGTTGCCGCTCCGGCCGAGCGTGGACGAGCGGCATACTCCGCAACGATGCGCCCAGCGAGGGAAGGCCGACCGGCCCCGTGAGCGCAGCGAACAAGAGGTAAGA